>NZ_JARTVR010000010.1:0-211419 GCF_029625735.1 Mesorhizobium sp. WSM4935 | reverse complement strand
GTCTTGCCATGATCGACGTGACCGATCGTGCCAATGTTCACATGCGGCTTGGTGCGCTCGAATTTACCTTTTGCCATAGTCTCTTTCCTTGGACGGCCTTGACCTTCAGTTCAGTCGAATGCGGGGCGATTAGCGACAACGGCCGAAAAACACAAGTGCCTTGTGGCTGAGCGGATTCCCGCTCGACCCGAACCAATGGTCGAATTCAGGGGGATGTGGCACGGATATAGGGGTGCCGTGCGTAAAATCAAAGGCTACGGACTGGCCCATTGCCGCCGCGACGCCGCTCTGATTTTGTCGGCGGATGCAGTTCATTCCATCCAATATCCGCGGTCCGCTGTTCATGGTCGTCTCCACGGGATCCTATCTCGTCAACGACACGATGATGAAGCTCGCGACCGCCGGGCTGCCGCCCTATGAAGTGCTCTTGCTGCGGGGTGCCGCCGCGACGCTGTGGGGCGTGCCGCTGCTTCTGATGCTTGGCTACGCCAGGCAGATCCCGCTGCTCTTCGAGCGCAAGGTGCTGCGCCGCAACCTGTTCGAGCTCTTGGCGATCCTCTGCTACGTCGTCGCCCTGGCGAATATGCAGATCGCGGATTCCACCGCGCTCGGGCAGATCACCCCTCTCCTCGTGCTGGTCGGCTCCTCGATGCTGTTCGGCGAAAAGATCGGCGCCACGCGCATAGCGCTGATCGGCCTTGGCTTTGTCGGGGCTCTCATGGTGGCGCAGCCGACCATGCAGGGAATTTCGGTCTATGCGCTGCTGGCCCTCGGCAACGCCGCCTTCGCGGCGGTGCGCGATATAGCCGGCCGCAAGGTGGGCACCGAGGTGCCGGGCATGATCGTCGCCATCTCAGCGGTCTTGGTGGTGCTGGCCGGCTCCGGCGCGGCGCATCTGGCGACAGAGCAATGGGTGATGCCGGAGGGACGCCATCTTCTGCTGATCGCCGGAGCGGGCCTGTTCCTGATCTTCGGCCATTTCTTCATCTTCATGGCCTACCGGGTCGGACCGACAAGCGCGGTCGCGCCGTTCTATTACTGCTTCACCGTCTGGGCGGTCATTTCGGGCTTGCTGGTGTTCGGACAGTTTCCCAACGCGCTCGCCGTCTGCGGCATCCTCCTGGTGATGGCCAGCGGCCTGGCGATCGTCTCACTCGACGAAAGAAGGCGCCGACTGGCGATGGTCGCCTGACGACATGAATTCAAAGCAGGCCGACCCGAACGGGTCGGCCTTCACAGCCGATCAATACGGCGACCGTGCTTACAGCGTGCGCTTGCCGGAAAACTGGTGATAGGCCCAAAGCACGACGACCGAGCCGATGACGGCAACGATCAGGCTCCAGATGTTGAGACCGGTGACCCCCGCCGAGCCAAAGGCGCTGAAGATCAGTCCGCCGACGATGGCGCCGACAATGCCGAGCACGATATCCATGATCATGCCCTGGCCGGTCTTGTTGACGATCTTGCTGCCGATGAAGCCGGCGATAAGGCCGAGAATGATCCAGCTGATGATGCCCATAATTCCCTCCAAAATCCCCCCGCCGCGCCAATCATGTTCATATGATTATCAAAAGCTCAAGTCAGCTTGAAATTCCGCTCGTTTGCGCCATTCTGGAACCGGGCGGACTTGGCTGGATAAGGAGATCCGTTATGGGCCTTTTTGACAATGCCGTTCCGGGCGGCAACATCACCAAACCTCTGATGATCGCCCTCGGCGCGCTGCTGGTCGGCAAGATGCTGAGCGGCAGAAGCGAAGAGGCGGCCGCGCCGCAGGCGCCGGCGCCGACGCCTGCGGGCACCGACGCGTCGGCCGATGGCGGCCTGCTCGGGGGTCTCGGCGGCCTGCTCGACAAGCTGAGGGATGCTGGACATGGCAACGTCGCCGATTCCTGGGTCGGCACGGGCCAGAACCAGCCGATCAACCCGGGTGATCTCGGCTCGGCGCTCGGACCGGCGGTGATCCGCGAGATCGCGCAGCGCACGGGCATGAACGAACAGGAACTGCTGCAGCAACTCTCCACGGCGCTGCCCGGTATCGTCGACAAGCTGACGCCGAACGGCCAGATCCCGCAGCACCATCAGGTCGCTTCGGCCTTCAACAGTTAAGCGGGCCGGATGAAATGGAAACGCTGCGCGCCACAGCGCGCGGCGTTTTCTTTGGAGCGTCCGAGGAGGAAATCTGGAGCGGGTAGCGGGAATCGAACCCGCATATTCAGCTTGGAAGGCTGCTGCTCTACCACTGAGCTATACCCGCGCCTTGCACTGAGGTATCGGATTCACCCGAAAAGCGCCATGCACTTTTCGGTCCGAGACTTTTCGTTTCAGGGCTTCCGGGCCGGCAGTGGTGGAGAGGGTTGGATTCGAACCAACGTAGGCTAAGCCAACGGATTTACAGTCCGTCCCCTTTAACCACTCGGGCACCTCTCCAGTCTGCCGCCGGAGCCATGCAACGAGGCATTCGCGCCGATCCGGAGCCCGAGTAGGATCTTCTCCGAAATCAGCGATGCGCCTTATGGCGGCAAGGCCGGTGGGTGTCAACCGGCGCGGCGAGGGTTTTTCGAGGATGTTCGGCATTCATTGCCGCAGGCCATATCCTTGAGTGAACGGGACCGCTATAGAGGCCGGCATGAGCGACGAGAAAAGCAACAAGCCTGGTACGCGCAAGGACACCCATTATGCCAAGCTGAGGCGGGCGCATCGCGACCAAAAGGCGGGCGGCGCGCCGGCATTCCGGCCGCGGCAGCCGGTGCCGCCGGGCGAAGCGCCAAGCGATGGACTGGTGCGGCTTTACGGCCTGCACACGGTGCGGGCCGCGCTCGACAATCCGCGCCGCAAGATCAGGAAGATGCTGGTGACGCGCAATGCCGCGGAGCGGCTTTCGATCGGCGAGCTTGCCGCCCTGCCCTTCAAGGCCGAGCTGGTCGAGCCAAAGGATATCGACAGGGTCACCGGATCGGATGCGGTGCACCAGGGCGTGCTGATCGAGGCCGAGCCGCTCAAGCCGAAGCGTCTCGATGCGCTCGGCGACACAAAGCTGGTGCTGGTGCTCGACCAGGTGACGGACCCGCACAATGTCGGCGCGATCCTGCGTTCCGCGGTCGCCTTCGGGGCGGGCGCGCTGATCACCACGGCCCGCCACAGCCCCCAGGAATCCGGCGTTCTGGCCAAATCCGCGTCCGGCGCCCTGGAGCATATCGACCAGATCGAGGTGAAGAACCTCGCCGATGCTCTGGGCCAGTTACACGAGGCCGGGTTCCAGACGATCGGGCTCGATTCGGAAGGACCGGCCGAGCTTGAAAAGACCTTCGACGGCGAGAAGATCGCGCTGGTGCTGGGCGCCGAAGGCAAGGGCCTGCGCCAGAAGACGCGCGAGACGGTGACCGCGCTCGCCCGCCTCGACATGCCCGGCGCCATCCACTCGCTCAACGTGTCGAATGCGGCGGCGGTCAGCCTTTATGCGGCGAGAAAATTCCTAGCGAATAGCGAATAGGAGGAGCACCGCGAGGTGCTGACCTGCAATCCCCATTCGCTACTCACTACTCACTATTCGCTATTCGCTTCCCTAAGCCACTTCGTGGCCGGCCATCCGCTCCAGGGCCCTCACCAGCGCGGAGTGATCCTCCTTGGCGCCGCCGTTGGCTGCGCAGGAATTGAAGAGCTGCTGGGTCGTCGAGGTGTTGGGCAGCGACACGCCCAGCGCCTTCGCGCCTTCCAGCGCCAGGTTGAGGTCCTTCTGGTGCAGTTCGATGCGGAAGCCCGGCGCGAAGGTGCGTTTGATTATGCGCTCGCCATGCACTTCGAGGATGCGCGAGGCGGCGAGCCCGCCCATCAGTGCCTGTCTGACCTTGGCCGGATCGGCGCCCGCCTTCGCGGCGAAGACCAGCGCTTCGCCGACCGCTTCGATGGTCAACGCCACGACAATCTGGTTGGCGACCTTGGTGGTCTGGCCGACGCCGTTCGGGCCGACCAGGGTGATGTTCTTGCCCATCTTCTCAAAGATCGGCCGGGCGCGTTCGAAGGCCTTTTCCTCGCCGCCGACCATGATGGTGAGCGAGGCCGCTTTGGCGCCGACCTCGCCGCCCGACACCGGCGCATCGAGATAGTCGCAGCCGAGGCCGTTGATCTTGTTGGCGAATTCCTTAGTGGCGATCGGCGAGATCGAGCTCATGTCGATGACGAGCTTGCCGTTGGTGAGACCGGAGGCGACGCCGTTTTCGCCGAAGAGAACCTCCGCGACCTGGGGTGTGTCGGGCACCATGGTGATGATGATGTCGGCGGCCTTAGCGACGGCATCGTGGCCCGAGACAGTCGTCAGGCCCGTGGCGACGAGGTCGGCCGGTGGCTTGGAGCGATGGTCGCTGGCGACGACCTTATAGCCGGCGTCGAGCAGATGTCCCGCCATCGGCGCGCCCATGATGCCGAGGCCTATGAAACCGATGGTTTCCATTTTGCAGTCTCCTGAACGTCTTGTTCTAACCTGTCACAGGTCGGCGCCGCCCCTCATCCGGTTGCCGCCACCTTCTCCCCGTAAGGGACGGGGAGAAGGGACAAGCTCCAGCGCCGGCATCCCCCTCTCCCCGTTCTTCACGGGGAGAGGGTAAGGGTGAGGGGCGGCGGCGACGCTGGTTGGAATCGCTCTAAGCCGCCGCGCTCCCCTGCCCGGCGAACTCGCTGAACCAGCCGAGCCCGGCTTCGGTGCCGGCCTTCGGCTTGTATTCGGCGCCGACCCAGCCGGAATAGCCCTGCCGGTCGATGTGGTCATAGAGGAAAGGATAGTTGATCTCGCCCGTCCCCGGCTCGTGACGGCCGGGATTGTCCGCAAGCTGGATATGCGCGATGCGGGGAAGGTTCGCTTCGATGGTACGGGCGAGATCCCCCTCCATGATCTGCATGTGATAGATGTCATATTGCAGGAACAGGTTCTTCGAGCCGATGCGGTCGATCAGTGCCAGGGCCTGGTCGGAGTAATTCAAGAAGAAGCCCGGAATGTCGCGGGTGTTGATCGGCTCGATCAGCAGCTTGATGCCGGCCTGCTCCAGCTTCTCCGCCGCAAAGGCCAGGTTGTCGGCAAAGACGTTTTCCAACACGGCCCGGTCGGCGCCCTGCGGCGCGATACCGGCCAGGCAGTTGATCTGCTCGCAACCCAGCGCGTGAGCGTAGGTGATCGCCTTGGCGACGCCCTGGCGGAACTCCGGCACGCGATCGGGCAGTACGGCAATGCCGCGCTCGCCCTTCGCCCAGTCGCCGGCCGGCAGGTTGAAGAGAACCTGGCTGAGGCCATTCTTCTTGAGACGCGCGGCGACGACCTCGGGCGCATGGTCATAAGGGCCGATATATTCGATGCCCTTGAAGCCCACGCGGGCCGCGGCATCGAAGCGATCGAGGAAATCATGCTCGCCGAAGAGCATCGAGAGATTGGCTGAAAACCGCGGCATTCTTTTTCTCCTTCTTTCTCTGCCTGCCCAGGCTCGCCTAGTCCAACATCATGATGGCGGTCGGCGCATCCTCGTTGCGCTCGGCAAGCTCCTCGAATTCGGTGATCTTGTCGATTTCCGTGCCCATGGAAATGTTGGTGACGCGCTCGAGGATGAATTCCAGCACGACCGGCACCTGGTGCTCCTTCATCAGCCGCTGCGCCTCCTTGAAGGCGCCGGCGAACTCTTCCGGCTTTCTCACCCTTACCGCCTTGCAGCCCATCGCCTCGGCAACCGCCACATGGTCGACGCCGTAGCCGGCCTCGGGGTCGTCCTTCCGGTTGACGTTCTCGAAGGCGAGGCTCACCTCGTAATCCATCGAAAAACCGCGCTGCGCCTGGCGGATGAGGCCGAGATGGGCGTTGTTCACGACGACGTGGATGTAGGGCAGCTTGTGCTGCGCGCCGACGGCCAGTTCCTCGATCATGAACTGGAAATCATAATCGCCGGAGAGCGCGACGATATCCCGGTCCGGATCGGCGGCGCGAACGCCGAGGGCCGCCGGCAGCGTCCAGCCGAGCGGGCCGGCCTGGCCGCAATTGATCCAGTTGCGCGGCTTGTAGACATGCAGGAACTGCGCACCGGCGATCTGCGACAGGCCGATCGTGGTGACATAGGTGGTGTCGCGGGCGAAAGCCTTGTTCATCTCCTCATAGACGCGCTGCGGCTTCAGCGGCACCTGCTCGAAATGCGTCTTGCGCTTCATGGTCTTCTTGCGCTGCTGGCATTCCTTGGCCCAGCCCGACCAGTCGCGCAGCCTGCCTGCCGTGCGCCACTCGGTGGCGACGTCGAGCAGCATCTTCAGCGCCGCGCCCGCATCCGAGACGAGGCCGAGATCCGGCGCGAAGACTCGGCCGATCTGGGTGGGCTCGATGTCGACATGGATGAATTTCTTGCCCTTGGTGTAGACGTCGACGGAACCGGTGTGGCGATTGGCCCAGCGGTTGCCAATGCCGAAGACTACGTCAGCGGTAAGCATCGTCGCATTACCGTAGCGGTGCGAGGTCTGCAGGCCGCACATGCCGGCCATCAGCCGATGGTCGTCGGGGATCGACCCCCAGCCCATCAGCGTCGGGATGACCGGGACGCCGGTGACTTCGGCGAACTCGATCAGGAGGTCGGATGCATCGGCGTTAATGATGCCGCCGCCGGCGACGATCAGCGGCTTTTCCGCTTCGTTGAGCATCGCCAGCGCCTTCTCGGCCTGGGCGCGCGTCATCGCCGGCTTGAAGGGAACGAGCGGCTCATAGGCGTCGATGTCGAACTCGATCTCGGCAAGCTGAACGTCGAGCGGCAGGTCGACCAACACAGGGCCTGGGCGCGAGGAGCGCATCAGATGGAATGCCTTCTGCAGCGCCATCGGGACCAGGTAAGGCTCCATGACGGTCACCGCCCATTTGGCGACGGGCGATGCGATCGAAGCGATGTCGACGGCCTGGAAATCCTCCTTGGTGAGGCGGGCACGCGGCGCCTGCCCGGTGATGCAGAGGATGGGAATGGAATCCGCCGAGGCCGAATAGAGCCCGGTGATCATGTCGGTGCCGGCCGGGCCGGAGGTTCCGATGCAGAGCCCGATGTTGCCGGCCTTGGCCCGCGTATAGCCTTCGGCCATGTGCGAGGCGCCCTCGACGTGGCGGGCAAGCACGTGGCGGATGGTGCCACGAGCCTTCAGCGCCGAATAGAGCGGGTTGATCGCCGCACCCGGCACGCCGAAGGCGTTGGTGATGCCTTCCTTTTCGAGAACGAGAACCGCTGCGTCGACAGCGCGCATCCGGGCCATGACAAACCTCCATTTCGTTGGTTGGCTTGATAGTGACAGCGCGCCTTTGATTTTTCAATTTTTTCAGAATATTTTTTCATTTCTAGGAAATGTCTCTTATGAGCTGATTTCGCTTCACTTTTCGTTTTCCAGAAAATCGAGCGCAGCAACGATTGAAAAACTTTTTCATTGCATCCAACGTCAAATCGGCGAGAATGGCGGGCATGGAAACCACGGAAAAACGCCAGCGCGGCCGGCCGCGCGCCTTCAATGGTCCGTCCGAAGGGGCGTCGGTGCAGTCGCTCGACCGGGCGCTGCGAATTCTGGCGATCGTCGCCGAGGCCAGCGGCCTGTCCCTCAGCGAAATCGCAGCGCAAAGCGGCATTGCCGCCTCCACCGCCTATCGCATGCTGACGACGCTGCAAAACCACGGCATGGTCGAATTCGATACGACCGATCAGCTCTGGTCGGTCGGAGTCGAGACCTACCGCATGGGCGCGTCCTTCCTGCGCCGCAGAAAGCTCGTCGACCGCGCCCGCATCGTCATGCAGGAATTGATGGAGAAGACCGGCGAAACGGCCAATCTCGGCGTCGCCGAGGACGATTGCGTCGTCTTCGTTAGCCAGGTCGAGACGCATCAGGCAATCCGCGCCTTCTTCCGGCCGGGCACGCGCAGCCCGTTTCATGCATCAGGCATCGGCAAGGCGGTGCTGGCGCATCTCGAGCCGGAGCGGGTCGCCGCGATCCTGCGCAAGGCGGGCCTGCAGCGCTACACCGACAAGACGCTGTCCGACATCTCGGCGCTCGCCCATGATCTCGCGACCATCAAGCATCGCGGCTGGTCGGTCGACGATGAGGAACGCCACCCCGGCATGCGCTGCGTGGCGGCCGCCATCTTCAACGAATATGGCGAGCCGATCGGCGGCGTTTCGGTATCCGGCCCGACGGTGCGGGTCACGCCCGAGCGCCTGGTCGAGATCGGTCCGCTGGTGCGCGACGCCGCGGTCGAGGTGACGCAGATGATCGGCGGCGTGAAAGCTTATTAGGACGCGCCCGGCAATGCGCTCTTTGCCGATATCTCAAAGAAATCGAGCAGGATGGCCAGCCCGACACCGCAGGCCGCCAAGATGAGACCGGCGATGAATATGCGACTGGCGCGGTCATGAATGCTTCGCTGCAGGGATTTGATGTCGAGCAGAATGGCAAGCGCCCGCATCTGCAGCGCAATACCGACCAAGATCGGCAGTACGGCAATCAGATGGTAGGTCTGCCATGGGATCGGATTGGCCGCCCAATGGGTGATGAAGCCTAGCGAAAACGCAAGCAGGATGCCGACGATGGTGATGGTGCCGTTGCGGAAAACCGGTTCGACCCGTTCTTCCTTGGGATCCTGCTCGTCCAAGCTGCTCTCCGCTCAATTGGCGTCAAAGCCAGAGTAAACGCTTGCGAGATCGCTGTACATCGCTGGTTGCCTGGCAGGAGCCGACCGGGCATAGCCGGGCCGGACGCCGGACTTGACCGTCTTGCCGGGGCGTCGGCATGCATGCGAAAGGGCACGGATGCGGAAAACAGTTTACCTCCTATCCGCCGCTTCACTTTGCGGATGCGTGGCAGCGGCACCGCCGCCGGTCGAGCCCATCGCCGGCCCCGGCGGCAACTCGCTCGTCGAGCCCGTCCCGATCTCGCTGGCGATGGAAGAGATCATCACCGCCGGTGTCCGCCAGCATTTGAAGAATCCCATCGCCGCCAAGTTCGGAACGATGCTCGCCGGCGAGCGCAGGTTGGACGGCCGCCACGAGATCGTGGTGTGCGGCTATGTCGACGACAAGGGCTCTCCAGGCGGCAACGAGCCTTTCATCGGCAAGATCCATCCCGATGCCGAAAACAGCTTCGAGCTCGTCGCGATAAATGATGTTTCGGTCAGCGGCGCGTGCAGGATGGCTGGATTGGCGATGCCGGAGCTGAAGCCCAATTCCTGAATTGGTCGAGCAGCAACATCGTTCGCTTCAAGTCAAGCCAATCAGGCGGATGCGCAATGCTCAAACGCAAGAAAAGGGGCTGCGGACAGCCCCTCTTTCCTGTCGTTGACTTTGCCCAACATTAGAGGCGGCAGTAGCGCGGGCCGTTGTAGCTCATATAGGTGTCGGTGCGCTCGTCATAGCTGGCGTAGCGGGCGTAGCAGCGGCGGACGTGGATGGAGTCGTAGCCGTCGTCCTCGACATAGACCGTGCGGGGCTGCTGAGCGAGCAGGCTGCCGAGAACGAAACCACCGACGCCGGCGGCAATGCCGATGCCGAGTTCGCGGCGGTGATGATGGTCGTGGGCGGCCGAAGGCTGGACGGTGCCGGCGAGCGAGCCGGCGGCGACGGTGGTGGCGATGAGGCCGGAAACGATGGTGCGCTTGAACATGACGATCTCCTGTTTCAGTGGAGAGGCGAACCATCCGCCTCTTGATCATGGGTCGCGGCGGGCCGGAAAATGGTTCGAAGGTTTGGAAATTTTTTTCGTCGACGATTCTTCCGGCCTTTTTTCCATTTTGAAGTCCCGGTCGCCGGAATGAAAAAGGGCGGCCCGAGGCCGCCTTGGAGACGAATGGTCTTCTCGTCAGAGGAAGATGATCACCTTGCCGTGGTGGTGGTGCTTGTGATGGTGCCACCACCAGAACTTCTTGTGATGCTTCTTGTGGTGATGGTGGTGATGATGGTTGTGGTTGCCGTGCGCCGAGGACGTCTCAACCGTGGCGGCAAGCGCGCCGGTGGCGACGAAGACGGCGACCAGGCCTGAGGTAAGGGTACGCTTCAACATGATGATCTCCTGGATCCTTGATCGAGGCGACCATTCGCCTCTCGGAGATCAGTCGTGGCGAAGCGGCAAAAGGTTCGAAATGAGCGAATAGGGAATAGCCAGTGGCGAATAGGGATTTGGTTTAGGGCCGCCTCTTTTCCCTACTCGCTATTTGCTACTCCCTATTCGCTCCCTCACCCCATCCCCGTGACATGCCTCAGCCAGAAGGCAAGCACGATGAAGCCGAAGAAGGTGGCGACGCCGGTCCAGTCGATATTGGCCTTCTTCAGATCGCTGACGGCCTTCACCAGCAGAAGCCAGGTCACGACGATGAGCGGCAGGATGATGACGAATCTGATCATGCGGCACCCCGTTCGATGCGATTACGCCCGGGAGAGATGTAGGAAGCGGCGCCGCGCTTTTCAGCATGCCGGCAAAGCCACGCAGTCCATTAGCGAGCCGAAACGGAGTTTTGTCTTTACTGGCGCACGAAATGTGCTACCGGAGCGCCGTGCCCTTGTAGCTCAGCTGGTAGAGCAGCGGTTTTGTAAACCGAAGGTCGCGGGTTCGATCCCTGCCGGGGGCACCATCCTTCGCTGTTCGAGCTTCGGATGGCGGGCCAACCCGAAGGGTCGAAACCTCGCCCCCTACTGAAAGGCCGCCGCAATCTGCGCATTCGGCGCGGCCCTGTCGAACGTGTTTCCGACCCTGACGGACCGGTAGACGTAGACAACCCAGATTCCGGTCAGAACGAATGACGCGATCGGGGCCACCAGAGCATCTCCGGCAAGGACCTGAGTCATCGGAGCGTCCAAAACAGTGGACGTCCAAACGGCGTCGAGCACGAAGACGATCGGGATCGCGATCCACTGATAAACGAACAAGCGCTTGAAACGGGGGCTGCGCCGCAACATTGAAAAAAGGACAATCACCTGAAGCCCTGCAAATGCCAGCAACAGCAGGACTTCGCCGCAGACGGCCAAAGGACCATTGGGCACCGGCATGAGCTGCCGGTAACCCTCGCTCGACGAGAACAGCTCAGCGAGCGTGCGGAACGGCGACAAGCACTGACCGATCGCCAAAAGCATCAACCAGCCTCCAAACCCGACAAGCTGTTCCGGATGCCGTGGTCGCGCGGTCGCCGAGCGGACGGCGAAAAAAACAGGCACGCCCACAAGCAGTAGCACTATTGCCCAATGCCAGATTGAAATCTGCATCCACCCCTCCCCGAAATGCCTCCTTAGATTGTATTAGATTTTATCCTCAACTCAAGAGGCAACATCGGGATAAGTGCTGCCCTCAAGGCCTACCGCCACTATATTTTCGGCAAGACGCTATTTTCCGGCAAGGATGCCGCCATGTCGCGAACGCTGATCGTCGTCGGTCTCGGCATAGCTGCCATAGGCCTGCTGTGGCCTTGGTTAACCCGGATCGGCTTTGGCAGGCTTCCCGGCGATATCGTAATCGAGCGTGAGAATTTCAGCCTCTACGTTCCGATCACCACCGGGATTCTGATCAGTATCGTGCTCTCGGCGATTCTATGGCTGATCAACCGCTAAAGGACGCGGCCGCTGCAGTACGCCATCCTTCCTCACGATCATTACACCCCCATCGCCGTCACCAGCACCCTATTCTGCCTTCGTATCGCCGCGCGCAGCTCCGGTATCGGCGCCTCGTGTCGCTTCACGAACTCGATGAACATCATGTTCATGTTGTTGAAGATCAGCTCGCCCACCGCCGGCCCGTCGATATCCGGGCGCACCAGGCCGAGTTCCTGCAGGCGGACTATCAGCGCGCTGATCTGCTTGGTCAGTTCCCGGTCGAGCGCCGTGTAGGCCTGGCCGAAGGGGCTGTCGGGCAGTTGGGTCGAGATCGCCATCGCCTGGCGCCACATCTCTTTGCTCAGATAATTCAGCGAGTGCTCGATATAGATGCCGATCAGCGTGTCGAGCGCATCGCCGACGTTGGCCGGCGGGCTGGCGACCACCCCTCGCCCGGCATTCAGCACCTCGTTGACCTCCATCGAGACGATGGCGCCGAGGATGTCGCCCTTGTTCTGGTAGTAATTGTAGATGGTGCCGATCGAGACCTCGGCCTGCGCCGCGATCGCCTCGATCTTGGCGCCTTCATAGCCGGCCTCGCGAAAAAGCGCGGTCGCCGCATCGATGATGCGGCGGTGCCGGTCCGCCTTCTGCCGTTCGCGCAATCCGCTCATATCGGCCTCTCTGCCATAAAATCATAATTGACTCAATTTTAGAATTGGTTCAACTTTTCTCCAACAAGCCAGCAAGGCAGGGAGAACACTCGATGACCATCAATGCCCGCACTCCGCTTTCCACATTGAAGTCTCATCTTTCAGCCGCCTGCGCGGCCGCGGCGCTGCTTATCGCTGCAGGTGGCGCCCAGGCCGCCGATCTCAACGCGCTGATCTGGTGCGATCACTCCGACCCGGCGCTGCTTGAGCCTTTCGAGAAGGCCAATAACGTCAAGGTCAACGTCAAGGAATTCGAAGGCACCGGCGCGGGTCTCGCCATCGTCGAGCAGTCGCAGCCGGGCGACTGGGACGTCATGGTGATCGATAGCATCGACGTGCCGCGTGGCGTCGAGAAAGGCCTGTTCGAGCCTCTGCCCGAGGACAAATTGCCCTTCGCCGACCTCTTCCCCCAAGTGAAGATGGACAAATCCACCATCGTCGACGGCAAGCGTTACGGCATCACCGAGAAATTCGGCTACAACACGATCGGCTTCAACAAGACCAAGGTCGACCCGGCCGACATGCAGTCGCTGGCCTCGCTCACCAGCGACAAATACAAGGGCAAGGTCGCGATCTACGATTATTACCTGCCGGTGATCGGCATGGCCGCTCTGGCCATCGGCAAGAAGACCGCCGACCTCACCGAGGCTGACCTCCCTGCCCTCAAGACCGAACTGCTCAAGATGAAGGCCAACGCCAAGCTGGTCGGCGAAGTCACCGCCAGCCAGACCGCGCTTGCAACCGGCGAGGTCGACATATTGGTCGGCGGCGGCGAATGGGTGACGGCGGGCCTTGCCAAGGAAAACCCGGCGCTCGATTTCTCGATCCCGAAGGAAGGTGCTGTGCTGTGGTCGCAGTCGCTCGCCATGTTCAAGGATTCCAAGAACAAGGACATGGCGCTGAAATTCATCCAATACGTCCTGAGCCCCGAAGGCCAGGCGCGGCTTGCCACCTCCTCCTGCTATTGGGGCATGCCGTCCAACACCAAGGCGGCGCTGACCGACGAACAGAAGAAGATCCTGCGCTTCGACGAGCAGCCTGGCTTCCTTGCCCGCGCCCAGGCCTATCCGGCGCCGAACGCCGACCTTGACAAGAAGATGCAGGACATGTGGACCGAGATGCTGCAGGCGCAGTAAATCGGCCGATGGCGTTCGCGGGAAACAATTCGCGTGCCCTGCCCTGGGCGCTGGTCACGCCGGCGCTGGCGTGGACGCTTTTGTTCTTCGTGCTGCCCTTCATCGCCATGGGGCTTTCCAGCCTCACGGCGCATGAAGGCGGCGGCTTCACGTTAGCCAATTACAGCCAGTTCTTCACCGATCCGTCCTACTGGCGGGCGATGGTGAACTCGCTGGAGGTTACCGCGATCGTCACCGTGATCTCGATACTGCTTGCCTATCCCTTTGCCTGGATCCTTGCCGAGATGGTCCCGGAACGCTGGCAACGGCTGGCGCTGATGCTGGCCGTGCTGCCGTTCTGGACCTCCTATGTCGTGCGCTCCTATTCCTGGCTGCTGGTGCTGGCGCAGAACGGCGTCGTCAACCGGACGCTGACCGGGATCGGCTTGATCCCCGAGCCGCTGCAGCTCGCCAATACACGCTTCGCCACCGTCACCGGCTTCGTGCATTTCTTCGTCATGCTTTTGACGCTGACGATCTTCGCCAATCTCAAGCAGCTCAGCCCGAGCTACCGCAAGGCTGCCGCCGATCTCGGCGCCGGGCCGGTGCGCATTTTCCTGCATGTCGTGCTGCCGCTCACCTTACCCGGCATCATGGTCGGCGCCTTTCTCACCTTCGTGCTCTGCATCGGCGACTACATCACGCCGCAGATCCTCGGCGGCAACAACGAGCTGGTCATGCCGCAGCTCGTCATGATGCAGATTGGCCGGCGCGGCGATTTCCCGCTGGCCTCGGCGCTGTCGATCATCCTGATGGCGGTCGTCACCATCGCCTATCTCGCCTGCGCACGCTGGCTGAAGATCGAACGGGCCTGACGATGCGCGCCGCCGTCCGCCTCGCCGCCTGGGTCTACGCCGTCGCCGTCTACGGCTTCATCTTCCTGCCGGTGGTCGTGTTGGTGCTGTTTTCACTCCAGGCGACGTCCTTCCCGATCCCGCCTTTCACCGGCCCCTCATTGCGCTGGTATCAGGCGGTCTTGTCCGACACGAGGCTCACCTCGGCGCTGGTCAATTCGCTGCTCGTTGCGGTGCTGTCGTCGCTCGCTTCGGTCACGTTGGGATTTCTCTCAGCCTGGGGTTTCGCGCGCTTCGTCTTGCCCGGCTCCGCTATCCTGCGCGGGCTGATCACGCTGCCGCTCACCGTCAGCTATCTGATCATCGGCATGGGCCTGCTGGTGCTGTTCAACTGGGCCGGCGTGCCGAAATCGCTGCTTGCGGCCGGCATCGGCCATGTGGTGATCAACCTGCCGCTCTGCTTCGCCATCATCTACAGCCAGATGGGCGACCACCAGATCAACATCGAGCGCGCCGCGCGCGATCTGGGCGCCGCCGAATGGAAGGTGCTGCTCATGATCACCGTGCCGGTCATGGCGCCGGCGATCTTCGCCGGCTTCTTCCTGTCGATGACCTTCTCTTGGGACGAGTTCGTGATCTCCTTCCTGCTCACCCGCTTCGAGACGACGCTGCCCGTGGAAATCTGGAACCTCTTGCGTTCCGGCCTCAATCCCAAGACCAATGCCGTCGGCTCGCTGGTCTTTGCCGTCTCCATCGTCCTTGTGGTGTTTTTCGAGCTGACCCTGTTGCGGAGGAAGCCGGCATGAGCGCGCCCTTGGTCGATATCCGCAACGTCTCGCATCGCTTTGGCCAGCTTGCGGTGCTGAAGAACGTTTCGCTCGCCATCGAGCCCGGTAGCTACACGATCCTGCTCGGACCGTCGGGCTCCGGCAAGACGACGCTGCTTTCGATCCTTGGCGGCTTCGTCACACCGAGCGAGGGCAAGGTCTTCATCCGCGGGCAGGATTGCACGTCGGTGCCGCCGGCGAAACGCCCGACGACCACCGTGTTCCAGGACTATGCGCTGTTTCCGCATATGAGCGTCGGCGGCAATGTCGGTTTCGGGCTGCGTATGCAGGGCGTCGACGGCGCGACGCGGGCGGCGAAGGCGCGCGATGCGTTGGCGCTCGTCGGGCTGGCGGCCGCCTTCGACAAGAAGCCGCATCAGCTCTCCGGCGGCCAGCGCCAGCGTGTGGCGCTGGCTCGCGCGCTGGTCATCGAACCGGCAGTACTGCTCCTCGACGAGCCGCTCGGCGCGCTCGATCTCAAGCTGCGCCGGCAGATGCAGGACGAGTTGAAGGCGATCCAGAAGCGTGTCGGCACAGCCTTTATCCACGTCACGCACGACCAGGAAGAAGCGATGGCGCTGGCCGACCATTGCGTGGTGATGAATGACGGCCGCATCGAGGACGAAGGCCCGCCCGAGCGCGTCTATGCGCGGCCGGCGACGCGCTTTTCCGCGACCTTCATGGGCGAGAGCACGATCCTTGCCGGCACCGTGACCGGGGCGAGGAACGGGATCGTCACGGCCTCGACCCCGGTCGGGCCGATTTCACTGCCTGGCGCGTTGACAGCCGGCGCCCCAGTCGCGCTCGCCATCAGACCCGAGCACATTGTCCTCGGCGAAGCGAAGGGCGACGTCGCGCTGGGCATGGCCAAGGTCGGCGATGTCGTCTTCCAGGGCAGTTTCAAGCGCGTACTGGCCACCTCGACGCTTGATGCCGCGCTGCAGTTCATCGCCAAGGCTCCCGCTTCCGCTACCGTTCAGGCAGGCGACACGATCTCGGTTTCATGCGACGCTCAAGACATTATTCTGCTGGCGGACTGATCCATGAGCACGCTTCCGGTCATCGAGGCTCCGGACTGGTACGAAACCATCCGCATGGGCGACGACGTCACGCTCATTCATGAGCCGTGGATAAAATCGTTCTTCCGCTGCAACATCTGGCATGTGCGCGGGCGCGACCGCGACCTTTTGTTCGATACCGGCCTCGGCCATTTCAGCCTGCGACGCCATGTACCGCTGGTGAGCGAGCGCAGGCTTACTTGCGTGGCCAGCCACACGCATTTCGACCATATCGGCTGCCACCACGAATTCCCGGACCGCTGCGTGCACTCGGCCGAGGCCGCAATCCTGGCCGATCCGCGCAACGAATGGACGGTGGCGGACCGTTACGCCAATGAAGAGATGTTCGACGGCGCGCCGGAAGGCTGGGATACGGCGCGTTACCGCATCCTGCCCGCGCCGGCCGGCCGGCTGCTCGAGCATGGCGATGTGGTCGACCTCGGCGACCGCGCCTTCGAGGTCATCCACACGCCGGGTCATTCGCCGGGCGGCATCGCGCTTTACGAGAAAAAAACCGGGATCCTCTTGTCCGGCGACATCGTCTATGACGGGCCGCTGATCGACGACGTCTACCACTCGGACATCGATGACTATGTCGAGTCTCTGCTTTCCCTGCGCGAGCTCGACGTCTCGGTCGTGCATGGCGGCCATTTTCCGAGCTTCGGCAAGGTGCGCTTCCGGCAACTCATCGACGAATATGTCGCGGGCAGACACAAGCCGGGCTGTCACCTGCAAGGTGGCTGAGCGAGCGGAAAAGCGAGGCCTACAGCGCTCTTTGCGGGCAAGGTGTTCCCGTGGCGTCCCCGCAACGGGAAGCCGTCGGCTGCGGCCGCTGGCTCATCTCTTCCGAATGACGCACGAGTTCGGCGAACATCAGCGCGAAACTTCCCATCATCAGGAAGACTATGATCAGACGCGTTACCGGCAATAGACAGGTCTCTCGACTGGCCAGCCCCCGCCAACCCATCCACTGTCGGCTAACATGATCGATCCGGCTTTACGAGTGTTTAAGCCTCGTCTTAACCATTGCGGACATCACATTCATGTCGCCTCTGTCACGAAGCGCGATTGTCGATGTGACTCGCCGGTCAGCGCAGCGCCCTTCACAGATACGGGCAGTGCATGCTACGCCGTCGCCGGCGCGGCCTCCCAGACGGTCGCCCTCCGGGAGCCATGAGCAAAGCCGCCAGCCGTTTCGCATTCGTCTCTTCCGACACCGACGACGCCCGCGCGGCGCGGGAAAGCCTGTCGGCGCGTTATGGGCAGGTGCCTGTCGCGGAGGCCGAGATCATCATCGCGCTCGGCGGCGACGGTTTTCTTCTGCAGACGCTGCGCGAGACGATGAGCACGGGCAAGAAGGTCTACGGCATGAACCGTGGCACCATCGGTTTTCTGATGAACGAATATCGCGCCGGCGGACTTGAGGATCGCATCGCCAACGCGGTTGCCGAGACGATCCGGCCGCTGGAAATGGTCGCCGTGACGCATGACGGCGAATCCGTTTCGGCGCCGGCCATCAACGAGGTCGCGCTGTGGCGCCAGTCCTACCAGACCGCGAAAATCCGCATCACCGTCGACGGCCAGGTGCGGCTGGAGGAGTTGAACTGCGACGGCGTGATGATTGCGACGCCCGCCGGCTCCACCGCCTACAATCTGTCGGCGCATGGGCCTATCCTGCCGCTCGACGCGCCGCTGCTGGCGCTAACGCCGGTCAGTCCTTTCCGGCCGCGCCGCTGGCGTGGCGCGCTGCTCTCCAACAAGGCGACGGTGCGCTTCGACATCCTGGAAGCCGAAAAGCGCCCGGTGAACGCCGCCGCCGACCACACCGAGGTCAAGGCGGTGGCCTCCGTCACGGTTCGGGAATCGCCGACAGCGACGGCAACTTTACTCTTCGATCCGAACCATTCCTGGAACGAACGTATCCTTGCCGAGCAGTTCCGCTACTGAGCCGGCGCAACCGATATTGTTTCCGTCAATGCATGTCGCCCAATGCATCGAGCAAAGATTTAAAGCGCGTAGCCTGATTCGGTTCGATAGGACGCGCTTTAAGCAATCGTGAATTAAGGTTACGTCTTCACAATCGCCGGATTCCCGGCTGTTTCTGTTGACAAATCGCGGACTTGCGCCTAACTGCAACCGCGATCTTGCAGGCGCGCGGCGCCTGCCGCAACGCGTGTTGCGATTTTTTCCGAACCAGCCAAAGACAGCCACCACTTGTCCGCAGACACTCAGACCGCTCAAGAAGCGTTGACATTCTCAGACCTTGGCCTTTCGCCGAAGGTCCTCTCCGCAGTCTCAGATGCCGGCTATACCAAGCCGACTCCGATCCAGGCCGGCGCCATCCCGCATGCGCTGCTCGGCAAGGACGTGCTGGGCATAGCCCAGACGGGAACCGGCAAGACCGCTTCCTTCGTGCTGCCGATGCTGACGCGGCTGGAAAAGGGTCGGGCGCGGGCCCGCATGCCGCGCACGCTCATCCTCGAGCCCACGCGCGAGCTCGCCGCGCAGGTCGAGGAAAACTTCGTCAAATACGGCAAGAACCACAAGCTCAACATCGCGCTTCTGATCGGCGGCGTCTCCTTTGACGAGCAGGACAAGAAGCTCGAGCGCGGCGCCGACGTGCTTATCGCGACGCCTGGCCGCCTGCTCGACCACCGCGAGCGCGGCAAGCTCCTGCTCAACGGCGTGGAGATCCTCGTCATCGACGAGGCCGACCGCATGCTCGACATGGGTTTCATCCCCGACATCGAGCGCATTTGCGAGATGATCCCGTTCACACGCCAGACGCTGTTCTTCTCGGCGACGATGCCGCCGGAAATTACCAAGCTCACCGAGAAATTCCTGCACGCGCCGGTGCGCGTCGAGGTCTCGCGCGCTGCTTCCACCGCGACCAGCATCACGCAGCGGCTGGTGAAGTCCGGCACGAAGCCGTGGGAGAAGCGCGAGACGCTGCGCAATCTGATGCGGGCCGAAAGCGACGAGCTGAAGAACGCCATCATTTTCTGCAACCGCAAGGTCGAAGTGTCGGAGCTGTTCCGCTCGCTCTTGAAGCATGATTTCGATGCCGGCGCGTTGCATGGCGACATGGACCAGCGCGCCCGCATGCAGATGCTCAACAATTTCCGCGACGGCAAGCTGCGCTACCTCGTCGCCTCGGACGTCGCCGCGCGCGGCCTGGACATTCCCGATGTCAGCCACGTCTTCAACTACGACGTGCCGATCCATGCCGAGGACTACGTTCACCGTATCGGCCGCACCGGCCGGGCCGGGCGATCCGGCAAATCCTTCACCATCGCCACGCGTGCCGACACCAAATATGTCGACGCCATCGAGAGGCTGATCGGAACCAAGATCGAATGGCATGACGGCGACCTGTCGACTGTGACCGAAAGCGAGGGGGAGGATGCGCCGCGCCGTGGCCGTGGCGCGCCGCGCCGGGCCGGCCGCAAGGACGAAAATCGCAAGGACCGTGGCGAGCGCAAGAAGGATCGTCACGCCAAGCGCGACGAGACGCCCGAAGCCGCGCGCGACGAGCAGCCTGTCGCCGAAGTGGCCGATATCGCCGAACGCCGCGCCCGCAAGGATGCGATCCGTTCCGAGAACGAGCGCAAGGGATCGGGCAACCGTCACGAGCAGCGCGGCGACGCCCGACCGCAGCGCGACCGGCCCGGCCGCCACCGTCAAGAGGAAGACGACGCGACCGTCGGCTTCGGCGACGACGTGCCGGCCTTCATGCGGATCGTCGCGAAAGTCTGAGCTCCAGACCGGCAGAAGCAGACATGAAAAACGGCCCCGAGCGGGGCCGTTTCGTTTTGCAAGTCCGGCGCGCCGCAGCCCTACATCGGCCCGGGCATCATCTTGGTCGGTTTTTCCAGCATGGGGAAATCGGCCTTGTTGCATTTCACGTTCGGGTTGGTCGGGCTGAACATGCCGTTCGGATTGTCACTGAACAGCCAGGCGTGAAGATCGTAGTGGACGAATTCCCTCGGAATGAGCGGATAGTGTCCTTCCATCGGTCCCATAAATTTCTGGCCGAATAGGGTCGGAACTTCCTTCGTATCCGGCGTCAGCGGCACCAGCCATTCCACGCCGACCAGTTTCAAGCCTTTCTTGGTCGGCTCATAGATCAGGACATTGGGCTTCATCGGGTCGAGCGGCTTGCCGACGCTCGGCACGTTGACAAAATGGATGCCCATGGCACCCTTTGGATAGTACATCGCGCCCTCTACCTTTTCGCCAGCGTAGTGGACGCAGCCGACGGTCGACAAATAGAGGTCGCGGACAGCGGCGGTATAGTCCTCATATTTGGCAAGCGATTTCTTCAGAGCTTCGATATCGGCCTTGTTGGCATCCTCCGCCCGAGCCGTGGCGGCTCCGAGCCATGCGCCCAATAGCCCAGTCAAAACGAGGACGCCGCAGCGCCCGAGGCGAGCTGTTCTTGTCATGCATTCCTCCCAGATTCCCTTGATCTGGCCGTGCAAGACCGGGGCGGCAGATGCTGATTGCGCGGCCGGTTTGGACCGCCCCATCCCCTCTGGAACAGCACGATGGTAGTCCTTTCCCCGGTTCTGGAAAAGCTTCAATTAGAAAATTAGAATAAACTTATATCCTATGCCTGACCGGTGTTGGACCTTGCCCGCACGAAAACGGCCCCGTACGGGGCCGCTCTGCTTTGATGGGTTGCGCCGTCGGGCGCGATTTCTCTTAGGTGAGCGGCGACAGCTGGATTTCGACGCGCCGGTTCTGTTCGCGGCCCTGAGCCGTCGCATTGGATGCGATCGGGCGCGTCTTGCCGAAACCGGTGACGGCGAAGCGGCGGGAATCGACGCCCTGGCCGGCCAGGTAATTGGCGACGGCAAGCGCGCGCCGCTGCGACAGGTCGAAATTGTGCTGGTCGCTGCCGGTCGAATCGGTATGGCCGAAGACATCCACCGTGGTCTGGCGGAACTTCTTGAGCACCAGCGCGACCGAATTCAGCACCGGATAGAAGCCTGGCTTCACCGCGTCCTGGTCGACGTTGAAGGTGATATCGGACGGCATGTTGAGGATGATCTGATCGCCGCTGCGGGTGACGCTGACGCCGGTGCCTTGCAGCTGGCGGCGAAGCTCGGCCTCGTTCTGGTCCATGGTCGCGCCGATCGCGCCGCCGGCAAGAGCGCCGATGCCGGCGCCGATCAAGGCGTTGCGGCGGTCATTACCGCCGGCAAGCAGACCAAGGCTGGCGCCTGCCAGCGCGCCAAGGCCGGCACCGGCCGCCGTGTTGGAAATCTTCTGGTCGCCGGTATACGGATCGGTGGTGGTGCAGGCGCTCACCAGCACAGCCGTCGCCACGACGACGAGCACGGTCTTTTTCATAGGATTGGTCCCTCTCCAATTCGCGGCCGTTGCGGCCACGCCAAATCAGCCCTTCCGCAGCCTTGTATCATGAAATGCGGCGAAAAACGGAACGGGAATGCGGCCGCAAAACACGGTGGCCGTTCCCGCTTCGCCTCTACCACAAATTCTTGCCGTCGATGACCACAACCTCGACTTTGTCCAAGTCGAAATCGTCGAACAGGCGCGAATTGACGCTGATCTTTGGATTGTCGAAATCCGGCTTCCCGGTCGACCAGTCAGGCGTTTCGGTGAAGGTGCCGCAACCGCAAATGGCGCAAAAGCCATGCTTCACGGTCCTCGAGCCCCAGCGATAGAAGGAGACGTTCTCCGGCGGGCTCGTGAGCTTGAATTGCGACGGCACATAGTAGGCCCATAGCGACCCGCGCTTCGAGCAGAACGAGCATGTGCATTGCGTCACCGTCTGCGGCGCCTCGGCAACCTCGAAGGTTGTCGCCTTGCAGTGGCAGCTGCCTTTGATGGTCATGAACTTACCTCTCCCGTTGTCCGCCACGCCCATATTCGCCGGTGGCAAGGCAACATAAAGAAGCCGTCCTGACAACCGTCTGTCAGCAGGGTTGGCAAGCATCTCCTGCCGTGGGTAGAGGTTTGCGCCTCGCCTCCCGCGGCAGGTTCGAGCCTTAGTAAGAGGGCGGCGGCACGAACAGACAAATGGTCTTGCCGGCGTCGAGCCCTGCCTGATGCGCGCACCAGTGGTATTCGCCGTCGGGCGAGTTCTTGATCCTCTTGTCGCTGTAGGCCACCACCTCGCCCGTGCCCATTATGACATAGCCTTCGGGCCGCTCGCTGATGGACGACTGCGGCACCTCCTTGCAGTCGAAGTTGGCACAGCAGGCAAAGGGGTATTTCCAGCCTTGCGGCATGGCCGCCGTGGGTTGGGCGTCGTGCGCGATGGCCGGCGGCGCCAGCACCGCGATGGCTCCAACAGCGAAGAGGGTGAACAAAAGTCGGCCGGCCGGTCGAACGGCTTGGGCCGATCTTGATATGGCAGCAGACATCGAACGCTCCTTTCGAGCATCAAGCGTTTTCGCTTGCCCGTTCCCAGAACGTGTCTTCCCAGCGGCCGGATCGTCAGTCGCAGTTATGCCGCGTCCGGCCATAAATGCTTCTATCCCACAGCCCGAATGCTGAGCCGATTCCATAGCCAGCGCAAGAAGTGGACGCACCGTGGCGGCGCGCCGAGCTTCAAGCTTCGGCGACGGAAAGATGCGCAGACTTGGCTGGCAAGAACCAGACGGCAGGGCTGCGCCCAGGGTGCCTAAGAACGAAGTTCCGCTGACGGAGGTTCCCGGTGCTCAGGCGTCGACATGTTCACGATATTGCGGCAGATCGTCTGCAATCGTGAACCACGGCGCCTTTGAGTCGACGAAGATAGTGCGCTCGGGCGAATGCCTGGATCGTCCAACAACGTCCCCATGGCGACATGGACATAGGCGCCATCGCGGACCAGCGAATAGAGCAGCGAGCCGCATCGGCCGCAATGCGCGTCATGGCCGCTCTCGTCGCCGAAGATCAGCAGTCTGTCCTCGCCGGCGCTGAGACGGAACTTGCCGCGCTCGATGCCGGCGAAGGGTTTGAACGCCGACCCGGTCTTGCGCCGGCAGGTGGAGCAATGGCAGTTGGCGGCGTAAGCGAATTCGTCCGCCACTTCATAGTGGACGGCGCCGCAGAAGCATTTCCCCCCAAGCATCCGAGTCAACGGCCTCGTCCTCCGATGACGCGCAGCTTTAGTCCAGGTCCGCCACTGCTTCGCCCGCGCCACCCTCGATGCGATGAGAGAGCGAGGCTTCCATGAATTCGTCGAGATCGCCATCGAGCACGCTCGACGGCGAGGTGCTTTCGACGCCCGTGCGCAGATCCTTCACGAGCTGATAGGGCTGCAGCACGTAGGAGCGGATCTGATGGCCCCAGCCGATGTCGCTCTTCGACGCCTCCGTGGCGTTGGCGACCGCCTCGCGCTTCTTCAACTCTTCCTCGTAGAGGCGCGAGCGCAGCATTTCCCAAGCCTTGGCGCGGTTCTTGTGCTGCGAGCGCTCGGCCTGGCAGGCGACCGCTATGCCGGTCGCCAGATGGGTGATGCGCACCGCCGAGTCGGTGGTGTTGACGTGCTGGCCGCCTGAACCTGAAGAACGATAGGTGTCGATGCGCACATCGGATTCGGAAACATTGATCTCGATCGAGTCATCGATGACCGGATAGACCCAGACGCTGGCGAAGGAGGTGTGGCGCCGCGCGTTGCTGTCGTAGGGGGAAATGCGCACCAGGCGGTGGACGCCGGACTCGGTCTTCAGCCAGCCATAGGCATTGTGGCCCTTGATCAGCACGGTGGCCGACTTGATGCCCGCCTCTTCGCCATCATGGACTTCCAGCACCTCGACCTTGAAACGGCGGCGCTCGGCCCAGCGCGTATACATGCGCAGGAGCATCGAGGCCCAGTCCTGGCTCTCGGTGCCGCCGGCGCCGGCATGGATTTCGAGGTAGGTGTCGTTCGCGTCGGCCTCGCCGGAGAGCAGCGTCTCGACCTGACGGGCCTTCGCCTCGCCCTGCATCGAGCGCAGGGCCGCCTCCGCCTCGGCGATGATGCTATCGTCGCCCTCTTCCTCGCCAAGCTCGATCAGGCCGATATTGTCTTCCAGCGCCTGGGTCAGTCCCTTGACGGCGGCGATGCCGTCCTCGAGTTCCTGGCGCTCGCGCATCAGCTTCTGCGCTTCGATCGGATCGTTCCAGAGGCTGGAATCCTCGGCGCGCGAATTCAGGTACTCAAGCCGCTTTACAGCCTGATCCCAGTCAAAGATGCCTCCTCAGCAGGGTTATCGCCTGCCTGATCTCGTCGACAATGTTTTGCGTTTCCGCGCGCATGGCTTTCGTTCGGTCCTGTTCTTTTCGGTTCTTTTCGGAATAGGCGCGATACATAGGCACGGCACCGCCGCCTGTAAAGCGAAATGGGCCGGTGGTTTCTCGCCGGCCCATTCTAAAATGCAGGATCAGTAGAGGCCGCCGCCGCCGTCCTGGATGGCCTGGTTGGCCTGAGGCGACAGCGCTCCGCCCGAGCCGTTCGAGCCGTCGGCGCCCATGCCGATCACCCAGTAGCTGTCGGCCGGGCCGGTGCCGGGCTTGAATGCCTCGACGATGGTGTTGGGGTCGCCTTCGGCGGCGCGCATGCCGGTCTTGCGGTTGATGGCGATCAGCTTCATGCCGTCCGGAACCTGGAAATCGGTGTTCGGCTTGCCGTCGAGCGCCACGCGCATGAAATCCTTGAAGATCGGCGCCGCGAGACCGCCGCCGGTGGCGCCATGGCCAAGGCCGCGCGGGGTGTCGTAGCCCATATAGAGGCCAACGACGAGGTTGGGCGTGTAGCCGATGAACCAGGCGTCCTTCTCATCATTGGTCGTGCCGGTCTTGCCGGCAATGTGGCGGCCAAGCTCGGCGATGGTGGCGCCGGTGCCGCGCTGGACCACGCCCTCCATCATCGAGGTGATCTGGTAAGCGGTCATCGGGTCGAGCACCTGCTCGGAATTGTCGACCAGTTCCGGCTCCGGCTGGTTCTTCCATTCGGTGGCGTTGCAGCCTTCGCAGCCGCGCTCGTCCTGCTTGAACACCGTCTTGCCGTAACGATCCTGGATACGGTCGATGAGCGAAGGTTTGATCGATTTGCCGCCATTGGCCATGATCGAATAGGCCGACACCATGCGCATGACGGTCGTCTCGCCGGAGCCCAGCGCCATCGGCAGATAGGGCGCCAGATGATCGTAGACGCCGAAGCGTTCGGCATATTCCACGACCAGCTTCATGCCCATGTCGTTGGCGAGCCGCACCGTCATCAGGTTGCGCGACTTCTCGATGCCGGAGCGCAAGGTGGCCGGGCCCGCGACCGTGCCGTCATAGTTCTTCGGCGTCCAGGTGGTGTTGCCGCTCTGGATGGTGATGGGGCCGTCCATGATCACCGAGGCGGGGGTGTAGCCGTTGTCGAGCGCAGCCGAATAGACGATCGGCTTGAACGAGGAGCCGGGCTGGCGCATCGCCTGGGTCGCGCGGTTGAATTCGGACTGCGCGTAAGAGAAACCGCCGACCATGGCGAGCACGCGGCCGGTATGCGGATCCATGGCGACGAGGCCGCCCTCGACCTCCGGCACCTGGCGCAGCATATAGGTGTTGTCGGAGCCCTCGTTCTTCTGCACGAAGATCACGTCGCCGGGTTCCAGCACCTCTGCCGGAGACTTCGCCCTGACGGACTTGCCTTTGACGAAGTGGCGCATGGCGAAGCCCATGTCTTCCTTGCTGACGGTGCCCTGGACACGTTCCTTGACCAGATCGCCGGAAACCTGCCGCGCCGGCTGAAGGCCGATGGTGAGGCCGCTCGCCGAACTATCGAGCACGACGGCCAGCGTCCATTCCGGTACGTCCTCCAGACCCTTCACATTGCCGAGGGGCACGCCCCAGTCGCCGGAGATATCGATATGCGTCACCGGACCGCGATAGCCGCGCAGCATGTCGTATTTGAGCAGGCCGTTCTGCATCGACTTGCGCGCGATGAGCTGGATCTTCGGATCGAGCGTGGTGCGCACCGACAGGCCGCCCTCGTAAAGCGCGTTCTCGCCGTAGCGCGCGATGATCTGCCGGCGAACCTCCTCGGTGAAGTACTCGCCGGCGAACAGATAGGAGCCGTTGCGGCGCGGCGTCACGCCGAGCGGTTCGGCCTTGGCCTTGTCGCCCTCCTCGCGGGTGACGTAGCCGTTCTCGACCATCTGATCGATGACCCAGTTGCGGCGTTCCAGCGCGCGGTCGGCGTGCTTGAAGGGGTGATAGTTGTTCGGGCCCTTCGGCAACGAGGCGAGATAGGCGGCTTCAGCGACCGTCAGCTCGTTGACCGACTTGTCGAAATAGGTGAGCGCGGCGCCCGCTACGCCGTAAGCGCCGAAGCCGAAGAAGATTTCGTTGAGATAGAGCTCGAGGATGCGATCCTTCGAATAGGCCTGCTCGATGCGGAAGGCCAGGATCATCTCCTTGATCTTGCGCTCATAGGTCTGGTCGGAGGTGAGCAGGAAGTTCTTCGCCACCTGCTGCGTGATCGTCGAGGCGCCGACCTGCCGCCTGCCGGAGCCGAGATTCTGCAGGTTGACGATGATGGCGCGCCCCAGGCCGGTGATGTCGATGCCGGGATGGTTGTAGAAGTTCTTGTCCTCGGCCGACATGAAGGCGGCCTTGACGCGGTCCGGGATGGCCTGGATCGGCAGATAGAGGCGCCGTTCGCGCGCATATTCGGCCATCAGCGAGCCGTCGGAGGCGTGAATGCGCGTCGTCACCGGCGGTTCGTATTTGGCCAGAACCTCGTAGTCGGGCAGGTCCTTCGTCAGATGGCTGATATAGATGGCAAGGCCGGCCGCCACCAGCAGCGCCAGCGTCGTGCCGATGCCGAAGAAATAGCCGATGAGACGAATCATGCCCGCTCCAGTCCGAGATTCGGGAATTTCCTAAACGAAGCCGACAGTCGCGCAAGCTTCCCGGGGCGGTCCCAATCCGCAATCAAAAACCCATGTCGCGACCATGTGGACAAAATACGGCAGCGCGAAATTTGAGGACTCGGTTGCCGAATAATAACGCCGGGTGTTGTCCTCGTGCAACGCCGCTTGTGGTTGCAGGCGCCCCGGCGGTTGTGGGCAGGGTGCGGCCGGGCTCAGCCGCCCGTCGCGGTTCCGGCCTTGGCGGCGGCAAACAGGGCGACAGCGTTTGTTATGCTTTGCGCCGCCTTGCCGCGCCAGTCGGCGCTGAGCAGTTGCGCCTCGTCCTTGACGTTGGACAGGTAGCCAAGCTCAACCAGAACCGACGGCACGTCCGGGGCCTTGAGCACCCTGAAGCCTGCCGAACGCTGCGGATTGTTGATCAAGCCGACGCTGGTCGACAGCTGACCGACCAGCGTATGGGCGAAGCTCATCGAGAAACTATGGGTTTCACGGCGGATCAGATCGATCAGGATGTCCGTGACTTCCTTGTTGTCGTCCTCGATCTTCATCCCGGCAAACTGGTCGGAGAGGTTCTCGCGATCGGCGAGCGCCTGGGCCTCCGGATCGGAAGCCTTGTCCGACAGCGTGTAGACCGTGGCGCCGCGAAGCCCTTTGACGGCGATCGTATCGGCATGGATGGAGATCAAAAGGTCGGCCTCATGCTGGCGCGCGATGCGCACGCGTTCGTCCAGCGCCAGGTACACGTCATTGTCGCGCGTCATATAGACATCGTATTTGCCGACCGCGGCCAGCTTGTCGCGCAATTCCTTGGCAAAGGCGAGCGTAACGTCCTTCTCGACCGTCCCGGCGGAGCTTTCAGCCCCGCCATCGACGCCGCCATGACCAGGGTCGATAACCACCGTGAAGCGATGGCCGGGCGCCGAGATCGGTCCGGTGCCGACCCGCTCGCCCTTTCCGGCGGAAACGGTCGAACCGGTCGTCAGCGCCTGGTTGGCAAGTGCTTCGTCGAACTCCCGTTCGGAAGCGGCCGACATGTCGATGGCGATGCGATAGCCGCTGCCGTCGTCATTCTTGAGCACGTCGAGCTTGTCGACGGCGAAAGGTCCCTTGCCGGTGAGGATCAGGCGCGAACCGTGCCCCTGATCGCCGTAGCGGACGGCCCGTACGAGGCCGCGCGGCTTCACATCCTTGGCGTCGAGAGCGAATCGCGTGCGTGGCAGGTCGACGACCAGGCGATAGGGGCCGCGCAGCAGGAACCATTTGATGTCCGGTTCGCGGTCGAAGTTCAAGACGATGCGCATCTTTGCGGCGTCGCCGGCCATCTTGTAGCCGGTTGCGCCAAGCAGGGTATCGGCGTGCGCGGCCGCGAAACAGGACAGGATGGTCACCAGCAAGGCGAGCCAAGCCAGGCGCAGGACATGCCCGGCGGCCCTACCCCTCTTGTCCGCGGTGCCCGCCGATCCCATCTCTTATCCGCCGCTCCCGGTTTGACGCCTTGCGTCCGGTCTTCCTGCAGAGTGCCCGTCAGGCCACCAATTCGATTAACGATTGGTATTCAGAGAAGGTTAACCAAGCCTTTCATGGAGCGCGACGAAAGGCACCTTCCCCTGCGGAAGCGCTTTTTGCCGGCATCCGAAATCGGGGTTGCCTTCCATCCCGCCAAATCATAAAAGCGACGTTGGATCACTGCAATCCTGGAACCGCTCGCCTGAGCGGTTTCCTGCCAAAGGCCGGATGCAAAGGCGGCTCCGTTATCCTTCCAGGCTCAGGTGGTCGCGACGATTTTCGCAGGCGTGCTCCCGTGGCGGGGGAATCGCTTGCGTGAGGAAAACGGCCGGGGTTGCCCGCGCCGGCTCTTCGTGAGCAAACAAGCTGGTCCGGCTCAGCCCGGGCTTTGGTTCAAAAGGTCTGCTGGGTGCCGATGGCTTCAAGCGCAATCATGGAAAGGTCCGCATCAAACCGCGCCATAGTGGCTGCGGGCGGCACCGCCATCGCGCTGAAGCGGCGGCTAGCGGACATTCAATTATCCGGCATGCACACAGATACAGGCGCACAGCGGCGGGCGTTGCCACGCCAGCTGCGGCCGTCGGCTGCCGGCAGGAAACAAAATAATGCCCAACAAGATGCTGATAGACGCCTCCCACCCGGAGGAAACACGCGTTGTCGTCGTTCGCGGTAACCGCATCGAAGAATTTGACTTTGAATCCCAGGACAAGAAGCAGCTCAAAGGAAACATCTACCTCGCCCGTGTAACCCGCGTCGAACCTTCCCTCCAGGCAGCCTTTGTCGAGTATGGCGGCAACCGTCACGGTTTCCTCGCCTTCAGTGAAATCCATCCCGATTATTACCAGATCCCGGTCGCCGACCGTCAGGCTCTGCTGCGCGCCGAAGCGCAGGAAGCCGAGGACGAGGACGACGAGGAGGCCGAGAGCGGCGAAGAGCAGCAGGCGCGCGATCGCGGCGGCCGGCGCAACCGGCGTCGCGGCGGCAAGAACCGCGACCGCGGCGAGCACAAGCAGGATGCCGAAGTCGCCGCTTCCCCTGAAAGCGGGGAAAGCCCGGCTGAGGCCATAGCGGCCGAGGAAACGGCTACCGAGGCGGTGAACAACGAAAATGCCGGCGGCGAAACCGCCAATGCCCAGGCGGAAAATGCCGAGATGGTCTCCGAGGCCGCCGAGGCCGCGCCGGAAACCCCTGAAGGGCCTGCCGCCGAGACTGGCGGCGACGCCGTAGCGGCCGAAGATGCCGACGACGAGGACGGGAAACCGTCCGAAGGCGGGCCCACATCGATCGCCGCGAGCGTCGACGCCGACGTGATTTCCGAAGCGGTCCCGCAGACGGATCAGTCCGAGCAGAGCGGCGAAGCCGCCGCCAGCGACGCTGATCGCGGCATGCTGGAGGATATCTCGTCCTCGCATTCCGACGAGCACGAGGTCGAATCGGTCGGCGCCGAAGACGCTCTCGAGGAGATCCGCAACCGCCGCAAGCCGGTGCGTCGCCAGTACAAGATCCAGGAAGTCATCAAGCGCCGGCAGATCCTTCTGGTGCAGGTGGTCAAGGAAGAGCGCGGCAACAAGGGCGCGGCTCTCACCACGTATCTCTCGCTTGCCGGCCGCTATTCGGTGCTGATGCCCAACACGGCGCGCGGCGGCGGCATCTCGCGCAAGATCACCAACGCGCAGGACCGCAAGCGCCTGAAGGAGGTCGTGGCCGACCTCGAAGTGCCGCAGGGCATGGGCGTCATCCTGCGCACCGCCGGCGAAAGCCGCACCAAGGCCGAGATCAAGCGCGATTACGAATATCTGATGCGGCTGTGGGAGAATGTCCGCAACCTCACGCTGCAATCCACCGCCCCTGCCCTGGTCTATGAGGAAGGCAGCCTGATCAAGCGCTCGGTGCGCGACCTCTACAACAAGGATATCGACGAGATCCTAGTCTCCGGCGAGGACGGCTATCGCGAGGCCAAGGACTTCATGCGCATGCTGATGCCGAGCCACGCCAAGGTGGTTCAGCCCTACCGCGACACCACGCCGATCTTCGTGCGCAACGGCATCGAGGCGCAGCTCGACCGCATGCTGCAGCCGCAGGTGACGCTGAAGAGCGGCGGCTACATCATCATCAACCAGACCGAGGCGCTGGTTTCGATCGACGTCAACTCCGGCCGCTCCACTAAGGAGCATTCGATAGAGGAGACCGCGCTCCACACCAATCTGGAAGCGGCCGAGGAAGTCGCGCGCCAGCTCAGGTTGCGCGACCTTGCCGGTCTGATCGTCATCGACTTCATCGATATGGAGGAGAACCGCAACAACCGCGCCGTCGAGAAGCGGCTGAAGGATCACCTCAAGAACGACCGCGCCCGCATCCAGGTCGGCCGCATCTCGCATTTCGGCCTGATGGAGATGTCGCGCCAGCGCATCCGCGCCAGCGTGCTGGAATCGACCATGAAGCCCTGCCCGCATTGCGGCGGTACCGGTCATGTGCGCTCCGATTCTTCCGTGGCGCTGATGGTGGTGCGGGCGATCGAGGAATTCCTGCTCAAGGATTCGCGCAGCCACATCATCGTGCGCACACCGGCCGCGACCGCGCTCTATGTGCTCAACCACAAGCGCGCCAATCTGGTGGAGCTCGAAGCCCGTTTCGGCCTGACCATCACGATCGAGGCTGACGAGACGCTCGGCACCCAGCACTACGCGATCTTCCGCGGCGCCATTGCCGAAAAGCCGGAAGGCTTTGTCGAAGTGCGCAGCCTGCCGACCTATGTCGAGCTGGAAGAGCCCGAGGACGAGATCGTCGTCGAGGAGGAGGAGGAAGAGGTTTCGGTCCAGGCCGAACAGCCGCGCCACCCGCAGCAGCAGGGCCAGCACCAGCAGCGCTCCGAGGATGGCGAAGGCCGCAGACGCCGCAAGCGCCGGCGGCGGCGCGGCGGCAGGGATCGCGACCGTGAGCACAATGGCGAAGCCGCGGCTGCGCCGACCGAAGCCGGCGAAGCAACCGGCGCCGCGGATGGTACCGAAGAAACAGCTCAGGGCGTGACCGCCGGCGGTGAGGCCGTGGCGGCGACAACGGAGGAAGGCGCGGCCAAGAAGCGCCGGCGCGGCAAGCGCGGCGGCAAGCGCAACCGCCGCGAGGACGAAGCTTCGGAGGCAGTTGCCGGCGAGACTGTCGGCGACACCGAGGACGAAGCGGTGGAAGGTGAGGAAACCGCCGGCGAGCCGGTGGTGGCAGCCGCGCCCGAGCAGCCTGCCGCTCCCGCCGCCGCCAATGACGATGCCGAGACGGCCGAAAAGCCGAAGAAACCGCGCCGTTCACGAGCCAAAAAGGCGGCCGAGGAAACCGTCACCGAGACGGTGTCGGAGCCTGTGGCGGAAGCCCAGGCCGCGCCAGTGACAGTCGAGCCCGAGCCGGAGCCGGCGGCTGCCGCACCCGCGGCGGCCGAGGCGGAGCCCGCCGCCAACGCGCATCCGACGCGGCGCAAGCCGCAGTCGATCGACGCCCCGGTTGTTCCCGTCGTGTCCTCGAACGTATCCGACGAGGCCAAGGCCGAGGACAAGCCGAAGCGCGCCGGCTGGTGGCAGCGCAAGGGTTTTTTCTAAGATTTTCAAGCCTATAGCCTGAGCAGATAACAAAAAAATCCCGCGCCGCCGGCGCGGGATTTTTCTTTCAGTCGGGTCTGGACGCACGAAAAGCCGGCATCATCAACGGCCATAAGCAGAGTCGGATCGATGAGCTGCTGCCTTGGAATTCCCGCCGAGTAAGGCGTGCACAAAAATTGCAGTTGGCCGAAGCGGACAAATCTTCGTTCAGAGCATCACAGTTTGACCAGTTGCTTGCCGAAGTTCTCTCCCTTCAACATCCGAACGAAAGCGTGGGGCACGGTCTCAATGCCTTCCGCAACATCTTCTCGTGTCTGAAGCAGTCCCTGTCTGTGCCATGCCAGCAGATCGGCAATCGCCATCTCGTATTCTCCCTCGTGATCGTCGAGCAGGAACCCTTCTATCCGCGCGCGGGTGATCAGGGTCCTTCTGAGATGCCTGACACCGATGTCGGGCTGGTCAAATCGGTCGGCCAAGGCAACTGTCCCTACGACCACCACCCTGCCAAAGGTGTTGAGGTTTAACATGGCTGCATCGTGAATCGGCCCGGCGGTGTTGTCGATAAAGACGTCGACGCCTTTCGGGCATGCGGTCGCAACATCTGCCACGAGATCAGCCGAGCTTCGATGATTGACGCCGGTCCGATATCCAAGTTCCCTGCACCACTCCAGCTTCTCGTCCGAGCCCGCAACAGCGACTGGGTCGAATCCTTTGATCCGCGCGATCTGTCCCGCAATCTGACCCACAGCTCCTGAAGCGGCAGAGATCAACACGGTTTCCCCCACCTTCGGAGTTGCGGTTTTGAGGAGAGCGAAGTAGGCGGTGAGACCGGGCATGCCGAGATAGCTCAGCGCGGACTGAATCGGAGCGTCGGTAGTCGTCACTGGTTTGGCCGACGCGGCCGAGATCACGCTGAACGGCTGCCAACCAAAATAATCGCTCATCACCAGGTCACCTGGCTTGAAGTCTGGAGACTCAGACGTAATAACCTCGCCAATTCCGCCGCCGCACATCAGATCGCCAATCTTGAAACCGGCAGCATAGTTCTTCGCAGGGCTGATCCGACCGCGCATATAGGGGTCGACGGATAGCCACAAAGTTTTCACCAGCAGCTCACCATCCGCAGCCTCGGGAATTGGGCGGTCCTCCAAGGCCCAGTTCTCGACGGAGGGCATTGCGGAAGGGTAGCTGCGAAGTATCCAGCTAGGATTCGTGGACATGTCCATCTCCTCAAACTGAGCGTTCGCCACATTGATGTATGAATCCGATTTCCGTGTTAATTGACACCGGGCGAGAGACATTGTTTTGAATTTCGGAAGAATGGCGTATGGATATGATCGAGGCCATGAAGGTGGCCGTGGCAGTCGCCCGACGTAACAGCTTCTCTTCTGCGAGCCGCGATTTGCGCCTTTCCGCGGCCTCGGTAAGCCGCATAGTGGCGGACTTGGAGGCTGATCTGGGCGTACGTCTCTTCAACCGCACCACCAGGCAGATCAATCTCACGGATGCCGGCATGGAGTTCGTGCAAAAGAGCACCGGCCTCCTGGAGGAACTTGATCAGATGCGGAGCGCGGTACGCGAACGCCACGAAACCCCTCGCGGCCAACTCCACGTCTCCTGCGTAACGGCCTTTGGCAATGAGTGCCTGGCATCAGCGGTTCCTGAGTTCGTGAGACGGTTCCCGCAGCTCGAGGTCTCAATCGACCTTGGCAACCGGCTGGTCGATCTCATTGGAGAGCACTTCGATGTCGCCATCCGGGTAGGACCGTTGAACGATTCATCCCTGATTGCGCAGAAGATTTTCACGCAGAGGATCGTGTTCGTCGCGACGCCCCAGTTTTGCGAGCAATATGGGACACCGAGGACCTTGGACGAGATCAGGGCTCGCCCGTCCGTTACTCAGGTCAGCGGGGAATGGGGGCGCGTTCATAAGTTTTCGCATCAAGGGAAGGTCATTGACTTCGAAGTGCCGCAGCAACTGACAATGAACTCAGCGCGAGCGGTGAGAAACGCCTGCCTAGCGGGAGGGGGCTATTCCCTCTTGAGCGATTTCATGGTCGCCCAGGATATAGCGGAGAACCGCCTCGTGCGGCTGCTGCCGGATTATGAACCCATCGAGCAACCGATCTTCGCCTTCTATGCTCAGCGACGTCACACCCCACGTAAAGTCAGGGTGTTTATCGACTATTTGGCGGAGGCCTTCAGTGGCAAAACACCAGCTGACACCTCGTGACATCTCTCGAACGTGTCGCCATCCTTAGTGGCTCCTTTTCTCCGCACCTCATTCAGGATCCAGGTGCGATGGCCCACCGCTTACCAAAAACCAGCGTTAAGGCGCGAAGATCGACCAGTTCATCATCCGGGCGAGCTTCTCCAAGGCGATGGAGCCGAGCTTGGAGTTGCCGTTCTCGTTGAGGCCGGGCGACCATACCGCCAGCGAAGCAACTCCCGGCACGATGCCGAGAATGCCACCGCCCACACCGCTTTTGCCGGGAATGCCGACGCGGAAGGCGAAATCGCCGGAACCGTCATAATGGCCGCAGGTCAGCATCAGCGCGCCGATGCGGCGGGCCCGCTCGGCCGACACGACAGAATGCCCTGTCGCCGGGTTCCTGCCGCCATTGGCCAGAAAGCGGCCGGCCATAGCGAGCTGGCGGCAGCTCATGGCGATCGCGCAATGGTGGAAATAGACACCCAGCGCCAGCTCCGGCTCATGATGGAGATTGCCGAAAGATTTCATGTAGTTGGCCAGAGCGAAGTTGCGGTAGCCGGTGGCCCGTTCGGATGCGGCCACTTCGCGGTCGACGATGATCGTCTCGTCGTCGGCGAGGAACTGGATGAAGCGCAGGATTTCGCCGATCGCCTCGCGCGGCTGATGGCCGGCGAGCAGGACGTCGGAGACGACGATGGCGCCGGCATTGATGAACGGATTGCGCGGTATGCCGTTCTCGTGCTCGAGCTGGACGATAGAGTTGAACGGATTGCCGGACGGCTCGCGGCCAACGCGATGCCAGAGCGCATCGCCGACCTTGCCAAGCGCCAGCGTGAGCGTGAAGACTTTCGAGACGCTCTGGATCGAAAAGGGCTGATCGGCATCGCCGGCAAGAAGGACCCGCCCGTCATTGGTCACCGCGGCGATGCCGAATTTCGTCGGATCGACCTTGCCGAGCTGCGGGATGTAGGTCGCCACCTCGCCGCGATCGGTGCGCTCCGCCATGTCGGCGGCAACTTCCGCCAGTGCCTGATCGAGTTCCGGCATGGCTTCTATTTCAGCCAGCGTTCGATGCGCGCCAGCGCCTCGACCATGTCGTCATGGCTGCCGGCATAGGAAAAGCGCATGGTGCGGTGGCCCTGCAGCGGGTCGAAATCGCGGCCGGGCGTCGCCGCGACATGCGCTTCGGCCAGCATCTTTCGTGCAAAGGCCATGCTGTCATTGGTGTGGCGGGTGACATCGCAGAAAGCGTAGAAGGCGCCGTCCATCGGGGCGGCCAGCGCAAAGCCGAGTTCCGGCAGACGCTTCATCAGAAGGTTCCGGTTCCAGGCATAGCGCGCCTTCACCTTTTCGAGCTCCTCCGTCGCCTTGAAGGCCTCGATCGCCGCGATCTGCGACAGTTCCGGCGGCGAGATGTAGAGGCTCTGGGCGACACGCTCGATCGGCCGCACCAGTTCTTCCGGCAACACCATCCAGCCGATGCGCCAGCCGGTCATGCAATAGTATTTTGAGAAGGAGTTGATCACGGTGACGCCGGCGCCATGCGCCAGCGCGGTGACATCGGGCGCCGCATAGGCCAGCCGGTGATAGATCTCGTCCGAGATCACGGCGATGCCGAGTTCCTCGGCCGTTCTGACCAGCGCAGCGAGCTCGTCCGCCGGAATCACCGCGCCGGTCGGATTGGCGGGGCTGGCGAACAGCACACCCCTCAGCGGCTTCTCGCGATGGGCGGCCTTCAGATGCTCGGCGTGCAGATAGGCGTCCGCGCCGAGTTCGATCTCAACGACATCGATGCCGAGCGCGGCCATGATGTTGCGGTAGGCAGGATAGCCGGGCGCGGCGATGGCGACGCGGTCGCCCGGATCGAACATGGCCAGGAAGGCGAGGTTGAAGGCGGCCGACGAACCGGTCGTGACGGCAATGCGCGACGGCGCGACGTCGATCCCGTAATGCTCGCCATAATGCGCCGCGATCGCCTTGCGCAGATCGGCCAGGCCCAAGGCGTCGGTGTAGCCGATGCGGCCGTGCCTGAGCGCCGCGGCCGCCGCCTCGCGGACGCCGACCGGCGCAGGATCCGACGGCTGGCCGACGGCCATCGACACGACGGGCACGCCGGTGGCCTTCAGCCGGTTGGCTTCGGCCAGGATGTCCATGGCGTGGAAGGGCTCGACTTCCCCCCGGCGCGAAAGCGAAACGACCATTTTACCTCTTCCAACCTGCCTATTTCGGCGAATTCTGGATGCAAGGAGCGCAGACTTGCCTTTGAACTGCCCTAGTTACGGGACAGCGCCGCACAAATGCCCGATTGATGTGGGGATCACAAGCGCGCAGGAAGTTGCCGGTGCCGACTTTTCATCTTTCGCCCGCTCGTCTACCAGTGGACCTATGTTGAGCCGACCCCGACCATCGATTGGCGAATCGACCTCCCTCAGCCGAACCGCGCGCGGTTTCGCGACGCTTATGCTTGCCGCCGCCGTTGCCGTGTCGAGCTCGGTCAGCGCCTTGGCGCAAGGCGTGCCGGTGGTGCGGGACGCGGAGATCGAGGCGCTGGTGCGCGACTATGCCCGGCCGATCTTCAAGGCGGCGGGGCTCGCCAATGACGGCATCGACATCGTGCTCGTCAACGATTCGAGCTTCAACGCCTTCGTCACAGGACGGCGCCTGTTCATCAACACCGGCGCGCTGGTGACCGCCGAGACGCCGAACGAGATCATCGGCGTCATCGCGCATGAGGCCGGCCATATCGCCGGCGGGCACCAGCAGAAGCTGCGCGACCAACTCGACCGCGCCAAGACCATGGCTATCATCGCCACGCTGCTCGGCGCCGGCGCCATGGTTGCCGGGGCCACCACCAACAGCCGCGGCCTTGCCGGCGCCGGCATGGGCGTCGCGGCCGGCGGAGGCGAGATGGCGCAGCGCTCGATCCTTGCCTATCAGCGCACCGAAGAGATCACCGCCGACCGCTCGGCGATCACCTATCTCAACGCCACCGGCCAGTCCGGCACGGGCATGCTGAAGACATTCGGCCGCTTCCAGAGCGCGCTGTCGCTGGCCGGCACCCAGGTCGACCCCTACCGGATCAGCCATCCGATGCCGCAGGAGCGCATCGCCAACCTCGAAGTGCTCGTCAAGCAAAGTCCGTTCGTCAATGTTGTCGACCCGCCGGCGCTGCAGCAGCGGCACGACATGATGCGCATCAAGATCGCCGCCTATATGCAGGGCCAGGCTGCCGTCGCCCGGCTGATGCGCAAGAACCCGACCAGCCTCGCCTCGCGCTACGGCGATGCGCAGCAGACTTATCTCTACGGCAATCCGGGCGCGGCGCTGACCAAGACGGCGGCGCTGATCAAGGAACAGCCGAAGAACCCGTATTTCCAGGAGTTGCGCGGCGACATCCTGATGAAGATCAACAAGCCGAAGGATGCGGCGGACGCCTATGCCAAGGCGGTCAGCCTCGATCCCGCACGCTCCGGCCTGCTGTTCGTCTCCCTCGGACAGGCGCTGATGGCGGTCGGCACACCCGATTCGCTCAAGAAGGCCGTCACCCAGCTCAACAACGGCGTCGGGCGCGACAGAGAGAATTCCGATGCTTATCGCTTTCTGGCGCAAGCCTATGGCGAACTCGGCGACGTTCCGGCCGCAGATCTCGCCACCGCCGAGGGCCATTACTACTCGGGCGACTACAAGAACGCGAAGATCTTCGCCATGCGCGCTCAACAGAAATTGAAGCGCGGCGAACCCCGCTGGGTCCGCGCTCAGGATATTATAAACTACACGCCATCGAACAAACTCAAATGAACCTCCGGGGCGTTGGCCGCGACCAAGGCGCACCAGGATAGGCAAAAGGATCGACGATCATGAACAAGGCAATCCTGCTTGGCAGTGCTGGCGGTCTGGCGGTAGCGCTCGGCATGCTGGCGTTCGGCTTCGTCGCGGGGAACCCCCAGACCGCGAAGGCCGAAGCCGCGCAAGTGGCGCAGGTCACGTCCTCCATCGATAGCAAGGGCTCCGCCGACACCAAGATCGATCGGAAGGAGGTCGAGGGCATCATTCGCGACTATCTCTTGAAGAACCCGGAGGTTCTGCTCGAGGTGCAGGACGCGCTCGAGGCCAAGCAGAAGGAAGAGCAGCGGCTCGCGGCACTCGGCGTCATCAAGGATTCCAAGGACGAGATCTTCAACTCCACCTTCGACGGCGTCGTCGGCAATCCGAAGGGCAAGGTCACGATCGTCGAGTTCTACGACTACAATTGCGGCTTCTGCAAACGCGCCATCGAGGACATGCAGGCGCTGACCAAGTCCGACCCCGACCTGCGTTTCGTGCTCAAGGAGTTCCCGATCCTCAGTCCGGATTCGCAGAAGGCCAGCGTCGTTTCCATGGCGTTCCACCTCATGCATCCGGAGAAATACGGCGAATTCCACACCGAACTGCTCGGCGGCCAGGGCCGCGCCACCGAAGCAACCGCCATCAAGGTGGCGCTTTCGCTCGGCGCCGACGAGGCGGCGTTGCGCGAGAAGATGAAGGATCCGCGCATCGCCGAAACGCTGTCGCGCACCTATGACCTTGCGACGAAACTGTCGATCACCGGCACGCCGTCCTACGTGGTCGGCAACGAGGTGATCTTCGGAGCGCTCGGCCAGCAGGTTCTGGCGGAAAAGATCGAACAGGCCAAGAGCGCGCTGTAAGCGCTTGCGGATGTAAAAACCGGCCACTGTGGACAGCGCAAGAACGCACTTGCGCTCTTTTCGCGGGCGGCTATGCCCATTATAGAGGCCAGTGCGCCGGCTCGGGGCCGGCGTAGAACAAGGTCGCCATATTGAAAACGATTTTCGTCCTCAACGGTCCCAATCTCAATGCGCTCGGCAAGCGCGAGCCGGGAATTTATGGCGGCAAAACGCTTGCAGCCATCGCCGAGGATTGCAAGGCGGCGGGCGCCGCGCTCGGACTCGAGATCGATTTTCGCCAGTCCAACCATGAGGGCGATCTGGTCGACTGGATCCAGGAAGCCGGCGACAAGGCTTCCGGAATCGTCATCAATCCCGGCGCCTACAGCCACACCTCGATCGCCATCCACGACGCCATCCGCTCTATCGCGCCGCTGCCCGTCGCGGAAGTCCACCTTTCCAACATCCACGCGCGGGAGCCCTTCCGCCACGTCTCCATGGTCGCGCCGGTCGCTGTCGGCATGATCTGCGGGTTCGGGCCGCTCGGCTACACGCTCGCGCTGCAGGCACTGGCGGCACGCCTGTGACCGACCCCCAAACAGAAGGCCCGAAAATGTCGATAAAAAAGAACGGTGTTGACCAGCAGCTGATCCGCGACCTGGCGGGCATTCTGAACGACACCAATCTGACCGAGATCGAGGTCGAGCTCGGCGACCTGAAGGTGCGCGTGTCGCGCCAGTCGCAGGCCGTCCACGCGGTTGCAGCGCCACTGCCGGCGGTCGCCGCGGCTCCGGCGCCTGCACCGGCTCAGCCTGCCGCGGCCGCCGCCGCGGCGCCCGCCGATCCGTCGAAGAACGCCGTGCCCTCGCCGATGGTCGGCACGGCCTATCTGGCGCCCTCGCCCGACGCCAAGCCGTTCGTCGAGATCGGCCAGAAGGTGAAGGAAGGCCAGACCCTGCTCATCATCGAAGCGATGAAGACGATGAACCAGATCCCCTCGCCGCGCGCCGGCACGGTGACCGCGATCCTCATCGAGGACGCTCAGCCGGTCGAGTATGGAATGCCGCTGGTGGTCCTCGAGTAGAGTCGGGAACAGCCAAGAGATGTTCCAGAAGATCCTCATCGCCAATCGCGGCGAAATCGCGCTCCGGGTGCTGCGCGCCTGCAAGGAGCTCGGCATCCAGACGGTGGTGGTCCATTCCACCGCGGATTCCGATGCCATGCATGTGCGGCTTGCCGACGAGAGCGTGTGCATCGGCCCGCCGCCCTCGCGCGAAAGCTATCTCAACATCCACCAGATCGTGGCTGCCTGCGAGATCACCGGCGCCGACGCGGTGCATCCGGGCTACGGCTTCCTGTCGGAGAACGCCAAGTTCGCCGACATCCTGGCGGCCCACAACATCACCTTCATCGGCCCGTCGGGCGACCATATCCGCATCATGGGCGACAAGATCGAGGCCAAGCGCACCGCAAAACGCCTCGGCATTCCCGTCGTCCCCGGTTCCGACGGCGCGATCAGCGACGACAAGGAAGCCAAGCGCATCGCCGCCGAGATCGGCTATCCGGTGATCATCAAGGCCTCGGCCGGCGGCGGCGGCCGCGGCATGAAGGTGGCGCATACCGAAGCGGACCTCGAAGTCGCGCTGCAGACGGCCAAGTCGGAAGCGGGAGCGGCCTTCGGCGACGACGCCGTCTACATCGAGAAATATCTGGAGAAGCCGCGCCATATCGAGGTGCAGGTGTTTGGCGACGGCGCCGGCCGCGGCGTGCATTTCGGCGAGCGCGACTGCTCGCTGCAGCGGCGGCACCAGAAAGTCTGGGAGGAAGCCAATTCGCCGGCGCTCAATGCCGAGGAACGTTCGCGCATCGGCGACATCTGCGCCAAGGCGATCGCCGATCTCGGCTATTCCGGCGCCGGCACGATCGAATTCCTATACGAGAATGGCGAGTTCTATTTCATCGAGATGAACACGCGCCTGCAGGTCGAGCACCCGGTGACCGAGGCGATCACCGGCATCGACCTCGTGCACGAGCAGATCCGTGTCGCTTCGGGCGGCGGGCTGTCGGTCCGGCAAGAGGAAATCAAGTTCACCGGCCATGCCATCGAGTGCCGCATCAACGCCGAGGACCCGCGCACCTTCGCGCCCTCGCCCGGCACGATCACACATTTCCACACGCCCGGCGGGCTCGGAGTCCGCGTCGATTCCGGTGTCTATTCCGGCTATAAGATCCCGCCCTATTACGACAGCCTGATCGGCAAGCTGATCGTGCATGGCCGCAACCGCGTCGAATGCATGATGCGGCTGCGCCGCGCGCTCGACGAATTCGTCGTGGACGGCATCAAGACGACGCTGCCGCTGTTCCGCGACCTTGTCGGCAACCCGGACATCGCCAATGGCGACTACGACATCCACTGGCTGGAAAAATACCTGGCTAAGGGTGAATAAATCGGGGATGCGATGACCCGCCCCTACGCGCCAGGCTATCGCATTCCGACCGACCTGCTGCTTCGGGCCTATGCCTCTGGCGTCTTCCCGATGGCCGAGAGCGCCGACGACCCGGAAGTGTTCTGGGTGCGGCCGGAAACGCGCGGCATCATTCCGCTGGACGGTTTCCATATACCGCGCAGCCTCAAGAAGACAATCCGCAAGCATCCGTTCGAGATCCGCTACGATTTCGATTTCGAGGCGACGATCGACGGCTGCGCCGAAAGGCGCGAGGAGCGCCGCTCGACCTGGATCAACGCGCCGATCCGCGAAGCCTATGTCGAATTGTATCGACTTGGGCATTGCCATTCGGTCGAGGCGTGGCGTGAGGGCCGGTTGGTCGGCGGCCTCTATGGCGTTTCGCTCGGACGCGTGTTCTTCGGCGAAAGCATGTTCGCCAGGGAGACCGATGCGTCGAAGACGTGTCTCTACTATCTCGTCGAACGGCTGAAGGCGCGCGGCTTCGAGTTGCTCGACACCCAGTTCACGACCGAGCATTTGAAGCGCTTCGGCGCTGTCGACGTGCCGCGCGGCCAGTACGAGAAAATGCTCGCCGAGGCGCTGAAGGGCGAGGCTGTCTTCTATCCTTGAGGATCAGTCCTGTGCCGCGTCGATCGGCGTCTGCGCATGGAACATCATCTTCCAACCGTCGGCACGGTGGACATAGCCGGTGCTGACGAGCGCCGCATAGGATTCGCCGTTGTCGCGCGTTGCGCGCGCCTCGTAAGTCAGCATGACGATATCGCTGCCCGGCTCGACCATGCCCTTCAGCGTGATGTCGAGGTCGCGCCAGCGGTTGGGCTCGCTGGCCGTCGCAGCCAATTCAGCATTGGTCATCGCCTTGGCCATTTGCGGAAAGGCGACCAGGCATTCCATATCGGCGTTAGCTTCATAATAGGCGGAACCGCCTGACCAAAAGCCCTTCTCTATATCGAGAAGCTCCTGCTTGTTGGCGGTGATCGGCTTCTTGGTGGTCATCGCGGAATCCTTCTCGCCTGTTCGCCGATTTGCAACGGCTCACGGGCGGGCAGGTTCCGAGATCAGTTGGTGTTGGTCGTGTCGTCCGGCTCCGGCGCTGCGTCTGCCGGCTCCGACGCTGCGTCGGCCGGTTGCGCTGCAGCCTTGGGCTTGGCCGCCTGGGCCTTCGGCTTGGCCGTGTCGGCCTTGGCCGCGGTCGGCGGCGGCACATCCGACTTCTGCTTGCAGCCCTTGAGCCAGACGTCATAGACGGCGTGCTCGACGGCGTTGAGGCCGGGGCTTTCGGCAAACATCCAGCCGGTGAAGATGCGACGGATCTTGCGGTCGAGCGTGATCTCGTCGACCTCGACGAAGGAATCGGTCTTCGGCTGCTCCGTATCCGGCCGCGAATAGCAGACGCGAGGCGTCACCTGCAAAGCGCCGAACTGCACGGTCTCGTCGATATACACGTCGAAGGTGATGATGCGGCCGGTGATCTTGTCTATGCCGGCGAACTCGGCCACCGGATTGGTGATGCGGTCGGAGGCCGCAGGCGCAGGGGCCGGCGCCTGCGCGGCGGCGAATGCGCCGGTCGAAGCAACCAGAAGAGACATCGCCGCAATCAGCGCCCTTGAGGAATGGCCTAGAATCCGGGAACGCAATTCCGGACGGAAGGCCACGGCGGAGGCGCCGGGCCTAACCGCTGCGCACTTTCCCTGGAATTGCTCTGGATCGCTCATGCAAAAATACCGGTGGTTGCGCCCGGGTGATTCTTCAATGCCCAAGGCTAATCGAGGCCGCGCTATCAGCAAGCAGCTAAAGGCCAATTGTGGCGACAAAGGACCGAAGCGGCGTCCTGGACGCGGATTACGATCCGGGCGTCCAGGCGTCGTAGTCGCCGGTCACCTGCGGGCGATGCTGGTTGGTCAGGATCGAGCCCTTCGGACGATAGGCCGACGGCGTTCCGGTCGGATTCGCCTGATGCGGCTTCTGCCATTCGCGCGGCTTGTAGTTTTCGCTGGTGGGAGCGGTGTCGACGCGGTGATGGATCCAGCCATGCCAGCCGGGCGGGATCTTCGAAGCTTCCGAATAGTCGCGATAGATGACCCAGCGGCGCGTGCGGCCTTCCGAATCGACCCCGCCCTCGTAATAGACGTTGCCTGCTTCGTCCTCGCCCACCCTCTTGCCGAAGCGCCAGGTGTGGAAGCGGGTGCCGAGCGTCTGGCTGTTCCACCAGGTGAAAAACTGCAGCAGGAAAGTCTTCATCCAGATCCTCGCGGCGGCAGCGGCTCCTGCCTTTCCCCTGCTTATGGCGTCACGTCACCGCGAAGGCAAGGGCTTTGCCGCGCGCCGAACGCAAATGCTTCGTGCGCTAAATCGATGCAGTTGTCCTGCCGGTGGCAACGCGGCTTGCCAAGCGTTGCCTGTCTTTCTAAAGCTCGGCCCGCCCCGTTTCGGGCGCGCCCAGACCCGGATGATTTCAGGTCGAATCGACCTGAAATCATCCGGGTCTGAATCAAAGAGATAGAGCATGATGTCGTCCGAAAACCGCTACACACTTTTCGGCATCATGCTCTAGGGAGGTGACGATTGACCCGGGATCCGTCCTCCGACAGCCGGATCAGCGCCGAAGACATTCGCCGCCGCAAGGGCGGCGTGCCGATCGTCTGCCTCACCGCCTATACCTATCCCGTCGCCCGCTTGCTCGATCCACATGTCGACCTGCTCCTGGTCGGCGACAGCGTCGCCATGGTCCTGCATGGCCATGCCACCACGCTCGGCGCCTCGCTGGAGATGATGATCGCACACGGACAGGCCGTGATGCGCGGCTCGGCCAAGGCCTGTGTGGTGGTCGACATGCCGGCGGGCAGCTACGAGGCCTCGCCGGCGCAGGCCGTGGCGGCGGCGAAGCGCATTGTCGAGGAAACGGGCTGCCAGGCCGTGAAGCTCGAAGGCGGCGTCGACATGGCTTCCCAAATCGCGGCGATCGTCGCCGAAGGGATACCGGTCATGGGCCATATCGGCCTGCAGCCGCAATCGGTCGAGAAGGATGGCGGCTACAAGATTAAGGGCCGGACGGAGGACAACATCGCTGCCCTGTTCAGCGATGCCGAAGCGGTGAAAGAAGCCGGCGCTTTTGCGGTCGTCATCGAGGGCACGATGGAGCCCGTGGCCGCGAAGCTGACCCATCACATTTCCATACCGACCGTTGGCATCGGCGCCAGCGCCGAATGCGACGGCCAGATCCTGGTGATCGACGACATGGTCGGCATGACCGTCGACCGTGTGCCGAAATTCGTCAAGGAATACGCCAACTTGCGCGGTGCGATAACGGATGCGGCGGCACGCTACGCCGCCGAGGTGCGCAGCCGCGCATTCCCCGGTCCCGACCACGTCTTCACGGCGGCCTCCGGCAAGGACAAGACATGAACGCGCCAATCGTCGTCGACAGCGTCGCCGCCCTTCGGGCGCAGGTCCGGGACTGGCGGCAGGCCGGCCTTAAGGTCGCCATGGTGCCGACGATGGGGGCGCTGCATGACGGCCATATCTCGCTGGTCAGGATCGCGCTCGAACGGGCCGAGCGGTGCGTCGTCTCGATCTTCGTCAATCCGACGCAATTCGCGCCGACGGAAGATCTCGACAAGTACCCGCGCCAGCTAGCGCGCGATCTCGACCGGTTGCGGGATGCAGGCGCGCATCTCGCCTTCACGCCGGACGTGAGCGAAATGTATCCCTCTGGCTTCGCCACCAAGATCTCGGTTGGCGGCCCCTCCCGCGGCCTGGAAACCGACTTCAGGCCGAGCTTCTTCGACGGCGTCGCGACCGTAGTGGCCAAGCTCTTTCTGCAGGCGGCGCCCGATTGCGCCGTGTTCGGCGAAAAGGACTACCAGCAGCTCTGCGTCGTCAGGCAGCTCTGCCGCGATCTCGACTTGCCGGTTGAGATTATCGGCGCGCCGACCGTGCGCGATGCGCACGGCCTCGCCATGTCGTCGCGCAATGCCTATCTCGGCGCGACAGAGCTCGAGATCGCGCGCAAGCTCAATTTGGTCCTGCGCCGCACGGCGGCGGCGCTTTCAGCCGGCGCGGATGAGGCCGCCGCGACCGAAGATGCCGCAAAGGCGCTGGTCTCAGCAGGCTTCCAAAAGGTCGACTATGTCGCCGCCCGCGCGAGCGTCACGCTCGAACCTTGGCAGCGGGGCCGAGACGGCCGCCTGCTCGCGGCGGCATGGCTCGGCACGACCCGGCTGATCGACAATGTGGAAATTCCCTGCGCCTGAGCGATCCTTGCCGATCGGCGGCTGCGCATCGGTGCGACCGCGCGGCCGCTGCGCTCGGCCTGATCGCGCGACGTCTACTCTTCCGACGGCATATGGAGATACTGATAGGTCACGCCGCCAAAAGTCTCATCTGACACTTCGGTCGGCATCAGTTCCGGCAGGCTCGGCATGGCAATCCCCCATTTACTGACGACGCCTCTGCCTTAGTGGAGGGCCCGACGCCGGCGACGAGCAGCCTTGATCGCGCGGATCGGCGCGATCAAATCAAAACCGCGCGATGAATGGCCGTGCTCGCCGCCAATCTAGCGGATCCGCTTCTCCATGATGAGGGCGGGCAATCCCGAATTGCCGCCGCAATCGGCGGTCCTGCCTGCCGGGCGGAACCCATTCGCCTCGTAGAAGGCGATCGCCGCGGCATTTGCTTCCTCGACTTCGAGGCGCAGCGTATCCATCTCCGGAAAACTCGCTTCGACTTCGTCGAGCAGCGACTGGCCAATCCCCTGCCGCTGGCAGGTCGGATGCACATAAAGCTGGTTCAAAAGGACGATCTTCGGGTCGGTGGTGGCGGCGGCGAACGCCATGCCGCCGAGCCGCTTGCCATCGTCAGCCACCAGGAACTCGGAATTCGGGCGGGTCAGCCGCGCCCTGAGGGAGGCGATCGAATGCCAGTCGTCAGTGATCGCCGCAACCCGCTCGGCGCCATAGATGGCATCGTAAGTGGCATGCCAAGTCTCGACCAGCAACGCACGGACGGCTGCGAGATCACGTTCGCTCGCCGTCCGCACGAACATCGCTAGCCCTCGATGCCGAGCTTTGCCTTGACGAGGTCGTTCACCGCCTGCGGGTTGGCCTTCCCGCCTGTCGCCTTCATCACCTGGCCGACGAACCAGCCGGCCATGGTCGGCTTGGCGCGCGCCTGCTCGGCCTTGTCGGGATTGGCGGCAATGACCTCGTCGACGGCCTTCTCGATGGCGCCGGTGTCCGTGACCTGCTTCATGCCTCGACTTTCGACGAGCTCACGCGGGTCTCCTCCCTCATTCCAGACGATCTCGAACAGGTCCTTGGCAATCTTTCCGGAAATGGTGCCTTCCTTGATCAGGTCGATGACTGCTCCAAGCTGCTCCGGCGAAAGCGGAGCATCTTCAATGTCTTTTCCGGCTTTGTTCAAGGCGCCCAGCAGATCGTTGATGACCCAGTTGGCCGCGAGCTTGCCGTCGCGGCCGGAGGCCACCTTCTCGAAATAGTCGGCGATCGGCTTTTCCGAGACCAACACCGAAGCGTCATAGGCCGACAGGCCCAGCGACGAGATCAGCCGTGCTTTCTTGTCGTCGGGCAGTTCCGGCAGATCCCTGGCGAGCGCGTCGACATAGGCCTGGTCGAATTCCAGCGGCAGAAGGTCCGGATCGGGGAAATAGCGATAGTCATGCGCCTCTTCCTTGGAGCGCAAGGAACGCGTCTCACCCTTCGCCGGATCGAACAGCCGCGTCTCCTGATCGATCTTGCCGCCATCCTCTAGGATGGCGATCTGCCGGCGCGCCTCGGATTCAATGGCCTGGCCGATGAAGCGGATCGAGTTGACGTTCTTGATCTCGCAGCGCGTGCCGAAGGCACCTCCGGGACGGCGCACCGAGACGTTGACGTCGGCGCGCAGCGAGCCCTCGTCCATATTGCCGTCGCAGGTGCCGAGATAGCGCATAATCGAGCGCAGCTTGGTGACATAGGCCTTGGCCTCGTCGGCCGAGCGGATATCGGGCTTGGAGACGATCTCCATCAGCGCCACGCCGGAACGGTTGAGGTCGACATAGGACATGGTCGGGTGCTGGTCGTGCATCGACTTGCCGGCATCCTGTTCCAGATGCAGGCGCTCGATGCCGACCTCGATATCCTCGAACTCGCCCTGGCGGTCAGGCCCGACGGAGACGATTACCTTGCCCTCGCCGACGATCGGCTGCTTGTATTGCGAAATCTGGTAGCCCTGCGGCAAGTCCGGATAGAAATAGTTCTTCCGGTCGAAGACCGACTTGTGGTTGATCGCGGCCTTCAGCCCAAGCCCGGTACGGATCGCCTGCTTGACGCATTCCTCGTTGATAACCGGCAGCATGCCGGGCATCGCCGCATCGACCAGGCTGACATTGGCGTTGGGCGCGGCGCCGAACGAGGTCGAGGCGCCGGAAAAGAGTTTTGCTTCCGAGACCACTTGCGCATGCACTTCGAGCCCGATGATGACCTCCCAGTCGCCGGTGGCGCCGGGGATCAGACGTTTTGCGTCGGGGGTGCGGGTGTCGATGATGCTCATGGAGGCCTGCGGACTTAGAATTCTCGGAATTGCATTAATGCACATATCGCTGCGCAACTTCGCTAGTGCAAACAGCCCGTCGAGACAAGCGCAAAGCCCACACGCTGGCCTTTTCCGCCACGTTCGCCTATAGGACACCCATCCCAATGGAGAGTGGATGTCCACTTACGCTCAGTCCCGGTGAAGCCCTGACCTCCTGAGCGAGGCAGGGCAGAAAAACCTGAAAACCCGTGCCGCGACGTGTCGCGGCGGCGGCTTTGTTGTTTTCCCGGGAATTCTCCAATGGACATATCGCGCAACGAACAGCGCATCCTGCACCTGCTCGCGCAGGGCGGGCGTATCGAAATCGAAAAGAACGAGAGCAGGAAGATCGCCTCGGTCCAGTGCCTGACCCGTGACGGCTGGCGTTATCCGAGCTTCGACCTAGAGCTCTTTCGGAAGCTGAGGCGCAAGAAAGCTGTTTCGTCGATGAATGGCGGCCCTTACCGCATCACCCGACGCGGGCTCCAACTCGTCCGCGCCGAGCTCGACAACCGATAAAGCAGGCCGCCGGCTGGAAACAGCCGGCGGTTTCCCCGCCCCGCCTGCTCAGGCGGTAGCGATGTAGGCCCTGATCTCCTCGGCCTCGCGCTCGACCTCCTCGATGCGGCGCTTGACCACGTCGCCGATGGAGACGATGCCGTCGAGCAAGCCGTTTTTCTCCACCGGCAGATGACGGAAGCGGCCTCTCGTCATGATCTCCATGACCTCGTTGACCGTGTGGTTTTCGTTGCAGATCTTGACCTTCGGGGTCATCGCCGAACGCACGGGGATTTCTAGCGCGGCGGCGCCCTCCTTGGCCACGACCCTGACGATATCGCGCTCCGAGAGAATGCCGACGATCTTTCGGTCGCCATTGGTGATGACGAGCGCGCCGATCCTGTGCTCGGCCAGCATGCGGATGGCCTCGCTGAGTTTCTCATTGGGCCCGAGCGTGAACACGTCATGGCCCTTGCTTTCAAGAATTGCCTTAACCGTCATGGCGTCCTCCACAGCCTTTGACGCCGGCTCCCGCCCTGACCGGCTTTCAGCCCCGGCGCCCTCTGGAAGACACTGGGTGCTCAGGCAACATCGTGCGCCGTGTTTGGTTGCATTTCAAGTGCGCCTAAGGACGAGTGCGTTTCACCGTTTCACGGAAACGGCGAAACGCCCTATCTATCTGTTTTTACGCAATTCAGGACGGAAAACCGCTCACACTTTTCCTGGAATTGCTCTAGGCGGCAGCCTGCGGACGGTCGAAGAAACGCAGCCCGAAAAAGCCGGCGACGAAGCCGCCTATATGCGCCTCCCAAGCGATCTGGCCTTCTATCCCCGGCGCGAAGCCGAGCAGGCCCGTGGCGAGATTTATGACCATCCAGACCCCCAGAAAGGTCATGACGCCGCGCGAGCGCAACACCGCCGTGATCGGCAAGGGCTCGCCGGTGAAGGCCGCCCTGCCTGACGAACGGTCGACGCGAAAGCCATAGCGCGCCGCCGCCCCCATCATGCCGGAGATCGCGCCCGACGCACCGACCAGCGGCATCTCGCCAAGTGGATGCAGCGCCCAGAAGAGCGCTACCGAAGCGAGGCCCGTTGCCGCGAAGAACAAGGCGAAGCGCAGCGTGCCAAATCGATTGGCCAAAGGCGAACCAAAAGCGGCAAGCCAGATCATGTTGATCAACAGATGCGCCACGCCGCCATGCAGGAAGGCATAGGTAAAGGGAGTCGAAAAAGCATAGAAATCAAGGTCGTATCGGCCGGAATAGCGAATGGGGACGAAGGCCGTGCGGACGAGCAGGGCAAAATCCTGGTCGTCGGTCAACAGATAAACACGCACCAGGTGGACGGCCACGCAGATGCCGATCACCGCCAGCACTGCAGGCGGCAGGTTGAACACGGGTTCGCGGCGCGGCGGCTCGGAAGCCTCGTCCGGCAGCGGTTCGTTGTCAGTGGGGCTTGCGGGCTCGCTCATGCACCCTTGCAGGTCCGGGACTCGAGGGATTCGAGGAGCATGTAGATCACGCCCTTTCGAATCACAAACGGCTATTCGCCACAGCCGGCCCGCAGAAAAAGAGGCGAATCAGAACAGCAGCGAATCAAAAAGAAGGCCGTCCAGGATTTCCCTGAACGGCCGGTCGAGTCCCCCTGCTCCCCATAAACCCGTGACTGAAGTGCTGCCGATCGTTGCGAGACGACCGTTTTGGAGTGGTTTTGGTGTGCCATAGACCTCAGTGGCGCGCAATGTAAACCACTTGTTAACCTTAACGACCCCGAGGCGTGAACAAACGTTAACGATACTGGCACGCATCCTGCTCCGCACCGCATGAAGGTCATCGGAGGGCGCCCTGTCTGTTCGCCGATGGAACATCCAAAAGACAGATTGTGCGGAGCGGAATGGACATGAAAGAAAAAGGATCGATCGCGCTGTTCCAATATTGGAACCGGCTGCGTGATGGCCGCCTCGCCCCGAAGCGATCGGAGGTGGAGCCGGCCGACATCAAGTCGCTTCTGGCCGACACCTTCATCCTCGAGCGCGACACGCGCGGCGAAGCGGTGTTCCGGCTCGCGGGCACAAGGCTCTGCGCCTATTATGGCCGGGAGCTCAAGGGCTTCTCCTTCCCTTCGCTCTGGCGCGAGAAGGACCAGCGACTGATGTCGCGGCTTATGCAAGGCGTTTTCGATCAGAAGTCGGTCCTGCTCATGACCTACGAGGGGTTCAGCCGCAACGGCCGCTCTAACAAGTTCGAGCTCCTGTCGCTGCCGCTGGACGGAGGCGCCGAGAACCCGCGCTGCCTCGGCATCATCAGCACCGCCGACAAGCCCTTCTGGCTTGGCGCCGATCCGATCGCCGACGCGCTCATCGATACGATCCGGGTGATAGATCCCGACAGGGAGCCGATGTTCCTGAAGAACCGTCCGGCGATCGACGTCCCCTCGCTCGTTCCGGCCGAATTCGATCCTCCGGAGACCATTTCGGCGCTCGGTCGCGTGCGCCGCATCCGCCATCTCGTCGTCCTTGACGGCGGGCGCCACGAGTGAACCTTGCCGCGCGGGATTTGCCCTTCCCTCGCGGTTAGTTTTCCGCGTCCGCATGCCTCCAGACCCGGGCTTTTGCGGGCGATTTTTTCCGTTTGTTAACCTGCCTTGCTGTAGCTTTTTGAGCGAAATTCCCCGCATCGTCGCGCGGAATGCCAACGGGGTGTAGGCAGTCATGAGGTCAGCGGCGGTAGAATATGCGCCGTCACGAGCTGAGCGGCGCAATTTCCAGCGTGTCCGCGTCAAGATCTACGGACGTTTCATGCTGGAAGACCGCACCGAACATCCATGCCAGGTGATCGACATGTCGCCAGGCAACGTTGCGTTGCGCACGGACCGTATCGGCAAGCCGGGCGAGAAGGTCATCGCCTATATCGACCATATCGGTCGTGTCGAGGGCATCGTGACGCGCACGTCTCAGGACGGCTTCGCCATGACCGTCATCGCCTCGGACCGCAAGAAGGACAAGCTTGCCGCGCAGCTCACCTGGCTTGCCAACAAGCATGAGCTCGACCTGCCCGAGGACCGCCGCCACGAGCGCGTGGCGCCGCGCAATCCGATGAGTGTCCTGCAGCTCACCGACGGGCGCCAGTATCAGTGCCGCATCATCGACCTGTCGCTCTCCGGCGCTGCGATCGAGATCGACGTCAAGCCGGCCATCGGCGTCCAGGTCATGCTCGGCACGATGCGCGGCCAGGTGGTGCGCCATTTCGAGGACGGCGTCGCCATCGAGTTCGCGGTCATCCAGCGGCTGGAGACGCTCGACCAGGAATTCAACGCGCCGCGATCCTGACTACAAAGAGAACCGGCCCTCGGCGGCCGGTTTTTTGTTGCGAGATTTTGCCTTCCGGAAGCAGGCCACCCGACGGCCATCAGAACCTCGCAAGTCTGAATAGCCTGAGAACGCGATAGTTCAAATTTTATGCTTATTCTACTGGCGTTTTACTCAATGTCTACTTCGGGTTTTTGCGTCAAATAAATCCCAACGTGGCACAGTCTCCTCAAACGGGGAGACTACCACAATGAAAATGACGAGGGGCAAGCTGTTGCTCTTAGCAATGGCGATGCAGCTTTCCGCGTGGGGCACGGCAAGCGCAGGACCGGCTTTAATGCATACGGGTGGCCGCACCACCCAGCCGGTCGGTCACTATGATTTCTGCCAGCGTATTCCGGCCGAATGCAACCAGCGGACGCCGAAAGGTCCGCCGGTCGAGCTGACGCGCAAGCTGTGGGCGACGATCGTCAACGTCAACAATTCGGTCAACGTCCGCGTCAAGCCGCGCACCGATATGGAAATCTACGGGGTCGAGGAATACTGGGCCTATCCCGACAGTGGCTATGGCGACTGCGAGGACTATGCGCTGGAGAAGCGCCGCGAGCTGATGGCCGTCGGTGTGCCGGCCGGCGATCTGTTGATGACGGTGGTGCGCCAGCCGAATGGCGACGGCCATGCGGTGCTGACGGTGCGCACTAGCCTCGGCGAATTCATCCTCGACAATCTCGAGCCGAAAGTGCTCGCCTGGAACGACACGGTCTACACATATCTCAAACGTCAATCGACGGAGAATTCTGGCGTTTGGGTGACGATCAACGACGGCCGCGAGGACGCGGTCGCCAGCGTCCGCTAAGGCGCCAAAGCGATCGGGTACGTCGCCCGTGACGCGACGTGCCCAGGGAGAAAGCCCGGTCGAGTCCCCACCCTCCCCGTCCCCAACGACCGGGTTTTAGGAGCCGGCCCCTGTCCCCGGGGCCGGCTCCGCCATTTCGGGCTGCGCCCGTCGGGAACAGACGACCGACGCCCTGCCGAGCGCCGCTGGCCGGGGTGCTCTTTCCGATCGAGGTGGATGGGAGCAATATAGCTCGTTCATTGCGGATGAAGGCGATGCTGGAAGTCCCTGAGGATCGCGGCGCCCGCTACTTGCTCTTCAAGACTATAGACGAGGCCTTCAAGGCCGGGGATTTCGCGGCCCTGGGTGTTGCGCTCGGCGGCTCTGCGCGCTGGTTCGACGAAAGAATGCCGTTCGAGCTCGGCCTTGGCCATCCGCTGGAATATGCGATCTATTGGAGCCCTGCCGCGTTCATCGCCGCGCTTCTCGATGCTGGGTCGGATCCGAACTATGAAGATCCTGCCGGCTTTCCTTCGCTCATTGCGGCGTTGTCGACGGAGCGGCCGGACCGGCTGGATGTCCTCCACATCCTGCTCGAGCACGGCGCCGATCCGGATATGCGCGGCGTGAACGACTGGACGCCGCTGCACTATGCAGTGTCCCGGCGCGACGCCGAGGCGATCCGTCTCCTGCTGCTGGCAGGCGCGGATCCGTCACTGAGAACCCGTATCGACGATTATGAGACGGCACTGGAGGGCGCCGAGCAGGCCGGCTTCGAAGCCGGCATCTTTCTGCTGCGTGAAGCGCTGAACAATCGCCGCGCATGATGGCTGGCCGCCCGCCGTCACACTGCCTTGAGCTTGGCCTTGAAGCGTTTTGCGTTGGCCACATAGTGCGCCGCCGAGACGCGCAACCGCTCGATCGCCGCTTCGTCCAGCGTCCTGATCACCTTGGCCGGCGAGCCGACGATCAGCGAATTGCCCGGAAAAACCTTGTTTTCCGTCACCAACGCGCCGGCGCCGACCAACGAATTGTTGCCGATCCTGGCGCCGTTCAGCACGATGGCACCCATGCCGATCAGGCTGTTGTCGCCGATCGTGCAGCCATGCAGCAGCGCTCTATGACCGATCGTGCAGCCTTCGCCGATGGTCAGCGGAAAGCCGGGATCGGTGTGCATGATCGTATGTTCCTGCACATTGGTGTCGGCGCCGATCGTAATGGGCTCGCCATCGCCGCGGATGGCGACGCCGAACCAGAAGCCGACATTGCGGCCGATCCGGATGTTGCCGATCAGCGTGGCGTCCGGCGCAATCCAGTTCGTGTCGGCGTCCTCGAACTCAGGCGCTTTCCCATCGATCGCATAGACCGGCATTTTTCCACTCCGAATCGTCTCAAGCAGCGAATTCGAAGGACCCTAAATTCTCGGTCGCCCAGGAAGCAATGGCGATAAGCACGACGCCAAGCGCCAGCGCCCAAGCGATGGCCGTGCAGCCGCAGGACAACAACGCCATCGTGCCGATGCGGCCTTCGCGGCGGGCGGCCAAGGCCTCGTTGGTGAGCATGAACGGCCCGGCGCAAGCCGTCGCTGCCAGCGAACGCAGGATATGGACGGGCGAAACATAGGGTTCGGCAAAGGCCAGGCGCCGGCCGGACAGCAGTTCCATGGCCGAGCCGGCTAGTCCGCAAGCCGTGACGCCAACCGCAAACGCGTAAAGAACAAGCACAACGGGATCCGTGTTTACCAACCGTTTACCATGAAAACGCACAGTCGTGCCAACGCGCTGCAAGAGCCATGCCGCGCCGGCTGTGCCGCCGAAGGACAGGCGGACGGATCGGGGAAGAGCAAATGAAAGACGCAACGGCTGCCGAGAGCCCGGACTTCGAGCTCGTCGATTCGGCCCTGATGAAGCGGGTCTTCTACATCTTCGCGGCGCTGGCGCTGCTTTCGGTGGCGATCAGCGCCGGCGGCAAATGGCTTGGACGATCGATCGCCATGGCCGGCTATACGGACGACACCACGGTGCGCCAGATCGTCATGGGCAACAATCTCATCAGCGTGCCGGCAAACTTCATCCGCTTCGACCAGGCCAGGCGCGACGGCATCGCTTCCCGACTCGATCTCTATCTGCGCTATCCCGAGATGGACGGCTACAGCACGGCCGCGCGCGACGACTTCAACCACACGACGACCAGGAAGATCATCTTCCTGTCATTCGAGCCGCGGATGATGTCGCGCGACATGAGCGGCCGTTTCGCGCCGATCTACAGCGCCCTGATCGAAAAGCCGGGCAAGCCCGGCCCGGGCGGCACGACGATTTATACCTTCACGGAAAAGTCAGGCTATCTGAACGAAGTACTGGCCGTCGCCGAACGCCCCGGCAAGGATCCGTTCGTCGCCCGCTGCCTGAGCGGCCCGAGCGCGGAAGAATCTTTGGCGCCCTGCGAACGCGATATTCAGGTCGGCGACGATCTCAGCCTGACCTACCGTTTTCCACGCGAGCTGCTGGCGAACTGGCCGGCGCTCGACGCGGCAATCGCCACGAAAGTGGCGAGCATCCTCAAGACCGGGCGCTGAAGCGCGGCGCCGGAGCATCGTGCACGCCGCCCTGTCTCCTTACCTGGCTCAATGTATTGGCACGACGGGCGCCAAGATACGGTCTGGCATCGGGCTGACAAGGCGCGCTAATGGTCAGGCATGATGCCAGCCTATCTCGACTTCGACTCAGCCGGCCGCCGTCTGCGGCTCGATCCGCACGAACCCGCCTTCGTGCAGAATCCTTATGAGGCCTATGCCTTCCTGCATGGCGCTGCCAACGCGTTCTTCTGGGAAGACTATGGTTTCTGGTGTTTTGGCGGTTTCGACGACGTCAGCCGGCTGCTGCGCGACCGCCGCTTCGGCCGGCAGAACCCGGCCGGCATTCCGGACAGCCGCGGCGTCGGCGACGACCGCTCGCATCTCGTCGCCTTCGATGCCATCGAGGCCAATTCCATGCTGGAGCTCGAGCCGCCGGTGCATACGCGGCTCAGAACGCTGGTCAACCGCGCCTTCGTCTCCCGCCAAGTCGAGCGGCTGAGGCGACGCATCGATGCATTGGCCAATGAGCTGATCGATCGCTTCGAACCAAACAGCGTCGACCTTCTGCCGGCCTATGCCTCGCCGCTGCCGATCACCATCATCGCAGAGATGCTCGGCGTTCCGGTCGGTATGGGGCCGCAACTGCTCGACTGGTCGCACCAAATGGTCGCCATGTACATGCATGGCCGAACGCGCGAAATCGAGGACACGGCCAATCGCGCGGCGCGCGATTTCGCTGCCTTTCTGCGCGGTTACGTGACCGAGCGGCGCAAGAAGCCCGGCGACGACCTGCTGTCGCTCTTGATCGAAGCCCAAGACAACGGCCAGAAGCTTTCCGAGGACGAGCTGGTGTCCTCGGCGATCCTGCTTCTCAATGCCGGCCACGAGGCGACCGTGCACCAGACCGGCAATGCGGTACGCTCTATCCTCGCGCAAGGCGGCGATCCGCGTCGCTTCTTCGAAACGCCGGAGAGAAACGTCGCGGCGGTCGAAGAATGCCTCCGCTACGACGCGCCGCTGCATATGTTCCTACGCTATGCCTATGAGGAGATCGAGGTTTCGCCGGGCATCCTGGTCAAACCCGGAGAGATGGTCGCGCTGCTGCTCGGCATGGCCAATCACGATCCCCTGGCTTTTTCCGAGCCCGACATCTTCAACCCGGCCCGCAGGGACCAGAAGAACGTCTCCTTCGGCGCCGGCATCCATTTCTGCATCGGTGCGCCGCTGGCGCGGCTTGAGTTGCAAGTCTCGCTGAAGACGCTGTTCGACCGGTTGCCGAATCTACGCCCGGCGGAGGCGCCACGATTCCGCGACACCTATCATTTCCACGGGCTGGAGAGGCTGACGATCGCTCTTCGGGACAACCAGAAATGAGATTCGCGTTCCTGCAGGAACCTCCCTTCTGCTTCACCGATGTTTCCGGCAGGGTCGGTGGCTGCGACACGGAGCTCGCCGCGAAAATCTGCCGGATGCTCGACCTGGAGGACTTCTCGCCGATCGAGGCGGAGTTCGCCGAACTGTTGCCTGGCGTGGCCGACGGCCGCTGGGATATGACGACCGGTCTGTTCATCTCGGACGAGCGCAAAAGGCTCGTCGAGTTTACGCGCCCGATCTGGTCATTGCCTGACGGACTGATGGTCGCGAAGAACAATCCGTTGGGGCTGGAGGGCTACCGCTCGCTTGCCCGGCATCCTTCAGCGGTACTTGGCGTGATATCGGATCAGGTTCAGCATCAAACCGCGTTGCAGAACGGCGTTCCGCCCGATCGGGTTAGAATGTTCGCGACGCAGGCTCAGGCGGCGGAGGCCGTGGCGAAGGGTATGGCACAGGCCTATGCCAGCGTCGCCATGGCGCATCGCGGCTACATTGCCCAGCGCCCCGACGAGCGGCTCGATGTCGTCGAGGTTCCTGCATCGGAGAAGCAGCCTGCCGCCGGTGCGTTCGCATTGGCCAGGAGCAATCCCGCGCTGCGTCAAAAAGTGGATCGGTGCCTGAATGAATTGCTTGGCGGTCCCTGGCACCGCAAGATGATGAGCGAATACGGCTTTTCCGACGGTGATATCGATAGGCTGCTATGAGCCGGCCGAAGCCGTCAAAACTTGATCACATATTCCTTACGGGTCGTCTCCAGCACTTCCCAGGTGCCCTTGAATCCCGGACGCAGCACGAAACTGTCGCCGGCCCGCACGGTGCGCACCTCGCCGCCGTCCTCCGCGATCACCGAGACGCCGGACAGGATGTGGCAGAATTCCCATTCGTCATAGACGATGCGCCATTTGCCCGGCGTCGCTTCCCAGACACCGGCATAAAGGCCGCCCTCGCGCTCCTCGACATTCCAGGTGCGGAATTTCGGATCGCCCGAGATTACCCGGTCCGGGGCCGCCGCGCCGGCCTCCGGTTCGACGCTTTCGACATTGATCGCAAGAAAGGCCGACATATCAGACCTTGCCGAGCGCCTGTTCGAGATCGGCGACGATGTCGTTGACGTCCTCGATGCCGATCGACAGCCGTACCGTATCCGGCCCAGCGCCGGCCCTGACCTTCTGCTCGTCGGAAAGCTGACGGTGCGTGGTCGAGGCCGGATGGATGACCAGCGACTTGGTGTCGCCGACATTGGCGAGGTGCGAGAAGAGCTCAAGCGCCTCGACAAATTTGACACCGGCCTCGTAGCCGCCCTTGAGGCCGAAGGTGAAGACGGCGCCCGCGCCCTGCGGCGAGTATTTCTTCTGCAGCGCATTGTTCTTGTCGCCGGGAAGGCCGGGATAATTCACCCAGGCAACCTTGGGATGATTGGAGAGCCAGCCCGCGACGCTCGCCGCGTTGTCGCAGTGGCGCTGCATCCTGAGCGGCAGCGTTTCCAGGCCGGTCAAAAGCAGGAAGGCGTTGAAGGGCGAGATCGCGGCGCCGATGTCGCGCAGGCCGAGCACGCGCGCGGCAATCGCGAAGGCGAAGTTGCCAAAGGTTTCGTGCAGGACGAGACCGCCATATTCGGGACGGGGCTCCGACAGCATCGGATATTTGCCCGACTTCGACCAGTCGAAGGTGCCGCCATCGATAATGCCGCCGCCGATCGAATTGCCGTGGCCGCCGATGAACTTGGTCAACGAATGCACGACGATGTCGGCGCCGTGCTCGATCGGCCGCACCAGATAGGGCGAGGCCAACGTGTTGTCGACGATCAGCGGCAGGCCGTGCTTGCGGGCGATGTCGCCGATCTTCTCGATGTCGACGAAGACGCCGCCGGGATTGGCAAGGCTCTCGATGAAGATTGCCTTGGTCCTGTCGTCGATCTGGCTCTCGAAGGTCGAGGGATCGATCGGATCAGCCCAGCGCACCTCCCAGCCGAAATTCTTGAAGGCATGACCGAACTGGTTAATTGATCCGCCATAGAGCTTGTTGGCGGCGACGAAATTGTCGCCCGGCTGCATCAGATTGTGGAAGACCAGCACCTGGGCGGCATGGCCGGAGGCGACGGCAAGCGCGGCGGTGCCGCCTTCCAGCGCGGCAAGGCGCTCCTCGAGCACCGCCTGCGTCGGGTTCATGATGCGGGTGTAGATGTTGCCGAAGGCCTTCAGCCCGAACAGCGAGGCGGCATGGTCGGCATCGTCGAAGACATAGGAGGTGGTCTGGTAGATCGGCGTGGCGCGGGCGCCGGTTGCCGGATCGGGCTTTGCGCCGGCATGAACGGCTAAAGTGTTGAAACCGGGCGTACGGGTCATCGAAAACCTACCTCTCCTGATCTTTCGAAAATTGCCGGGCATTCTTGGCGAAGCCCGAGTTGGAATGCAAAGAAGAAAATGCCTTTCGGGGCGCGATCTGCGACCAACGCCGGGAAAAATCCAATTCTTCCGGGATAATTTTTCCAAGCCAGGCCAGCGGCCTATTTCTGCCGCACGCCGAAGCTCTGGAAGCCCTGCCTCATCAAAGGCTTCTTCGACGACAGCACGCCGGAGTTGACACCGGTCCAGCCGATCTCGCCGGACAGCTTGCCATATTCGATCTTCGGGCAGCGGTTCATCACCACCTTGATGCCCGCGGCCTCGGCGCGGGCAGCCGCCTCGTCATGACGCACGCCAAGCTGCATCCAGACGACCTTGGGCAGCGGGTCGAGCTTCAGCACCTGGTCGATGATGCCGGGCACCGCCGCGGAGCCGCGGAAAATGTCGACCATGTCCACTGGACGCGGCAGATCGGCGAGGCTCGCATAGACCGTCTGTCCGAGGATCTGCTTACCGGCATGACCGGGATTGATCGGCAGCACCGAAAAGCCTTTGGCCAAAAGGTATTTCAGCACGAAATAGCTCGGCCGCACGTCGTTGGGCGAGGCGCCGACCATGGCGATCGTCCTCACCGAATTCAGGATGCCGGCGATGTAGGCGTTGTCGTATGCGTCGTGATTCATGCTGCGATGGTCTTCCTGCGATAATGGTAGCGATAGAGCTCGCGGCTGAAGCCGAGGGAAGCGTAGAGCGCGCGTGCGGGCGCGTTGTCGGCGACCACCTGCAGGCACCCGGCCTTTGCGCCCGCCCACCTGGCCCAGCCGATCAGCCTGCCGACCGTCCTGCGGCCGAGCCCCTGCTGCCTGAATCCGGCTTCGGTTTCAACCGCCTCGAGGACGAGCAACCGGTTGCGGATGACGCCAAAGGCAAAGGCCGCGATTTGGCCATCACGCTCACACGACACGAATGCCCTGTCGCCCATGATCAAGCCCGTCATATGGCGAAAGATGCGGCGCTCCGCATTGTCGTAGCCGCCGGTACGGAAACGCGCCTCGAACCAATTCTCGGTTGGCGCTGCCGAGACCGTGATGTCGTCATCGCTGTGCCCCTGAAGCGCATCGATCTCGGCATGAAGGTGTATCGTCCCGCCTTCGCGGCCGTAATCCCGACGGTCGAGTTCGAGTTCCAGTTCGGGCGCGATGTCGGGAACGCGAAACAGCGGGGCCTGGCCATGGCCGGCGTAGAACGCCTCGGCGGCGTCGATCACTCTCTCAGGCGCGCCGCGCTGGCCAGGCAAGGGGTTGGCGGAATTCGGCCGCCTTATCCGCCCGCCTGAGCGGCGAAACACCCATCCGAGAGCGACAGTCTCAAGCGCGGCAGGCCATGCCTCGCGACAGGCTTGTTCCACTTCCCAACTGAGATCGTCCCGGTTCATGCGCCCACCGCTACTCATCGTCGTCCCGCAGCGCCTCCTCCATAAACATCTGCGGATCGCTGCAGAAGTCGCGCATCATGCGAAAATGATCGGTATCCTGAAAATCGATCGGGTCGAGACCCAAGCGGCTGATGCGGAAGAGCCGCGCGTTCGGGCAAGCCATCAGCAGCGGCGAGTGTGTGGCCATGATCACCTGCGCGGTGCCGGATTGTTCCATGCGTTGAAGCAGTTTCAACAGTTCGATCTGGCGCGTCGGCGACAGCGCGCTTTCGGGCTCGTCGAGGATATAGATGCCTTGCCTGCGGCAACGCTCCTCGAAGAAGCGGATGAAGCCCTCGCCATGCGACCATGACAGGAAATCCGGTGGCGCCGCCCCGACATCCAGCGCGGCTTGGTCGAGATAGCGCGACACGGAGTAGAAGGATTCGGCGCGAAAGAACCATCCAGCGGTGACTTTGGGAAGCCAGTGGGCACGAAGCGTGGCGCCGAGTGCGGCACCGCTCTTGTCGACGGCACGCGAATGGTCGACCGGCATGTAGCCCTTGCCGCCGCCCGCCTCGTCATAGCCGGCAAGCGCGCCGATGGCTTCGAGCAGTGTCGATTTTCCGGTGCCGTTCTCGCCGACGATGATGGTTATGGCCGAGGGGAATTCGAACTCGAACCCGCGATCGCGAAAGATCGGCAGGTTCCAGGGATATTGCTCCCAGTCGGCAACGCGCGAGGGCTCAAGCAGGATACGCTTGAGATAGGGCGCTTTGAGCCGTGTCAGTTGCTTGCGGGCAGCCACATGGAACCTTCAGCGATAGAACGGCTCGGCTTCATTCAACCGGCTACTCGTCGGCCCATTCCGGCTTGCGCTTACCGATGAAGGCGCCGATGCCTTCCTCGGCGTCGCGCGCCAACATGTTCTCGACCATAACCCGGCCGGTATAGGCATAGGCGTCGGCGAGTCCCATTTCGGCCTGGGCGTAAAAGGCTTCCTTACCGGTCCTGACCACCGAAGAGGATTTGGAAGCAATGGTTTGCGCGTATTTGTTGACAACTTGATTGAGATACTCGCGCGGCACGATGCGGTTGATCAGGCCGAATTCCTTGGCGGTCGCGGCGTCGATCGTCTCGCCGGTAAGCAGCATTTCCATCGCCTGCTTGCGCGAGACGTTGCGCGACAGCGCCACCATCGGCGTCGAGCAGAACAGGCCGATATTGACGCCCGGCGTGCAGAAGGTGGCCTCGTGCGAGGCGATCGCAAGGTCGCAGCTGGCGACCAGTTGCAGACCGGCGGCGGTCGCCAGGCCGTCGACCTCGGCGATCACCGGTTTTGGGTGGCGCACGATCGTCTGCATCAACGCTGCACAGGCCGCGAAGGTCTTTTCGAAGAAGGCCTTGCCGCGATCCGCGTCGGCGCGATGCGCCGTCATTTCCTTAAGGTCGTGACCGGCACAGAACACTTTTCCCGACGCCGCCAGAATGATGACGCGCACGGATTTGTCGGTTTTGACGCGATCGAACTCGGCCTGCAGTGCCGCCATCGTCGCCAGCGACAGCGCATTGGCCGGCGGGCTGGCAAGCGTGAGGCGCAGGACGCCCTTCTCCTGGGCGACAAGAACGGGGCCGTCGGCGACGGCGGGTTTGATGGCGACGACTTCAGCCATGTCCAACCTTTCGGGGTCAGCGCTCGCGGCGCATGGAGCAACAGAACTAGCACGCTGCCGGTTGAAGAACAGCCGAGAGACGTGTTTTCTCCGTCGCACCGTTTGGTCCAGGCACATCGCCTGGAGCTTGCCATTCATATAGGACGCCATCATGCCCGCCCAAAGCGATCTGAAACCAATGCTCAACGCGGCGGAAGTCAATGCGCTGATGGCAAGCGTCTATCCGCAGCTCAACGACAGCTTCACCTCCTATGAGGCGATCGACGTGTTTCCGGGCGGCTGCACGGTGCGGCTCAACGCTGATGAGAGGCATCTGCGCCCCGGCGGAACGGTGTCGGGTCCGTCGCTGTTCACGCTGGCCGACATCGGCGGCTATGTCTGCGTGCTCAGCCACGCCGGACCGGACGCACTGTCGGTGACGGTCAACCTCGACATCAATTTCATGCGCAAGGCCGCGGCCGGGCCGATCGACGGCCATTGCCGCATCCTCAAGCTTGGCAAAAGCCTGATGGTGTTCGACATCGACATCGTGGCGGGGCCGGACGGGCAAACGGTAGCGCACGCCACCGGCACCTATTCGATTCCGAGGAAGCGGATAACCGACAAGCCGGCCTGACGTGTTGCCGGAACTCCCAGTCGACACGTTCGTTCTGCGGCATGCCCGATGTTACAACCTACCTTGCCTTTGTCGGCGCCGTGCTCGCCTATCAGCTTTCCGGTGTCGGTCCCGACATGATGCTGGTGATCAGCCGCGGCGTCGGGCAAGGCTGGCGCCACGCCTTGGCGACCGCAGCGGGCTGCGTGTCGGCCGGCGTCGTCCAGATTCCGTTGCTGGCAATGGGACTTGCCTCGCTGATCACATCCTCCCCATCTCTTTACAGCTTCCTTCAGATCGTCGGCGCCATCTATCTGATCGCCATCGGGATCAAATTCCTGTTGGCGCGTCGACTGGGCGAAGATGGCGGTGTGTCTGCCTTTGCCAAGACGAGCGGCATCCCGGCCGCTTTCCGGCAAGGCATGATATGCAATCTCACCAATCCGACGACGCTCGCTTTCATGCTGGCGGTGCTGCCGCAATTCGTCCATCCCTGGGGCGGCTCGGCTGCGCTGCAGTTCATCATTCTCGGCACGACCATGAAGATGATGGGACTGGTTGTTCTCAGCGCGGTTGCGTTGACCTCTGGCGCGGTCGGCGGTTGGCTGGCGCGCCGAGGCGCGTTCCTCGTTTGGCAGGAAAGGTTGGCAGGAGCCTTGATGGTCGCCATCGGCGCCAGGCTCCTTCTTGCCGCTGTGGCCGGGCGGCGGTGAACGAGAGAAAGTTACCGCATATGTGGTAAAATAATACCATTCTCGTTAGCCGTTGAATTTAAATAGATTTTTGCGGTCTTAGGCCGTAGCTGATACTTGACGCGTCAGACGCCCTCGCCTATAAGCCCTCGCGAAGCAGCGGCCCACAAAGGCCGCCGTTTTGTTATTGGCGGTGGCTCCGGCTTTCCCGTCAATCCAAGCAACAAGAAACGCCTTCTTTCCTTCGGGTCTGGAAGGTCCAACGTGAGAGAAAACCATGGCTACCTTTTCGCAGAAGCCTGCGGATGTGGTGAAGAAGTGGGTGCTGATCGACGCCGAGGGTCTCGTCGTCGGTCGTCTGGCCACTGTCATCGCCAACCATCTGCGCGGCAAGCACAAGCCTACCTTCACCCCGCATGTCGATGATGGCGACAACGTCATCGTCATCAATGCCGACAAGGTGGTGTTCACCGGCAAGAAGTACACCGACAAGGTCTATTACTGGCACACCGGCCATCCCGGCGGCATCAAGGAGCGCACCGCGCGCCAACTGCTCGAGGGTCGTTTCCCCGAGCGCGTCGTCGAGAAGGCCGTCGAGCGCATGATCCCGCGCGGCCCGCTTGGCCGTCGCCAGATGAAGAATCTCCGCGTCTATGCCGGCGCCGAGCATCCGCACACCGCCCAGCAGCCCGTCACGCTCGACGTGGCCAAGCTGAACTCCAAGAACAAGAGGGCCTCGTAATGGCTGAGCTTTCCTCGCTCGCAGAACTCGGCACGGTCGCCGCGCAGCCGGCCGCGCCCGTGCATGTCCAGAAGCTCGACAAGTCGGGCCGCGCCTATGCCACCGGCAAGCGCAAGAACGCCATCGCGCGCGTCTGGGTAAAGCCGGGCTCCGGCAAGATCACCGTCAACGACAAGGAATTCGCGACCTATTTCGCGCGTCCGGTGCTGCAGATGATCCTCAACCAGCCGATCGTCGCGGCCAACCGCGCCGGCCAGTACGACATCGTCGCCACCGTCATCGGCGGCGGCCTCTCGGGCCAGGCGGGCGCCGTGCGTCACGGCATCTCCAAGGCGCTGACCTACTACGAGCCGGGCTTGCGCTCGGTGCTCAAGAAGGGCGGCTTCCTGACCCGCGACAGCCGCGTGGTCGAGCGCAAGAAGTACGGCAAGGCGAAGGCCCGCCGCTCGTTCCAGTTCTCAAAGCGCTAATAGGCGCTTGGGGCCAAGTTCTCGAAGCGCTAAGCGCCAAGAGAAGCAAATCTCGAAAGGCCGCCTCCGGGCGGCCTTTTTGTTTCCGTCACCAGTGCCCTGCCGTTTTTATGTAGTCGATGAAGGCACGTAGCGGCGCCGGCACCAGACGGCGTCCGGGATAATAGAGGAAAGGCCCGGAAAATTCCTGCCACCACGGCTCCAGCACAGGTTCCAGCACGCCGCTCTCGAAATGCGGACGCACCCAGTCCTCGAACAGCCAGAGAACGCCGACGCCGGCGATCGCCGCATCGATGGCGAGATCGACGCCTCCGCCGATACTGACGACCAATGGTCCCGTGGTATCGACCCGCACCACCTCACCGTCCCGCTCGAACTCCCAGGGCGTCATGACCCCGCTCGGGAAGCGGCCGCGCACGCAGGCATGACCAAGCAGGTCGCGGGGATGCTGCGGCCGACCATGACGGTCAAGGTAGGACGGCGCAGCGGAGGTGGTGAAGCGCTGCGTGCGCGGTCCGATCGGCACGGCGATCATGTCCTGCTCCAGCCGCTCGTCATAGCGGATGCCGGCATCGCAGCCGGCCACCAGCAGATCGATAAAGTTCTCTTCGGCAATCACCTCCAGGCGAATGGCGGGATAGGCCGCGAGAAATCCCGGAACGATTCTTGGCAGCACCAGCCGCGAGGCGCTTATCGGCACGTTGAGCCGCAAGGTGCCGGCGGGCCGGTCGCGAAAGCCATTCACCACATCGAGCGCCGCCTCGACCTCGCCAAGCGCCGGGCCAAGCCGCGCCAGCAGGCTTGCACCAGCCTCGGTCAAAGCGACGCTGCGCGTGGTGCGGTTGAAGAGCCGCACACCGAGCTGGGCTTCCAGCCGGCGGATGGCTTCACTGAGCGCTGAGGCGCTGCCGGCCGTGGCGCGGGCACCCTCGCGAAAGCCGCCGGCGCGCGCCACGGCCATGAACGCCTGGAGATCGTTGAGGTCAGTCGCCATTGTCCTTTATTCCGCACAAGCCGTGCCGAATATAGCTGATTATCGGGACAGCGGCCATGCCCTATCTCCGTCGTCGACAGCGAAGGAGAACCACGATGTCCAGCGTAGACAAATCCGGCACTTATAAACTCGGCGACCGCTCGGTCCGTCGCCTCGGCTACGGCGCCATGCAGCTAGCCGGTAAAGGCGTGTTCGGTCCGCCGAAAGATCATGACGCGGCCATCGCCGTGCTGCGCGAGGCGATAGCGCAAGGCGTGAACCATATCGATACCAGCGACTATTACGGTCCGTACGTCACCAACAAGCTGATCCGCGAGGCGCTGGCGCCCTACCCCGACGACCTGACCATCGCCACCAAGATCGGCGCCCGCCGCGGCGAAGACGCCTCCTGGCTGCCGGCCTTCACAGCCGATGAGCTCGAACAGGCCGTGCACGACAATCTTCGCAACCTTGGCCTCGAGGTGATGGACGTCGTCAATCTGCGCATCATGTTCGGGGTTCATGGTCCAGCGGAGGGCTCCATCGAGGCGCAGGTCACCAAGCTTGCCGAGCTTCAGCGCAAGGGCCTGGTGCGCCATATCGGCTTGAGCAACGTCACCCGCGCGCAGATCGCGGAAGGCCGCAAGATCTGCGACATCGTCTGCGTGCAGAACCAGTATAATCTCGCGCACCGCGACGACGACCGGCTGATCGATGAACTGGCGCGCGACGGCATCGCCTATGTGCCGTTCTTCCCGCTCGGCGGCTTCAGCCCGTTGCAGTCCTCGACGCTGTCCGGTGTGGCGGAACGGCTTGGAGCGACGCCGATGCAGGTGGCCCTCGCCTGGCTGCTGCAGCGCTCGCCCAACATCCTCCTGATCCCGGGCACCTCGTCCGTCGGGCATCTGCGGGAGAACCTGGCGTCGGCGGAACTGGAGCTGTCGGCGCAGGTGCTGAACGAGCTGGACGGCGTGGCGAAAGCGGCGTGAGATCGGTGCTGTCGCCCCGCCCGCGCCTGCGGCGCGACCTCCCCATCAAGGGGAGGTAAGGCGCCGCGCGTCAAACGCTGGTTTCGCATTCATGGATGTCGCAGGCATGCAGCGACGGCAGGTTGGCACGACGCTCTACCTCCCCTCGATGGGGAGGTCGGCGCGAAGCACCGGGTGGGCGGAGCGCCGGCATCAATCAATTGATGCTCGCCGTATGCGCCGGCTCGGCTGGCTTGGTATCCGTCGTGTAAGGCACGCGATAACCATTCGCCGCCAGCCATTCGATCGCCGCCTTCGGCTCATCGGTCTGGATGATGGTGGCGCCGCGGTCGACCCAGAAACCCCAGGCTTCGCGCGGCAGGCTGGCGGCGACGGCCAGTTCGTCGCCGCGGCCGCCGGCGAGGAAGCCGCCCGGCTTTTTGACGATCGCATAAGTGTCGGCCCAAAGGTGCCAATCGCCGCGGGCCGCTTCCGCCCGCATATGATTGCTGAACAGCGGCCCGCCGGTCGACGTCAGCGTCTCGGCGCCGTTGCGCCAGTTGATCAGTTCGATGGCGCGCGGCGCGAAAGCCTTGTCGACCTCACCGGCGAAGGCGGCGTCATGCACGGCGTCGTCGGCGAGGATCGGCATGAACTGGAAACCGCCGCCGGCCTTGGCAAGTGCAGCGCTCGCTGCATCGATGCGCTGCCGGTTCCAGAGGTTCTCCTTGACGATCACCTGATCGGCCATGCCGAGATCGCGCGCCTCCGCGATCATGCCAGGCAGCTCCGTCACCTCCAGCTTGTTGTCGAGGTTGATCAGGATCCTGTCCCTGGTCGTCAGCAGCATCTCGCGCAATGTCGGCACGGTCTCGTTGGTGACGGCGCCCGTGCCTTCGATGACCAGCCGGCACTTCTTCAACTCGGCAAGCGTGTAGTTCACCACCTCGCCCTTGCACGTGGTCGTGCGGTCGAGCCAGCTGTCATGCATGATAACGAAGGTGCCGTCCTTCGCGCGCCGGACGTCGACCTCGACGATCTCGGCGCCGATTGCGATCGAACCTTCGACGGCGGCCAACGAGTTCTCGGCATAAAGCGTCTTGCCGGCCTGCATGCTGCCGGCGCGATGCGCGGCGATCATCACGTGGTCGCGCCATTGGTTGGCGTGCTCGAAGCGGTCGAGGATTTGGGACGCGCGCGTCTCGCCGGCTAAACTTTGGCCTGAGACAGCGGCAAGTGCGGCGGACAGAAGAAGGCTCAGCCAGAGTGTTCGCATCGGGGAATCGCTCCGTTCCGGGTCGGGACCCGGTTAGGCGATGCCCATGACAGGCCGGTGAACGAAGCCGGCTAGCTGTTTCGCATTGAAGTCCGTCAAATTCGCTTCGCGAGGCACCGGAACCAGGCCAGCGCCGGCATTTCAACGAAGCGCCAGGTGAACCAGGAAGCGACGATGACAGCGATCAGCATCGCGATCAAAGCCGCGAAGCCGATCCAGGGCGAGCCGGTGCCGAAGCCGGTCGCGTGGTCGCCGCGCAGCATCAGGTCGCCGACGATGCCGAGCCCGAGCTTGCGCTCGATCAGGCCGCCGACATTGATCATGCGGGCCTGGACGAAGATATGGACCATGTAGATCGAATAGGAGAGCGAGCCGAGCAGCAGCATCGGCCGGCTGCGCAGCAGGGCGCTGACCAGGCCACCCTCATGCGCAAACAGGTAAAGCGCCAGAGCGAAGACGACCGGCGCCGCCATGCCGATGTCGTTGGTACCGGCAATGGAGACGAACAGCGCGATCACTGCGATCATCGTCAGTTCGGCAAGCGTCCAGGCCAGGCGCCCTGCCCCGCCGCTGAGCGCCTGTCGCGCCCCTGCAATGGAATCGTGCTGAAACCAGGCGAGCAGGGCGCCGAGCGAGAAGCCGTAAAGGCAGCGGATGAAGCCGAAATCGAAGGACACGTCCATATGACGCGTCGAGACCGTGAGCAGGAAAAGCGGCGCCGTCACGGCGGCGGCTACGAACCATATCCAGGCGCGTTGGCCGGCGGTGAAGACGACGGCGGCAAAGAGCAGATAGGTGAAGAACTCGGCCGAAATGCTCCAGCTCGGCGCGTTCCAGTTCAGATGGTCCTCAACGCCCATGCCTTGCAAAAGGAACAGGTTGGCGACGAGGCTTTTCAGGTCGAAGCCGGCGGTGAAGGGTGCCGGACCTGTCCCGTGCAGAGCCGGCAGGACGAGCCGCAGCGCCTCGAAGCCGGCGAAAGCGCCAAGCATCAGGACATGCAGCGGATAGATGCGGCCGAAGCGCACCAGCGCGAACCGGGCAAGGTCGTCCTGCTCGTTCAGTCGGCTGCCATAGGCGCTGGCGATGACGAAGCCGGAAAGCACGAAGAAGAAATCGACGAACAGATAGGAGCCGCCGACAAAGGCGCTTTGCGAAATCGCCGAGGTGGTCGGGAAATGGAACAGCGCCACCAGCAGCGCGCAGATGCCGCGCCAGGAATCCAGCACCAGGAAGCGCTCGCCGGCGATCGTGCCGACACGGGTCGCCGCGGCTGCGGGCGCAAGGTTGAGCAGAGCCGTCTCAGCCATAATGATACAGATCCTGTGCTGCCGTGGCACTCGCCGAGCGCCGCTTCCTTTCCGCAAGCTATGGCTGGCATGTTGCGTGCCGGTTCTGTAGTTGTGGCTGCCCCGATGAACACCGAGGATCCGTAATGGCGAACAAAGAGATCGACCACGCCTTCACCGCCCGCTCCAAGACGGGCGCGTCGTTCGAGCCGACCTATGCCGGCGCGCTGTCGTTCATGCGGCGCAGATACACGAAGGACGTGAAGGGCGCGGACGCGGTCGTGTGGGGCATTCCTTTCGACGCCGCCGTCACCAACCGGCCGGGCGCGCGCTTCGGGCCGCAGGCGATCCGCCGCGCCTCGGCGATCCTCGACAACGACCCGCAATATCCGTTCTCGCGCGATCTGTTCGAGCACCTCTCGGTGGTCGATTACGGTGATTGCCTGCTCGACAGCGGCAATCACCAGAAGACGCCGGGCACGATCGAGCGCGAGGCGGCCAAGATCCTGAAATCAGGCGCTTTCCTGTTGACGCTCGGCGGCGACCATTTCGTCACCTGGCCGCTGCTCAAGGCGCATGCCGCGATCCATGGGCCGCTGGCGCTCGTGCAGTTCGACGCGCATCAGGACACCTGGCCGGATGACGGCAAGCGCATCGACCACGGCTCCTTCGTCGCCCGGGCGGTGAATGAAGGCATCATCGATCCCGACCGCTCGATCCAGATCGGCATCCGCACCCATGCGCCCGGCACGTTCGGCATCAAGATCCTCTACGGCCACGAGGTCGAGGAAATGCGGGCCTCCGACATCGCTTATGCGATCGTCGAGCGCACCGGCGGCAAGAAGACCTATCTCACCTTCGACATCGACTGCCTCGACCCGGCCTTCGCGCCCGGCACCGGCACGCCGGTTGCCGGCGGCCCCTCCTCGGCAAAGATGCTGTCGACACTGCGCCAGCTCGGCCAGATCGACATCGTCGGCGCCGACATCGTCGAGGTTGCGCCCGCCTATGATCATGCCGATATAACGGCAATCGCAGGATCGATCATCGCCATGCATTATCTCGGCTTGCTGGCAGAGCGAAAGGCCCGGGCGGAAGAGTTGAACAACGGCAGTCATGCCGTGATAAATCATGCTCACGCCATATAGTATATTGGAATCGCAGGGAATTTGGTAAGCGATGAAACCGAAAATCTTCATTGACGGCGAACACGGAACGACAGGCCTGCAGATCAGGGCGCTGCTTGCCGACCGCGGCGACCTGGAGATCATCTCCATCCCGACCGAGCGCCGCAAAGAGACCGCCGCCCGCGCCGAATTCCTCAACGCGGCCGATGTCGCGATCCTTTGCCTGCCGGATGCGGCGGCGAAGGAAAGCGTGTCGCTGATTACGAACGACACGACCAAGGTGATCGACGCCTCGACGGCGCATCGCGTCGCCGAGGGCTGGGAATATGGCTTCGCCGAAATGGACAAGGACCAGGCGAAGAAGATCGGCAGCGCGAAACGCGTCGCCAATCCGGGCTGCTGGCCGCAAGGGCCGATCGCGACGCTGCGGCCGCTGGTCTGCGCCGGCCTGTTGCCGGCCGACTTCCCGGTCACCGTCAACGGCATCTCCGGCTATTCCGGCGGCGGCCGGCCGATGATCGAGGATTATGTCGGCAAGGGCGAGGACGCGCCCGAGTTCCTGCCCTACGGGCTGACGCTGCAGCACAAGCATGTGCCGGAGCTCCGCACCTATGCGAAGCTGTCGCACGACCCGATCATGCAGCCGGCGGTGGGCAATTTCGCGCAGGGCATGATCACGGTGGTGCCGCTGCAGCTCGGCGCACTCGATCGCGTACCGACTGGCGCGCAACTCCATGCGGCGATCGCCGACCATTATGCCTCGATCGAGGGCGGCGTGGTCGAGGTCGCGCCATACACCCATGTGGAGCGCATCCCGGAGATCGATCCGGAGATCTATAACGGCACCAACCGGATGAAGGTCTATGTGTTCGCCAATGACGAGAGGGCGCAGGCGCTGCTGATGGCCGTCTACGACAATCTCGGCAAGGGCGCGTCGGGCGCCGCGGTGCAGAATCTCGACCTGATGCTCGGCATCAAGCACTGAGCGGCAATGCAAGCGTTTCCCGAGCGCTGGAAGGTCAGCGCTCCCAAACTCATTGCCGAGACCTTTTCCAGCCGGATCTGGAAGGTGATGCGCGAGGATGGTTCGCCGGCGATCGTCAAGGACCTGAAGCCCTTCGACGACGTCGCGGACGAGTTGCGCGGCGAACATTACCTCGCCTGGCGGCGCGGCGAAGGCGTGGTGCGGTTGCTCGGCCGTGACGGCAATCGCATGCTGCTCGAATATGCCGGCGACAGGCTGCTCTCCGAGCATCTTGCGGAGCATAGCGACGATGCCGCGACCGCGATTGCCGCCGACGTGATGGCGAGGCTGCTGTCGGCGTCAGAGCATACGCCTCCGCCCGACCTGCAGCCGCTGCGGGAACGGTATGTCAGCTTGTTTCGGGTGGCCAAGGCCGACCGCGCTGCCGGGCGAACCAGCCTCTATGTCCACGCCGCAGGCATCGCGGAGCGGCTGCTTGCCGATCCGCACGAGATCAAGCCGCTGCATGGCGACCTGCATCACGACAACATCCTCTTCGGCCCGCGCGGGTGGCTGGCGATCGATCCGAAGGGGGTGCTCGGCGATCCTGGCTTCGATGCGGCCAACATGTTCTACAATCCGCTCGACCGCGACGATCTCTGCCTCGATCCGCGCCGGATCGCGCATATGGCCGAAGCGTTTGGAAAGACGCTCCGACAGTCGCCGCGCGCCATTCTCGACCATGCGATCGCCTATGGCTGCCTGTCGGCCGCATGGCATCGCGAGGACAAGAACGCAGTCGACGAGAATCGGGAACTGGCCGTCGCCGAGGCCGTTCGAAAGGTTCGATCGAAGTACCGATCGCCGGTCGTCAACTTCTGACGTTTATCTCGGTCGGCAGCGGATAGGCGCCCTTGGTGCCGCGCCAATGCGCGGCGGCGAAGCCGAGCAACACAAGCGCGATCGCCTGGTGCGCCAGCGCCATGTGCAGCGGTACCTGCATCAGCAGCGTGCCGACGCCGATCGAGGCCTGGACGACCACCAGCGCGAACAGAAGCGTGGCCCGGCGGGCATGGGTGGTACCGGTCTGGCGCCGCCACGTCGCGATCATATGCCAGAGCGCCACGACAAAGATGGTATAAGCGCCCAGCCGGTGGACGAACTGTACCGTCTTCGGATTTTCGAAGAAGTTCAGCCAGGCGGGTTTCAGGAGAAGCAGATCGGACGGGATCACCTTTCCGTCCATCAGCGGCCATGTGTTGTAGGAAAGGCCCGCATGCAGCCCGGCGACCAGCCCGCCGAGATAGATCTGGAACAGCGCCAAAAGCACGATGAAGCCGGCGAGCCGCTGCGTCGACCGGTCGGCGGCGGGCTCCGAATGCGGCGCCAGCCCGCGCGCGACCACCATGGTGGCGGTGAAGATCAACGCGGCAAGCGTCAGATGCGTGGCCAACCTGTACTGGCTGACCGAAACACGGTCGACAAGGCCGGAAGCCACCATCCACCAACCGATGGCGCCTTGCAATCCGCCGAGCAGAAGGATGCCGATGAGCTTCGGCCCGAGGCCGCGTTCGATCCGGCGCGTCGCCCAGAAGAATAGCAGCGGCACGGCAAAGACCACGCCGACGCTGCGCGCCAGAATGCGGTGCGCCCATTCCCACCAGAAGATCGACTTGAAGTCCGCGACGCTCATGCCCTTGTTAATCTCGGTATATTGCGGGATCTGCTGGTAGCGCTGGAACTCTTCCTGCCATTCGGCCTCGTTGAGTGGCGGGATGACACCGTGAATCGGCTGCCACTCAGTGATCGACAGCCCCGAGCCGGTGAGACGGGTGGAACCGCCGACCAGCACCAGCGCGAACAGCACCAGCAGCACGACATAGAGCCAGCCGCGCACCAAAGCGCGGTTGTGGAGGTCGCGGTCGCGTGCGGCATAGGGGGCTGTAGCGGTGATGGCAGCCATTTCGCTTTCCCGGTGGTTGAAACGCGCGATTGGTGGACCAAGGCCGCTCAACTGGCAAGACTGGACAGCGCGGCACGCCGTCGCGCCGCGCTGCGACGGTTGCGCGCTTTCTTCATTCGGCCTAAGCGGGGCGGGTCAACGGAACCGCGACATGCCCATTCGCCTGAAAAAGCTGATCGGAACCATCTTGCTGGTGGCGCTGGTCGTCATCTATGCGCTGATCGCGTCCGCCGTCGCGGTCACCAGGCTTGCCGAATACGGGCCCACGGCGCATCTCCTGTTCTTCCTGCTCAGCGGCTTTCTCTGGGTTCTGCCGGCGATGGCAATCATCAAATGGCTGATCATCGAGCCGCGCCCGAAGGGCTGACCCTCGCCGACGTCAGGCAAAACGCGAATGTGATTCAGACGTGATCGGGCGCGCGCCTACCTTGCCTCACCATAACTTGGCAGGGAGGCTTGGCATGCTGAGAACCATGTTCGCGATGCTGATCGTTCTGATCGGCTCGTTCGCCGCTTCGATCGCGACAGCGGAAACCATCAATGTCTCGGACGCACATGGCGGCAGCGTCGCCGCCTACAGCCGGCGCTGGAAGGCGCTTGCCGCCCGCGGCGTCGATGTGCGGATTGTCGGCAAGTGCCAGTCGGCCTGCACCGTGCTGCTCGGCTATATTCCGCGCAGCCGCATCTGCGTGACGCCGGCGGCGAGCTTCGGCTTCCACCTGGCACACCGCACCGACGCGACCGGGATGCTCTGGAATGCCTATGCATCCGACATCAGGGGGTGGATCAACGCGCATGGCGGACTCTCGGCGAACTTCAAATGGATGAGCGCGCCGGACACTTACCGATACTTCCATAGGTGCTGACGATGGATGCCGGCTAGACGGTGACCACCATCTTGCCGGCATTGGCGAGCGGCGTCGTGATGCCGGACAGCATCGTGCGGATATGCGCCAGGCTCTGGTATCGGCCGTTGACGGATATGCGCGGCAGCGCGTGCAGGAAGCCGGCATGCTGGGCGCGCAGCACGCCATGCCGCGTGGTTACCGCCGAGGCATAGCCCGCGTCGCGGGCAAAGCCCACCTCGCGGCAGCCGACGGCCCTGGCATAGCCATAGGGGTAAGCCAGATGGCGAGGCTCCTCGCCGAGCTTTTCCCTGAGGATACGCCGGACGTCGCCGATTTCATGGCGGGCGTCGGCTTCGGACAGCCGCTTCAGGTTCCGATGATTGACGGTGTGGGCGCCGATGGTCACCAGCGGGTGGGCGGCCATGGCGCGGAGCTCATCCCAATTCATCAAGGTGCATGGGCGGCCTGCGCCGAATTGATAGCCGTTCGAACGGGCCAGATCGCGCAGTACCGCACCCTGCTCTTCCTCGGAGACCTCCAACGTCAGCCAGGCGTTCAGCCGCGCGACGGCCTGGATTTTCCTGCCTGGTGTCGAGCAATCGATCACCGTCGGCTTGCCCGCCATCGTCAGCATCAGGCGTGAACTGGTGTCGACGATATCCTCGATCACGTCCCACCAGAGTTCGACGGCGCCGTCGATTAGGCCGGGGGCGACGTAAATGGTGATCGGCGCGCCGTGCTTTTCCAACACGGGAAGCGCCTCGGTCATGTTGTCGCGATAGGCATCGTCGGCGGTGATCGTCGCGAACTGGCCGCCTTTGCCGCCCGTCCTGATGCGCTCGATCGCTTCATCAAGGGAAACAAAGGCATATCCCCGCCCCTTCATGTCCGCGATCAACCTGTCGAGGAAGGCGGGAGCGATGTTCAGATGCCGATTGACGCTGTTCGGCTTCTCCGGTGCGGCGGTGACGCGGTGCAGCATCAGGATCGCGCCGATGCCTCCGACGAACGGCCGCGCCAAGGGCGCGAGACCGGAGTAGCGGGCAAGGTTCAACGCCAGTTTCCGGATTGCCTCGCCCCCGTCGATCATTCCTTCACCTTTTGCGCCTAGGCTCAACGAAGCATGACATTCGCCTATGCGAACCCCCAAGTCGGAACCAATACGTCTTAAGGATTGAGGGATGGTTGACGCCGCCGCGTCATTTGACGGCAACCGGGTCGCGGCCAACGAGGTTTCCGCGCGACCGATTGGAGCCTATCCGAGCCGGTGGGCTGCGACCGCAAGCGACGGCGCCGGTCTTGCCGGTTACGTTCAATTCTGCGCTTCGGCGCTGTTCGCGCCGGCGCAAAGCGCATCCTGGGTGAGCAACTGGGCGACAGCAACCGGCGCCGACATGGTTGTCGCCACGCTTGCCTGCGACGGCCGCCCGGCGCTTTCGCTCGCATTGGAAGTGGTACGACGCGGCCCGTTCAAGGTTGCCCGTTTCGCCGGCGGTCGGCACGCCAACGGCAATTTCGCCGCCGCCGATCCGCGTTTCCTGCCCGCCATCGACGCCCTGGCGATCCGCGCAATGCTCAAGGCAATCGCCCGAGCGCGGCCGGACATCGACCTGATCTCGCTGGAAAGGCTGCTGCCCGACCTCGATGGCGTCGCCAATCCGCTTGCCATGCTCCCCGGCTTCCCAAGTCCGAACCTCGCTCTGGCGGTCGATCTCGACGGCGGGTTCGACGCGTTGCTGTCGCGTGCGAGCGGCAAGCGCAAGCGCAAGAAGCACCGCTCGCAGACGCGCAAGTTCGAGGCTGTCGGAACCTTCCGCCGCATCGAGGCCCGCACCCGCAAGGAGGTCGACAGGCTGCTCGATGCCTTCTTCGAGATGAAGGAAGTGCGTTTCGCCAAGATGGGCATCGCCAATGTCTTCGGCGACAGCCACGTACGCGACTTCTTCCGGGCGCTGTTTACCGACGCGCTGTCCGAGGAAAAGCCGCCCTTCCTGCTGCATGGCCTGGAGGTGGCGGGAAAACTGCGCGCCGTCACCGGCTCCAGCCGGTCCGGCAAGCGGCTGATCTGCGAATTCGGCGCCATCGCCGACGACGATCTCGCCTTCACCAGCCCTGGCGATTTCCTGTTCTTCGACAACATCCAGCAAGCCTGCGAGCTTGGCTTCGACGTCTACGACTTCTCGGTTGGCGACGAGCCTTACAAACGGCTCTGGTGCGATATCGAGGTCCGGCATTTCGAGGTGCTTGCGCCGCTGACGCTAAAGGGCCGGGTGCTGGCGACAGCGCTGCGGCAAGGCGCGCGGGCGAAGGCCTTCATCAAGAACAATCCGACGGTCTGGAAATTGACCAAGATGCTGCGCCGCAAGGCTGCCGGACAGGCAGCACCTGCCACAGCCGAGGACGATAACTGATCATCACGCTTCAAACGGACGACGCGGCTTCAGCAGTGTCGCACTTTCGCCATGCTTAGGCGGCCGACCGCTTGCCCGGCACCGGCGTTCCCGGCGGTTCATGGCCGACCGGTGTGACCAGCGTGACGTCCGGATAGCCGTTCTCGATCAGCTTCACCGCGGCCTGCGTCACCTGGTCGTCGGCTTCGAGCATCGACAAGAAGACTTCGGTGCCCTCGCCGACCAGGCGGCTGATGCCGTGAGCATCGGCCGCGCCGCATTCGACCACGACGAGGTCGTAGGCGGTGGTCAGCGACTGCATGATGATGGGCAGCCTGTCGGCGGCGCGCATGGCGCGGACCGGATCGGCGGTGCCGACCGGAATAACATGCGCATCCGAATAGAGATCGGGATGGATGACATCGCTGAACTGCGCTTCGGAAGCGAGCAGATTGGTGATACCCGGGAACAGGCCCGAGTCCAGCATCGGCCGCGACGCAGCACCCGACGCGGTCAGATCGAGCAGCAGCACACGCAGGCCGGCGTCGGATACTTCGCGCGCCACGAGCACGGCGGACGCGGCCGCCTCGTCGCCTTCCGGCGAGACGAAGATCGCGCGCGCGGCGCCAGAGGCAATCAGCTTCTCCGCGGCCTTTTCGACATCGATTTCGCCCAGCCTGGACGGCCTTGGCTCAGGCATCGATTCGCTTGGCTCGGAGGCTTCCACTGCGGTTGCACGATCCTCCGTCGGCCCGCTCTCGGGCGGTGTCGGGAGCTCCGCTTCAGCGATTGAATATCCTGCCGCGCCTTGCTCGTAAGGCCCAAAAGCCCGACCCCCATCATGTTTCTCGGCGACTGTGGGTTCGACCCTGGCCGCAGGCATCGCCACCTGCTCGATATCGGTGAAGCGGGCGCCGGCGGCCGGACGCATGGCGCGACCCGAGAACAGTTCGCCAAGCAGCGTGCCGATCGCCATCAGCAGCAGCGAAGCGGCGGCAGCGGCCCCGGTGATCGGCCCTATCTTCGGAAAATAGGGCTGGGACGGCACCTGGGCGCTCGCAATCAGGCTCGCCGCGACGGGCGAGTATCTGCGATCCTTGCGCGAGACCACCGCATTGTAACTTGCCATATAGGATTCAAGCTGTTGGCGCTGAACGTTCGCGTCGCGCTGCAAGACATCCAACTGCACCTGCTGCTCGCCGGCGCGCGCCGAGGCGGCTTTCAGCGTGTTGACGTCCGCGACCAGTTGGTCCTCGCGGGCCTTGGCCGTCTGAGCCTGGGCCGACAGCCCCCTTATGATCTTCTGAGCCTCGTTGCGGATCTGGCCGTCGAGATCGGCGAGCTGCGACTTCAGCGCCCGGATGCGCGGATGGTTGTCCAGCAGCGTCGTGGAAAGATCGGCAATGTTGGCCCGGAGCTCCACCTGGCGCTCGCGCAGGCGCTGGATCAACTCGGAAGACAGGACTTCCGGCACGCTGTCCAGCGAACCACCGTTCTGCAGCGCCCGGCGCACGCTCTCGGCACTCGCCTCGGCGGCGGCACGGCTGGCGCGCACGCGCGACAACTCGCTCGACAGTTCGGCGAGCTGCTGAGTGGGCAGCACCGCATTGTTGCCGCCCATCAGAAGGTCGGACTGGGCACGGAAAGCCGCGACCTTGGCTTCGGCGTCCTTCACCCGCTTCTGCAGGTCGGCGATTTCCGGCGCCAGGAAGTCGGTGGCCGCGGCGTTCGATTCGAGCTTGGCGTCGCCCTTCGAGGCGATATAGGCGTTGGCGATGCCGTTCGCGATCTCGGCGGCAAGCTTGGGATCCTTCGAGGCGAACTCGATCGCGATCGCGCGCGTCTTTTCAACGGCGTACACGTTGAGCTTGTCGTGCATGGCATTCAGCACGCGCTCTTCCGGGGGAATATCGAAGGGATCGCTTTTCAAGCCGACGAGAACGAGCATGCGCCCGAGCGCCGACATCTTCAACGTTTCGTCGAACTCAGGCAGCTTGTCCAGATTGAGCTTGGTCGCCACCTGCTTGAGGATGTCGGGCGAGGAAATGATCTGGACCTGGGTGGCCACGCCCTGTTCGTCGAGAATCGGCTTTTCGTCGTCGTTGGTGCCTGGCGGCCGGGTGTATTCCGATTCGCGCGTGCCGATCTCCAGCTTGGCCGTCGCCTTATAATAAGGCGTCGCGAGCCAGGCCAAGGCGAAGGCGAGCCCGGTGACCACGAGGGTCACGAGAACAATGCGCAGCCAGTTTCGCGCCAGACTGGCGAAAAGCTGTCTCAGATCGACATCGACATCTGCGGCCGCGGACTGAACGGACATGCATCCTGCTCCGAACTTTGAGTCGAGGATGGACCGTAAACAACTATGGTAACTCACCCGTTAAGATCAGAACGCATGCTTATTAGAGGTCACTCAAAGAAGACTGTTCGAAAGCAATAGAACAATTTGACTTTTTGCCGTTCAACGCGATCCGAACCGCGCTCCTTTACCACCCATTAACCCTAACAGGATGATAACGGTCGCACTTTCCTGGGGTTGTGCCGCGGCTTGCGGCAAGAGCGATGAAGGTTCCTGGCCGGTCATGAAAAGCACTGCTTCCCTCTTTCGCGCTTTGCTTGCCCTGTCGCTGCTCACCGGCTGCTCGAGCTACCGCCCGACACCCGCCGCCTTTCACGAGGTGCTCGACCAGCCCTATCGGCTCGGCGCGGGCGACCGCGTCCGCGTCACGGTGTTCGAGCAGGACGGGTTGACAAACACCTACAGCGTCGACCAGTCCGGCTATCTCTCCTTCCCGCTGGTCGGCGCGGTGCCGGCGCGCGGCCACACCGCGCAGCAGCTGGAAAAGGAGATCGCCGACAAGCTGCGCCAAGGCTATCTGCGCGACCCCGACGTTTCGGTCGAAATCGACCGCTACCGGCCGATCTTCGTGATGGGCGAAGTGGGCGCCGCAGGCCAGTATTCCTATGTGCCGGGACTCACGGTGCAAAAGGCTGTCGCCATTGCCGGCGGTTTCACGCCGCGCGCCAACCAGGAGAGCGTCGACATCACCCGCGACATCAACGGCAAGGTGATGACCGGACGGGTGCTGACATCTGATCCGCTCCTGCCCGGCGACACCGTCTACGTCCGCGAACGCCTGTTCTGAAAAATCCGTCGTGGCGGTGAATCTCAGGATCGTCCACTGCTTTCGCTCACCTGTCGGAGGAATCTTCCGGCACGTGCGCGACCTGACCGAGGCGCAGGTCGCCGCCGGCCATGCGGTGGGAATCGTCTGCGACTCGACGACCGGCGGCGACTATGAGGAGCGGTTCTTCGAGGCGATGAAGGACAGCCTCGCGCTCGGCATCCATCGTACGCCGATGCAGCGCCATGTCGGGCCGGGCGACCTCGCCTCGGCCTGGCGCACCTATAGAATCATCAAGGAATTGCGGCCGGACGTGCTGCATGGGCACGGCGCCAAGGGTGGCGCCTATGCCCGGCTGTTCGGCTCACTGTTGCGGGTGTCAAGGTCTCGCGTTGCCCGCCTTTATTCGCCGCATGGCGGCTCCCTCCACTACGACGAAACGACGGCGACGGGAAAGTTGTTCTTCGGCCTGGAGCGCTTCATGGCGCGCTTCACCGACTGCCTGCTGTTCGTTTCCGACTATGAGCGCAACACCTACCGCCGCAAGGTCGGCGAGCCGCCCATACCCAACATGCTTGTCTATAACGGTCTGCGCGCCGCCGAATTCGAACCCGTGGCGACGGCGGCGAATGCCGCCGATTTTCTCTACATAGGCATGATGCGCGACCTGAAAGGCCCGGATATCTTCATCGATGCCCTGGCCTTGGCCGGCAGCGCGTTGGGCCGTCCGTTGAGCGCCGTCATGGTCGGCGACGGCGACGACCTGCCGCGCTACCATACGCAAGTGGAACGACTCGGCTTGAAGAGGCATGTCCGTTTCCTGCCGCCCATGCCGGCGAGAGAGGCTTTCGCGTTGGCCGGGCTGATCGTCGTGCCGTCGCGCGCGGAGGCGATGCCCTATGTCGTGCTCGAGGCTTTGGCCGCCGGCATGCCCATGATCGCGACCGCGGTTGGCGGCATTCCCGAAATCTTCGGCGACGGCTCCCCTGCCCTGATCCGGCCGGATCCAGCGCAGCTTGCGGGCAAAATGGAAACGGCCCTCGGCGACCGCGGCGCGTACCGGAAGACGATGCCGCAGACGGATGAGCTCAAGGCCCGATTCGGAGCCGACGTGATGGCGGCCGAGATCGAGAAGGCCTATTTCGCCGCGCTGGACAAGTAGGCACGCGGCAGGCCCGACAGCTTCAAAACCACCGGTTGTTTCAAGGCTTTCTTAGCTCTCTTTTGCTATGCAGTTCCGCGAAGCTCGCGGACAGTTCCCATGAATGAGATCGACCCCGCGCACCGCTTTTCCATGGATGCGGTACGCAACTACGACGCTCCCGCCGAGAGCGAAAAGGCCGGCGGCATCAACGACGTGGCGCGCCAGGTCGCCTCGCAATACCGGCGCGATACCATGTCGCCGATCATGGTCAGCGGCGTGCTGCGCATGGTCGAGTTCGCGGTGCTCTTCCTGTCGGGGCTCGGCGTCTATTTCTATTATGTCGGCTTCTTCAACTATCTGGCCTGGCAATATCCGCTCGCGATCGCCGCCACGTCGTTCCTGGCCGTGGTGCTGCTCGACGTAACCGACAGCTACCAGATCGCGGCGCTGATGCGCCCGCTCGCCAATTTCGGCCGGGTGCTGCTTGTCTGGGCCGGCAGCTTCGCGCTGATGGCGTTGACCGCCTTTGCCATCAAGGCGTCGGAAGACTATTCGCGCCTGTTGTTCGGCACCTGGTTCGTGGTCGGCTTCGTAATGATCTTCGGCCTGAGACTCGTGATGTCCAGGCTCATCCGCCGCTGGGCGCGCGACGGCCGCATGGAGCGCCGCGCCCTCATCGTCGGCGGCGGCAAGGCCGCCGAACAGCTGATCCGCTCGGTCGAGAAGCAGCCTTACAACGACATCCGCATTTGCGGCATCTTCGACGACCGCAACGACAAGCGCTCGCCGCCGATCGTCGCCGGCTATCCGAAGCTCGGCACGATCTCGGAGCTCATCGAATTCGCTCGCATCGCGCGCATCGACATGCTGATCGTGTCGCTGCCGCTGACCGCCGAATCGCGCGTCCTGCAGCTTCTGAAGAAACTCTGGGTGCTGCCGGTCGATATCCGGCTCTCGGCGCATTCGAACGCGCTGCAGTTCCGGCCGCGCGCCTACTCCTATATCGGCTCGGTGCCGATGCTCGACATCTTCGACAAGCCGATCAACGACTGGGATTCGGTCGCCAAGCGCGCTTTCGACATCGTCTTCTCGCTTGTCGGCATCATCCTGTTCTCGCCGGTGATGCTCGCCACCGCGATCGCCATCAAGCTCGACAGCAAGGGTCCGGTGCTCTTCAAGCAGAAGCGGCACGGCTTCAACAACGAGATCATCGAGGTCTACAAGTTCCGCTCGATGTATGCCGACCGGTCCGACCCGACCGCCAAGCAGACGGTGACCAAGAACGATCCGCGCGTCACCCGCGTCGGCCGCTTCATCCGCAAGACCTCGATCGACGAGCTGCCGCAGTTCTTCAATTCGCTGCTCGGCTCGCTATCGCTGGTCGGGCCGCGTCCGCACGCCATTGCCGCGCAGTCGCACAACCTGCTCTACAACGAGGTGGTCGACGGCTACTTCGCCCGCCACAAGGTCAAGCCCGGCGTCACCGGCTGGGCGCAGATCAACGGCTGGCGCGGCGAGATGGACACCAACGAAAAGATCCGCATGCGCACTGAATACGACCTTTATTACATCGAGAACTGGTCGATGTTGTTCGACCTGCGCATCCTGTTCCTGACGCCGATCCGCCTGCTCAACACGGAAAACGCCTATTGAGCGCCGTCGCCCATGAGTTGCCGGCGTCGGCGATCAACGCCAAGCTGATTTCGCTGATCGCGTCGGCGGCGATCGGCATCGGCATCCTGCTCTCCGGCTTCGTCATCAGCGAGCCCGCGCCTTACGAAATCTATATGGCCGGGCTGATCGCGGTCTGGGCGCTGTTCGGGCTTCGAATCTCGCGCGCGATCGTGCCCTTGCTGGTGCTTCTGGTGACGATGAACATCGGCGGCATGATCGCCCTGACGCAGATGGCGGATCTCGCCAACACGCCGCTCTATCTCGCCGTCTCCCTGTTTCTGGCTTTCAGCGCGGTGTTCTTCGCCTCCGTGACCTCGGTCCAGCCCAGCCTCTACCGGCTGATCTTCATCGCCTATGTCGCCTCCGCTGTGGCGACGTCGCTGCTCGGCATCGCCGGCTATTTTCATGCCTTTCCCGGCGCGGAAATCTTCACCAAATACGACCGCGCCGCCGGCGCCTTCCAGGACCCCAATGTGTTCGGCCCGTTCCTGGTGCTGCCCGGCACCTACCTGCTCTATCTGCTCCTGACCGGCCCTGTATCGCGTATGCCGCTTCTGGCCGTGCCGCTGCTCATCATCGCCGCCGGCATCTTCTTCTCCTTCTCGCGCGGCGCGTGGGGCATGTTCGCGGTGTCGGCGGTGCTGCTCACTGCGTGCCTGTTCCTGCAGAGCGCCAGCGGCAAGTTCCGGCTGCGGGTCGTGGTTATGACGATCGCGGCCCTGGCGCTGCTGGTCATCGCCTTCCTCATCATCCTGCAACTGCCCGGCGTGTCGGATATGTTCACCCAGCGCGCGCAGCTCGAGCAGAGCTACGATTCGGCGCGACTCGGCCGCTTCGCCCGCTACACGATCGGCTTCCAACTGGCGATGGAGCATCCGTTCGGCATCGGCCCGCTGGTCTTCGGCACGATCTATGGCGAGGACACGCACGACATCTGGCTGAAGGCGCTGATGGATTATGGCTGGCTGGGCTTCGTCTCGTTCCTGACGCTGACCTTATGGACGATCGGCGCCGGCTTCCGCATCCTTTTGCGCGACCGGCCATGGCAGCCCTATCTGCTTTGCGCCTATGTCGCCTATCTCGGCAATATCGGACTCGGGGCCTTCATCGACATCGACCACTGGCGCCATCTCTACCTGCTGCTCGGCCTGGTCTGGGGCGCGATCGCGCTGGAGTACCGGCACCAGCGGGAATTGCGGCTCGCGAGGCCGGTATCCCTCCTTGGGAATTCACCAGCGCGATAGGCACCGAATTCGGTTGACCCGCACCGCCTTATCACGATACATCGCCACCCGGTCCGGAGTGTAGCGCAGCCCGGTAGCGCACTTGACTGGGGGTCAAGGGGTCGTCGGTTCGAATCCGGCCACTCCGACCATTTAAATCCTTGAAATCCCCCGCGAAGGCGGCACGAACGTGCCAGGCGAGCTTATGCCCGCCGATTAGCCCGCATGCGCCGCCAGCATGCGCCGCGCGCTTTCCTCGTCCGTGATCAGGATGGTCGGCGCAATCAGGTTCATGGCGCCGAGCAGCGCGTCGGTCTTCTCCTCACCGCCGGAGGTGAGGATGCGGATCGGCGCCTTGCGCAGGCGGTCGACATCCACCGACATCACGTGGCTGTTGACGGGATGGTCGACCAGATCGCCGTTGCGGTCGTAGAAATGGAACAGGAGGTCGCCGACGGCGCCGCGCGCCAGCAGGGCCTCGCGGTCCGCTTCCTTGAGAAAGCCGCCGCGCGAGAAGGTGGTGGCCGAAGCGATGCCGCCGACGCTGAGCAGCACGGCATCGAGCGCGTCGGCCATCTCGAAGATCTCCTGCAGGCCGCAGCGCTCAACCAGTGCGATCTTGGTCTCGACGCTGTCGACGACGGCCGGCGTCGGCATCAGATAGCCGTCGCCCTGGAAGATCTGGGCAAAGCGCCAGGCGAATTCCGCCGGATTGACACGCCGCGCGATGCCAACGCCGCCAAGCAGCGAAATCACGCTGAAATCGGTGAGCGATTTGGCGCTGATGAAGGGCAAGGTGTTGAACAACGTCACGCCCCAGCCGACGCCGACCCGCATGCCGGATTTCATCGCATCGGACAGGAACATGCCGGTCTTGGCGGCGATCGCCGGGATCGGATCGGCCTTGGGGTCGGAGAGCGGCGCGACCAGTGCCTGCTGCAGGCCGAAGGTCCTTTCCAGCGCGCGCTCCAGCCGCACGATCTCCAAAAGCTCGCTCTCGATGGTGATCTTCACCTCATTGCGCGCCCTCGCCTCCGCCAGCATGCGCACGATAGTGACGCGGCCGACGCCGAGCACGTCGGCGATCTCGTTTTGCGTCATCTGCTCGACGAAATACATCCAGGCGGCGCGGATCCTGAGGCGGTCGGTCCGGCTTTCGCTGACGACCTGCTCCGATGCTTCGGCCGCCGCCCTGCCGTTTTCTGGTTCGCCCTGCCGTCGCCTGCCCAAGTTCCCCTCCAACTGCGGCGATGACACCGCCTCGCCGATTCTGCATGCTGGTTAAATATCGTCTATTGATCTACCAAGCGAGACGAACAATCTAGAGAGGGCGACTGACGCCCCAAGCCGTGAGCGGCTTCAGCATTTCGAGGCGATTGGCGATGCTGCGACAAATCTCCGAGGATGTCCGCGCCAACCTGAAGGACCGGCTTCGGGAACTGCGCGACGCGATCCGCCAAAGCCGTCACGACAGCGCCGGCGGCAGCTCTCACGACATCGCCGGCAATCTGCCGCCCTTTCCGGGCCGCAGCCTGCTCGGTCATGCCGCAAGCGCCGTCGACGAGGCGCTGACGATCGCCGAATCCTTCGTTCCGCATTCCCGGCCGCTCAAGGTCGACGGCACGACCGTGAAAAGCCTGCGGGCCTACTTCCCGCAAGGCGATGAAGACCGGCAGATCGGCGGTGAGCGTCAGTTCAGGCGTGACATGTATTACCTGACCCGGGCGGTTCTCTCCGGCTACGGCATCGACAACCCCCGCGTTCACGAGGCGAGTTTTTCCGCCGTGCATGTCGCGATGCGCAAGCGCCATGCGGATCTTCTGGCTGCCGCGGCGGCGGAAACGGCATCCACGGATCAGGTCGCGGCGGCCTGCGCGGCTCTCCTCCTCGAGTGCCTCAACCACCGCCCGGTCCAGCCTGGCGAAATCGTGGCAGGCCCGGCGATAGCCGGTGACCGGTCTCTCGACATCAGGTGCCTTGCGCCCGTGGTGCTGGCCTGCGGACTGGCGACCAAGGCGGATGGCGGTACGCCCGAGCCCGACATTCTCGAGATAGCGGTGCTGGCGGCCGAGGTGCGGGAGGATCGCATCCGGCAGGCTTGCGCCCATGCCAATGCCGTCCAGGAGCTGACACCGGTTCTCGCCACCCTGCTCGCGCATCTGACGTAACCGCCGACAGCAATCGCTACCGCTCAGTCGCCATTGCAGCGATCGTCTTCTTGGCACGCTGGATCGAGGCCGGGCTCATGCTGAGTTCGGTCAGGCCCATCTTGATGAAGGCCGGGATCAGGTCCGGGCGGCCGGCGGCCTCGCCGCACATGCCCACCATGATGCCGGCGCCGACGCCAGCCTTGGCCGTCAGCTCGATCGCCGACATCACCGCCGGATTGGTGACGTCATTGAGCTTGGCGACTGTTGGGTTGAGGCGGTCGGCGGCCATGATGTACTGCGTCAGGTCGTTGGTGCCGATCGAAAAAAACGCCACTTCCTTCGCCAGCGCCGGCGCGATCAGCACGGCGGCCGGCGTCTCGATCATGACGCCGAGATCGAAATTGGCATGCGGCACGCCTTCGGCCTTCAGTTCAGCCGCGCATTCCGCGACCAAGGCGCGGGTGCGCGTGACCTCGGCAATCTCCGAGACCATCGGAAGCATCACCTTGATGTTGCCATGCACGGCGGCCCTGAGCAGCGCCCGCAACTGACGCTTGAAGATGTCAGGCCGGTCCAGGCACATGCGGATGCCGCGCCAGCCGAGGAAGGGGTTTTCCTCGTCGGGAAATTCGATACCGGCGATCGGCTTGTCGCCGCCGATATCGAGCGTGCGCACGATGACCGAATGCGGCGCAAACGCCTTGGCCAGCGCGCTGTAGGTCTCGGCCTGCATGTCTTCCGACGGCAGATGCATGTGGCGCATGAAGAGCAGCTCGGTTCGGAACAGCCCGACGCCCATGGCGCCGGCTTCCTGTGCCGCCTCGATCTCCTCCAGCGAACCGATATTGGCCGCGACTTCGATCACGGTGCCGTCCGCGCGGGTAGGCGTCACGCTCTTGAATACCTTGAGGCCGGCACGCTCCTGCGCCGCTGCCTCGACACGCCGGGTGAAATCAGCGCGCGTCGCCTGGTTCGGATCGACGATCACATGGCCGGCATTGCCGTCGATCGCCACCTCCCTGGCGGTGCGCAGTTCGTTGATCTTGTCGCCGAGGCCCAGCACGGCCGGGATGCCGTGCGAGCGAGCGATGATGGCGATATGCGAGGTGGCGCCGCCATGGCCGCAGACCACGCCGCCGATGCGCTTCAGCGGCGCGCGCGCCAGGTCCCAGGCGCCGATGTCGTCGGCGATGAGGATCGCGCCTTGCGGTATGGTTTCCAGGCTGACCTCGTCCTGGCCGAGCAGCACCAGGCAGATCTGCCGGCCGACCGCATGGACGTCGTCGGCGCGGGCGTTGAGATAGTGGTCGTCGACAGCGCTGAAATCGGCGGCAATGATGGCCGCGGCCGCAATCACCGCCGAGACCGCATCGTCACCGCCTTTGATCAGCCTTTCGACTTCGCCGGTCAGGCCGTCGTCGGCGGCAATGTCGCGCAAGGCCGCGATGATGCCACGGTCGCCGGCGGAGAGATTGTTCTCGGCAAGCGTGCGGTCCATACGCGCCTGCACGCTGGCGACGGCGCCGCGGAAGCGCTCGAGCTCGCCTTCGATCTCATCGGCCTGCAGGCGCCTGCCCGGTCCCTCGATCTCCGGTGGGAAATGGGCAAAGGCCGGCCCGATCGCCACGCCCTCGCTGGCGGCGACGCCTTTAAGTTTCGGGGTTCCATCCGTCGCTGCGGCGGCGGGCGGCGCGGCCTCGGGAGCGGGCGCCGCGGCTGCGGTTTCCGAGCCAGCTTCACCCGCCTCGTTCTCGTCGTCGAGGCCGGCGCGCGGGTTCTCCAGATAGCCGATCAGTGCCTCGATCGCCTCGATCGCGTCGGCACCGTTGGCGCGCACGGTGACTTCCTGGTTTTCCTTGACCGCCAGGAGCATCAGCTTGACCGAGCTCTTGGCGCTGACCGCCTTGCCGTCCTTGACCAGCTCGACATCGGATTCGAAACCCTTGGCGAGTTTCACGAACCGCGTGGCGGGACGGGCGTGCAAACCTTCGTGCACTCTGACGATGGTCGAGCGTTCCATGGCAATACTCTAGGTTTGGGCGCCGTCGACAGACGGCGCGGATATTATCAGGCGGCGATGGTGATGACAGCGCCCGGTGTCAGGGCAGCCACGAGCGCTCCGGTATCGACCTCGGATGCGCAAACCTCGCCCGGCCTTTCGGCCTCGGATGCTCCATTAAAGGAGATCACGACATGACCCATCTCGCGGACCTTGCTCCAGGCCGTGGAGCCGACCGCCGTTATCGTCGCCGACACCGGTCCGAGCGTGATCGAGGCGCCCGTCGCCGGCGCCTCGTCGCTTGGGCCTTCCTCCGTCTTGTGCAGCACGGAAACTTCGGCCAGTTCGGGAGGCGAGCCATCCGCGAAAAGGATGATCACGCCGCCCTCGGCGAGGTCCGCCACTTCGGGTCCGATGGCTGTGACCCGTGTCTTGAGAAGAACCGACATATGGCGAACCTCGTTTTACCTGTGATTTAGAACACGATCAGGGAGACGACCCATGCGATCAGCACGGAGACCGGGCCCATGATCTGGCGGCTGATGAGCACCGCCGGCACGCCGATTTCGATCGTCTTCGGCTTGGCCTCACCGAGCGCCAGACCGACGGGGACGAAATCGCAACCCACCTGGGTGTTGTAGGCAAACAGCGCCGGCAGAGCCATTGCGGGCGAGATGGTGCCGTTGGCGATCTGCGGGCCGATGATGGCGACGCCGATGACCTGGGCAATGACCGCGCCTGGCCCCAGGATGGGCGACAGGAACGGCAGGCCGCAGATGGCCGAGATGACCAGCAGGCCGACGATGTTGTTGGCCAGCGGACCCATCGGCTGCGCCAGCACGTCGCCGATGCCGGTATAGAGGATCAGGCCGATCAGCATGGTCACGAAGGCCATGAAAGGCAGCACGTTGCGGACAACCTGATCGATGGTGCGGCGGCCGGAGTTGAAGAAGATGCCGACCACGCGGCCCATGACGCGACCGATGGAGCTGATCAGGCCGATAAGCCCGCCTTCGCTCGGCAGCGGCTCGGCAGCCCTGGCAGTGGTGTTGTTGCTTGAACTCATCGATGCTGCTCCCCCCGCAGTGGTGACCGCTTCGGATCCGTCCGCCATTGTGATGTTGGCCGGCTTCACGCCCGAAACGTAGATGTCTTCCGTGATGAACTGGGCGAGCGGACCCGCCTGGCCGACCGGCGTCAGGTTGACGGTCGGGATGCGCTTGCGCGGATAGACGCCGCAGCGCGCTGTGCCGCCGCAGTCGACGACGACGACAGCCATCTCGCTTTCGATCGGCGGCGACTTGAAGCCGTCGACGGCCTCGGCGCCGGTCATGTCGGCGATGAGCTGCGCCACCGGATGAATGCCGCCGCCGGTCACCGACACGACCTTGCTGCGCTGCTCGGTCGGTTCGATGACCAGAGGGCCGCCCCAACCAGTGGAGCCCTTCGATATCTTTACTGCCTTATATGTCTTGGCCATGGTGTCCTCCCGCCCTTAGAGATCGACGCCCTGGCGGCGTGCCATGATGGCCGTGATGCGCTCGGTCAGGATGCCCTTCAGCAGGATCACGACGAGGCCGACGATGGCGTACCAGATCGCCACCTTGACGTGATAGCCGTTGGCGATGACGCCCCGCTTCTCGAGATCGAGCAGCGCGACCAGCATGCCGCCCCAGACGAAATATTCGCCGGGGTTGATATGCGGGAAAAGGCCGAGCGGCGGATGCACGTAGGACACCGCCGCGTCATAGAAGGCAGGCTTGTGCTTTTCTTCCAGGAAGGAGCCGAAGGTATAGGCCATCGGGTTGGTGAGGAAGAACACCGACAGGACCGGCAGCACCGTATAGCGGGTCAGCGCGATGCGACCGGCGCCGCGGGCGAGACCGTGGACGCGTTGCTCGCCGACCAGTTCGGTGACGGCATAGAAGGCGGTCATCAGCACCACCAGCGTCGGGATGATGCCGGTGAGGAAGCCGGCGAACACTTCGCCGCCCTTCTGGAAGATGCCGATAAAATACTTGCCGATCGCGGTCAGCCAGCCGAGCTGCTCTTCCTGCTGCACGTTCTTCAGCTGTTCCTTCAGCTGATCGGCGGTGACCGGCGCATTGTCGGTGGTCGCCTGCGCCAGGACCACGAGATGATCGGTGGCATGCTCGACGCCGAGCTTGCCGTGCCAGGCTGCATCCGAGACCATGGTGCCTGCGACATGCAGGTTATGCACCGCCAGGTCGGCATGCTGCGCCAATAATGTGATTACAGACATTTCTCCTCCTTATGACCCCCGCCGGTCGTTCCCAGCCGGCTGCCGGCGTCCGTTTATGCCCTTGCTACGTTCAAGCCGGACAGGCCCGGCTTCTTCCCCGGCTCCGACCGCGCGCGATCGATCTGCTCGATCGCCCGTTTCACGGCCTCGGCCACACCGGGTTCCCCCTCCCCCATGATCGCAGGGTTGGACCGGAGTCGATCGAGGGGGATGCCCTCGAATTCTTCATGTCGCTTGAACTTGGTCAGCACCGAACGGCCGCTCATGACCATCATGCGGCGCACGATGAGATCCGGCGTCACGACGATCAGCGCAATCGTGCCCTTGGCCAGCCGTCCGCGGAAATTGCCCGCGCCGACGAAACCGTCCTTGAACTCTCCGGTGACACCTTTGAAGACGTCCGAATAATGCCGCATCTGCAGCCAGACACCGAGCGATTGCAGCGCCCAGACAACAAACAGCAGAAGCAGCGCCCACTGCCAGATCGCCATTTCGGTTTCCTCCCGAGTCGCTTTCTCCGGCACATATTGAACGGAGCGGAGACGACCCGAAAGTGAGAACATTTGTTTCCTCGAATGTCAACATGTATTATATTAGCCGCTATACCGCTCCACAGCCGGCTGGCCGATTTCGGCATTGGCGGCCCCTGTGCTAGCCTGTCTTCAAACGGGATATGAGACATGGATCTGCCTTTCAGGCACGAACTCGCGCTTATGCCGGACCTTCGCCACCGGCTGCGGCAGTTGCGCTGGTTTCGCGCCACCTTCCGCAGCAGCGCGAAGGTGGTGTCGGAAACGTTTGGCGTTCGTTTCGAGATCGATGAGGCCAAGCTGACGCGCGCCTTTCTCGACTGGATCGAAGTCATGGAAGCGCAGAAGCGATTCGCCGCGGTCGACCGCGCGGACTTCATCGTCTTCGCCGCCGGGCTGGTGCTGCGCGAGCTGATCCGGCAGGCGCCGGCGCGGGAGGTCTCAGGCCTAGGCGAAATGATCCAGACCGAAGCCAATGCCGGCACGGCGGAAATCGTGCGCTTCTGGCCGGAGGGATTTCTCTATACGAACTATTGCGTGTCGGCGATTCTTGCCGTGCACGAGCAGGAGTTCGGCACGGCGCCCGGCATCGACAAATGCGCCGACGACCTGCGCACCTGGTGGTCCTACCGCGAGAACGCGACGGAAATGCCCGCCTATGCGGTCGCTTTCCTCGACCGGTTCCTCGGCGCCGAGCCCAACTGGATCACCCCCGACCGCGCGCAGTCGCGCCAGGCCATGCAGCGTGCGCTTGGATCCTCGCCAGTCAGCGAGGCGCTGCGCCAGCTTTGAGGCGTTGGGGCCTTACTATTGAACATCTGACTTTTTATCGATAGCGATGTGCGGGTTCGAACCGAGGCCGGGAGTGGCGCGTGGCGCAAGCTAGACTGATGATTTTCGACTGCGACGGCGTTCTCGTCGACAGCGAACCGCTGGCCGCCAAGGCCTATGAGCGCGTTTACGAGAAACACGGCATGCCCGGCGTCCATGGCGGCATCATTGCACAATGCATTGGCATGAAGCAGTCCGACATCATCATGAAGATCAAGGAATTGACCGGCCATCAGTTTCCGCCGGCAGCCGACGGCGACATCTGGGCGGAAACCAAGCTGCTCTTTTCCGAGGAACTGAAACCGACGCCGGGGATCGAACCTTTCCTGAGCGAGCTTGCCGGGAACCGCTGCGTCGCCTCGTCGTCGTCGGTGGAACGCATCAACCACAGCCTGTCGGTGACCGGACTGTCGCGCTTCTTCGGCGAGGCGATCTTTTCCTCCTCGATGGTCAAGAACGGCAAGCCGGCGCCCGACATCTTCCTCCACGCCGCCGAAAAGATGGGCGCGAAGCCGGCCGACTGCATCGTGATCGAAGATTCGCCTTTCGGCATTCAGGGCGCGGTGGCGGCCGGCATGATCGCGATCGGCTATACCGGCGGCGGGCACACTTATCCCGAACACAGCGCGCGGCTGAAGGCAGCCGGCGCGGATTTTGTTTGCGCCGACTGGCACGAAGTCAGCCGAGAGTTAGCCAAGACTGGGCGTGCCGGCCTGAGCTAACTCTTTGTTGGAGCATGATCTTCTCCGAACCGGTTCCCACTTTTGCGTTCGCTGACCTTCGGTTCGGGTGATGCTCTAGCGCAGGCTGGGGAAGCGACGCCGCGTCCACTCACCGGGCGGGACCAATCCCCCAACGCGGAAGTTGAAGGACAGGACCCTCGTCGCGTCGGCGTCGACCTCGCAGCGGAAGCTCAGATCGTACCATTGGGTTGTCGTGCTGAAGGCGGTCTGCGTAGGGTTAAGAACATTGCCCTGCTTCAGCGGAATGGTCGGCAGCCATTTGGGCGAGTAATCGGCGCTTTGCAATTCCTGGTTCAGCACATTAGCGCAAAGATTGGCAACGCGCTGATCGCGCGGCACGTTCTCCATTGAGCTTGTGGCCAGCGCGTTGCCGGTGGCACCCGGCGAGTAAAGCTTTCTGACGCCCGGCAGGCCGGAATAGATCGGCGATCCCGCGACCTCGCTGCCGGCGGGGTTTGATCTTGCCGGGCTCCCGCTTGGCGCTCTCAAAGCCCGTGCGGATTTGAACTTCGTTGCCTTGGAAGCTTTAGGCTTTGCCTTTTCGGCCGGCGCAGGCTTGTCGCCGGCTTGGGCCGCCAAGGGCTTTGGCGCTTCGGCAGCTTGCTTTTCCGCGGTTTGCGGAGCTGCCTCCTGCGTTTCCGGCTGCTGTGTATCGGTCTCCTCGCTTTGTGCGGGTTTTTCCTCCGGCGCGGCGGTTCCCGGTTTCTCTTTAGCCCTATTCGTGTCCGCCTGCTGTTCGGGTGTTGCAGGCGGAGCGGACTGGTTGGGCGCGGGCTGCGATGCCTCAGGCCGCTTCGCGGGTTGATCCTTGGCCGGCGACGGGGCGTTGGCTGGCGCGCTGCCGCCGTCGGGAGATTTCTGCGGGCCGGTATCCTTCTCGCCATACTGAAAGACCCGCTTCAGAACCGGTATGTCCTGCGGTTTCGGCGGCTGCGGAGGCGGTGGCTTTTGCACGGGCTGCTCAGGCGGCTTTTCGGCCTTCTTTTCAGGCGTCGGCTCCGGCGGCTTTGGGACAGGCTTCGGCTTGGGCTGATCGGGCGGCGGCACGATCGCGACGTTGACCGGCTGTTCCTGCTGGTCCGGCTGTTGGTCGGGTCTCGGCAAGCCCAAGAACAAGAACGGTGCGATCAGGGCATGCAGGAACAGCGATGCGGCCAGGGCCCACCGCCAATTCCGAAACCATTCCCGCATCTTGCCGTTCATTGCGCCCGATGTGGAACGAAATAACGGCGGCTTCAAGCACCGGGCCGGCATTCACGCAAGTTGCCGGCCTGACAAGTCGGTGATCAAAGGCGTAAGAACAAGCCGGATCAACAGCCGGCTGGGTCGGCTTACACCAGCATGCCCATCGGGTTTTCGATCATGCGCTTGAAGGCGCCCAGCAGCTCCGCGCCGAGCGCGCCGTCGACGGCACGATGGTCGGTCGAGAGCGTCACCGACATGATCGTTGCAATCTTGATCTCGCCCTTCTTCACCACAGCCCGCTCCTCGCCCGCGCCAACCGCCAGGATCGTCGCATGCGGCGGGTTGATGACGGCGGCAAAGTCCTTGATGCCGAACATGCCGAGATTCGACACCGCCGTCGTGCCGCCCTGATATTCTTCCGGCGTCAGCTTGCGGCTCCTGGCGCGGCTCGCCAAGTCCTTCATCTCGTTGGAGATGGTCGACAGCGTCTTTTCATCCGCTTTGCGGATGATCGGCGTGATCAGGCCGCCGGGGATCGACACCGCAACGCCGACATCGGCGTGCTTGTGCTTGACCATGGCGTTCTCGGTCCAGGAGGCGTTGGCATCCGGCACCGCCATCAGCGCCATGGCCATGGCCTTGATGACCATGTCGTTGACCGAGAGCTTGTAGACCGGAACTTCGCCCTTGTCGGTCTTTCTCATCGGGGCGGCGGCATTCAACTGCGTGCGCAGCGCCAAGAGCGCATCGAGCTCGCAGTCCAGCGTCAAATAGAAATGCGGGATGGTGGACTTTGCCTCGACCAGGCGGCGAGCGATGGTCTTGCGCATGTTGTCATGCGGCACGAGCTCGTAGGAACCTTCGGCGAACAGCTTCAGCACCTGGTCGTCCGACATCGGCTTCGGCGCGGGCACCGGAGCGGACGGGACTTCAACCGCAATCTCGGCGGCCGGCTGGGCAGGGGCGGCCGCGCCTTTCGCGGCGGCTGCGGCTTCAACGTCGGCGCGCACGACGCGGCCGCGCGGACCGCTGCCTTTTATGCCGGCAATCGAAAGACCCGCCTCGCGCGCCAAACGGCGCGCAAGCGGCGTTGCACGCGCGGTCGACGGCGATTGGCTGATCTCCCCACCTGTGGGGGAGATGGCCGGCAGGGCAGAGGGGGGGGCGAAGGAACGAGACGTTGGCGGGACAGCGCCCCCCTCTGTCGGCTGCGCCGACATCTCCCCCACGAGGGGGGAGATTGGCGCCTCACCCTGCTTGGCCTCATAAACCTCGTCGTCGGCATAGATCCATGCGACGGGCTCGCCGACGGGAATGTCGACGCGCTCTTTGCCGGTGACGTTGCGCAGCGTGCCGCTGGCCGGCGCGTCGATCTCCATCGCCGCCTTGTCGGTCTCAATCTCGAAGAGCACGTCGCCCTTCTTGACGTGAGCGCCCTCCTCGGCGAACCAGCGCGAGATCTGGCCGGTCGCCATATCCATGTCGACCTTGGGAAGAATGACTTCGGTCGGCATCGCTCAGCGAACCCCTTTCACGAGGTCGCGGGCGGCGGCTATGATGTCGGGAACCTGCGGCACGGTGGCCTTTTCCAGATCCGGATTGTAGGGGATCGGCGTCTCGGCGCCGCCGAGGCGTACGATCGGCGCGTCAAGATAGTCGAAGGCCTCGCTTTCGGCGACCAGCGCGCTCACTTCCGCGCCGATGCCCAGCGTCTTCACCGCTTCGTAGACGCAGAGCAGGCGCGAGGTCTTCTTCACGCTGTCGATGACGGTCTGCCGGTCGATCGGGCGGATCGTGCGCAGGTCGACCACTTCGATGTCGATGCCCTCGCCTTCGAGCGCGGCCGCGGCATCGAGCGCCTTCTGTACCATGATCGAGGTGGCGACGATGGTGAGATCGCGGCCCTCGCGGCGGGTCTCGGCCTTGCCGATCGGAACGGTGTAGTGGCCTTCCGGCACATGGCCTTTCATCTTGTAGAGGAGCTTGTGCTCGAAGATCATGACCGGGTCCGGATCGGCGATCGCGGCAAGCAGCATGCCCTTGGCATCGTGCGGTGTCGCCGGCTGAATGACCTTGAGGCCGGGCACATGGCCGAGCCAGGCCTCCAGGCTCTGGCTGTGCTGCGCCGCGGCACCGGTGCCGGAACCCGCGGGAAAACGCATGACCACCGGCACCGAGACTTCGCCGCCGAGCATGAAGCGCATCTTGGCCGCCTGGTTGACGATCTGCTCCATGCCTAGCGTGGCGAAATCGGAGAACTGGAATTCGAAGATCGGCCGCATGCCGGTGACGGCCGCCCCCACCGCGACGCCGGCGCCGCCCAGTTCGGAGATCGGCGTGTCGATCACCCGGTCGGTGCCGTAGCGCTCGACCAGATCGCCGGTCACCTGGAAGGCGCCGCCATAGACGCCGATGTCCTCCCCCATCAGGAAGACGCGCTCGTCCATATCCATGGCGATCGCCATGGCTTCCTGGATCGCCTGGGCGTAGCTCAGTTCACGCACCGCGGCGTCCATCACGCATGCTCCGTGTAAACATAATTCTGAAGAGTGGCGATCTCCGGCGCCGGGCTCTCCTTGGCGAACTCGATGCCGTCTGCGATCTCCTTGGCGACCGCGTCGCGGATTGCCTGGATGCCCTGGTCGTCGATGAAGCCGAAATCGCGCAGCTCGGTCTCGAACAGCGTGATCGGATCGCGGTTCGCCATCCAATCCTCGATCTCTTCCTTGGTGCGGTAGCGGTTGCGATCGCTCTTGGAATGGCCGCGATGACGGTAGGTCTTGGATTCGATCAGCGTCGGCCCCTCGCCCGCGCGCGCGCGCTCGACCGCCTTGAAGGACGCCTCGGCCACCTCGGAGAAGATGTTGCCGTTGACGATGACCCCGGGCATCGAATAGGCGGCCGCACGCTCGGCGATGTTCTTCACCGCGGTCGAGCGCGCCGTCGAGGTCGACATGCCGTAGCCGTTGTTCTCGCACACGAAGATCACCGGCAGCTTCCAGATCGCCGCCATGTTCAGCGCCTCGTGGAAGGCGCCTTCATTGTTGGCGCCGTCGCCGAAGAAGGAGACCACCACCTTGCCGGTCTTCATCATCTTGGACGAAAGCGCGGCCCCCACCGCGATCGGAATGCCGCCGGCAACGATGCCGTTGGCGCCGAGATTGCCCTTGGCGACGTCGGCGATGTGCATGGAGCCGCCGCGGCCCTTGCAGTAGCCCGTGGTCTTGCCGAAGAACTCCGCGAACATGCGGCTGACCTCGGCGCCCTTGGCGATGCAATGGCCATGGCCGCGATGCGTCGAGGTGATCTGGTCATCCTCGGCGAGCGGCATGCAGATGCCCATGGCGCTGGCTTCCTGGCCGATCGACAGGTGCATGGTGCCGTGGATGAGGCCGCGCATGTAGCACTCTTCCGCGCCCTCTTCGAAACGGCGGATGAGGTACATCTTATGGAGCACCTGCCTCAGTTGCTCGGGGCTGTACTGGCGATAGACGAAAGGCAGGTTGGCCCGGCTATCCACGACCGCTTTGCTGGCTCCGGCCATGATCACGCCTCCACAGCGCCGTAGACGAGCTTGTCCTGGCGGGCGCGCAGTTCGGCGATCTTCGAACCCGGCGCGGGCGCGGCGTTGGCATAGGTGATGAGCTCGCCCTTTTTGACGGGCGCCGTGACGGAGCCGCCCTGCAGCAGGCCGCAAGGGATGGCGCGCGCCGCATGGGCTTCCGGCGCCGTCATGATCCAGGCGCGATAGCAATATTCGCCGATGGCATCGAGCTTGTCGCCGGGGTTCAGATCCTTCTTGGCGACCGCGCAGACCTCGGCCACGGGCTTCGCCAGCGGCACCATGTCGGCCTTGCCGTAGAGCACGACGCGGGCGCAGGTCAGCGGCACTTCCAGCGACGTTAGGTGATAGGGGCGATGGAAGGTGAAATACGGACCCTTGCCCATCTTCAGGTCTTCCATGCGCTCCGAAATGCGCGGATGCGACATATCGGCCACGACGAAGACGCCAGGCGCCACGCCCTTGCCGATCGAATAGTCGACGACACCGACCTTCGACAGCACGCCGCCGTCCTTCTCGGGCACCAACACCTTCGACAATTCGCCGAGCGTCGCGGACGGACCGTGCATGCCGGGCTTGTCGGGAACGAGCCCGGTCGCGTTGGCGATCGCCGCCATCTCGACCATGGTCTTCGAACCGTCGACGAACTCGACCAGCATGCGCACATTCATATGCCGGCGGTTCGCCTCCTCCTCATAGTCCGGAGGCGTGGCGTCGATGTTAAGCGGGTTGTTCTTGCCCTTGCCGGCGGCAACGATCGGGTGGCCCATGGCGGAGACGAACTCGATCAGCTCCATGCAGGAAGACGGCTCGTCGCCGGCGCCCAGCGAATAGGTCACGCCAAGGCGGTCGGCTTCGCTCTTAAGATAGGCGCCGATGGTGACGTCCGCCTCGACATTCATCATCACCAGATGCTTGCCGTGCTCCATGGCGCGCAGACCGATCTCGGCGCCGACGGCCGGAACGCCGGTCGCGTCGATGACGACGTCGATCAGCTCGTTGCCGATGATCAGGCTGGAGTCGTTGGTTACGGCGATCTTACCGGCCTCCATGACCGACGTCATCGCCGAGGCGTTCGACACTTCCCGCGCGTGCCCGGTTTCCTGGAAGGCGATGTCGACGGCCTTGCTGGCCGCGGGAAGGTTCAATTCGGAGATGGCGCCGATCTCGATACCGGACATATGGGCGACACGGGTGACGATATCGGTGCCCATTTCACCGGAACCGATCAGGCCGATGCGGATGGGCTTGCCGGACCTGGCTCGTTCCTCGAGATCGTGGGCAAGGCCCGTCAACGAAATATTGGACGCCATACCGTGTATTCCTCCCATATCGCATGCTGTTCGGTTGCTTGACGGGTATTGAACATATGTATTCCTGTCAAGACTAATGTCCACAATTTGGCCATCGATCGACTCTTTTCGGGGTGGTCGGGGCGCAACGGCTAAACGCGTCGACGGCGAGCCCCCTGTACCGAGCCAAATGGAAAACGAGCGCTCGCGACCGGGCGCCGCTCAAGGCGCGCGGCGGCCCTTTCGCGGGCCGCGAAAGGATATCTAGGCGGCAATTGTTACTGGCAAACGTCGACCCAAACGGCGCCGACCAGATCGGCCATGCGCTGGGGCGTGATGCGCACTGCGGCATTGGTGGCGCCGGCGGCGGGAACGACTTCATCGAAGGGCTTGAGCGACAGGTCGCAATAAATCGGCAGCGGCGCCGGCAGGCCGAACGGGCAGACGCCGCCCGGCGGATGACTGGTGACGGCCAGCACCTCCTCGCCGCCGAGCATGCGAGGCTTGCCGCCCATCCTGTCCTTGAATTTGCGATTGTCGAGCCGCGCGATGCCACTGGTCACGACCAGCATGGTCTCTTCTCCGACGCGCAAGCAGATCGTCTTGGCGATCTGCGCCGGCGTGACGCCATGCGCCTCCGCCGCCAGCGCGACAGTGGCCGAGCTCGCCTGGGTGACGACGACCTCCACGTCCGGCGCGCGCTCGGCAAAGAAGGCGCGAACCGATTCCAAGCTCATGATGAACCCCTCGTCAAGTTTGTCGAACAGCGGCGGTCGGCGAATCGCATGATGCGGCCGATCTTGGCAAGAGCCAGCGCCTATGCGTGCAGGCACTAAAAAGCCCACCGGGCGAAATCCCGGCGGGCTTTTCGGTGGACGCTTTTTGCGTCTCTATTGCTGGATAGGCCGGTTCTCTTCGGCCGGCACTTTGATCAATTCATCTTCCGGCATCTGCAGCGCCGAAGCGATGCGGCGGAGCTTGGCGGGGTCGGCGTCCTTGCCGTCCTCGATGTCGACGATCTCGCCCACGGCCAGGCCGCAGGTCAAAGAAAGCTCCTCGATCGTATATCCCCTCGTTTCGCGAGCGGCTTTCAACGGGTTGAGGCCGGACGCGGCAATGACGTCGTTCGAAACAGTGTTTCGTGCGGTGTTGGGCATGGCAACTCCTTGAGATGAAACAGGGTCTGATGAAATGGTGTTGCCTGAGACGGGCGGGAGAATGCTCGTTAACACATGATTTGCCAAGAGCACCGATGCGGCGTCACGCCATCGTGAAGCGGCGTTTTGGCCGAATGCCTCAGGCTCTGCACATGTAAGGTCGCGTGGCGCTCGATCAAGTTCTTTTGAAGGTCCGAGACCGGATTCGCCGGCATTTTCGACATTCCGATTCGTTAGCTTGCCGTCACCGGCTGCCGACAGACGGCGCCGGAAGCTTCTCGAAAGGATCGGATGCCATGAATTTGAAATCGTTCGCAATTGTGCTTGGCACAATCTCAAGCATCATCGGCGCGACGCAAGCATGGGCAGCGGATGCAGTGCGTGTTCGAGGCACTGTCGTCAGCGTCGCCGGATCAAAGCTGACGGTGAAGGATCGCAACGGCAAGACCGATACGATCACGCTTGCGGACGGCTGGAAGATTTCGGGTGTCGCCAAGGCATCGGGGGCCGATATCAAGCAGGGTGATTTTCTCGGCATCGCCTCGATATCCAAGGCCGACGGCGGCAGCGGCGCGTTGGAAGTCGTGATCTTCCCGGCCACACTGAAGGGTACGGGAGAAGGCGATCGCGACTGGGATTTGCAGCCCAACAGCCGCATGACCAACGGCACCGTCGCAGACGTCACCGAAATCGAGGGCCGCACGGTCACGCTCACCTATGACAATGGCCAGAAGAAACGGATCGCGATCCCGCAGACCACACCGATCGTGACGTTCGCCACCGCCACACCGGCGGATCTCACGCCGGGTGTAACAGTGTTCGTCAACGCCGAGCGCGGCGGCGACGGCAAGCTCGTCGCCAATCGCGTCGTGGTCGGGAATCATGGTGTCGCGCCGCCCATGTGAGCCCAAGCGGCCGCATCCTCGGATTTCCAAAAGATCGCGCAATCTTCGCCTCTCGGGGCGGGCACCCAGCGCAACAGGTCTCCTCAGAAACAATCCAGAAACAAAAATCTACATTTGGGAAAAATTGTCGAAAAAAACCAGGAGGATAGTCCCTATCGCGAGGCTTGGGTCACCGATTTGCTCCGGTGACTCTCGGAACGCCCGCGTAAAAAGGAAACGAAGTCATGAAGAAGTCCCTTCTCTCCGCGCTCGGGCTGGCTCTGGCGCTGGCTTTCACCATGCCGATCCTCGGCACCACCAGTGCCGACGCGGCCCCGATGAAGAAGCATCATCATCATCGTCATCACCACAGGCATCACCACCGTCACCATCATCATCGCCACCACCACAAGATGGCTCCGAAGAAGGCCTGATCCTTCCTTTTTGCCGATGGGAAGGCAGGCCTTCGCTGCCAGAGCGGACCAGCCTTCCCATCGGATCTGTCTCCTTAAGCATCCCTGATCCGCCGGCCAGACACCGCCTGATGTCGGCGGTCTGCTGTGTCCTCCTGACGCCGGCCAACCGGCTTTGCCCGCTTCGCCTGAAGCTCGGCTATCTGCCAAATCCCGCCACCCGACGCGCTACAACCAGATAATGTTGTGGCGGAAGATCGTCGCCGCAATCCGCTGGTCGTGACGCTGACCGACAAGCTGGCGGCGAAGTGAGCCGCTTCTTTGCCGGGCGATGCGCGCAGGAATGCGTGCCGCGCAACGGCAACAAGAGACGCACCCCGGACCGTCCAGTCCGCCGATATCGCCGGCCAATCGAAAAAATCGCGCGGCACATGAACCTTTCCATCGGTGGCAGCACTAAGCGGTCATGGGCGCCGCGAAGGCGCTCCTCAACCCCACGGGACGCCTGGACGGCGATCCCTCAACCAATGGAAGGAAATGCTCAAAATGACCAACTTCAAGCGTATCACGCTCGCCGCCGCTCTCGTCGTCTCGGCGTTCGGCTCGGTCTCGGCGCCGGCTTTCGCGGGCACGCATCCGACCGGCGACGGCGGCGCGGTCTGTAAAGGCCACGGCTCGTGCCTGGTGCTGCAGCTCGATTGCAAGGGCACCTATACCGACGCCACCGACAAGAACGGCACCGTCTACGGCAAGTGCAGCCAGGTCATGAAGGCCGACCCGAAGACCCGGCTCAAGCTGGCGAACTGATCATCTGTAGCCGAGTGGCATGGAAATGGCGGCCGTCGAGGATGGCCGCCATTTCTGTTTCAATCTCGTAGATCGATCAGCGCCGGCTGATAAGAAGCCCGGCAAGCAATCCGACCACGACAAGGCCGACGGCCACCGCCGTTGCCGGATGATCGCGCGCCGTACGCTCGATCGCCCTGCCCCTGCGGCTCATTGCCGGTAACGCCTCCTGGAGGCGATCGGCAAGTTGCGTGTAATAGTCGGACGCCATCTCGCTGCCGTCCTCGTAATAGGCGCCACCGCGCCTGGCCAAAACTTTCTTGAGATCGTGCAATTGCCGCGAAAGCGCCGCGACCTGCTTGTCGATATCGACGTCGGAGAGTGTCGAAAACGATGCCATGCTTGTTGTCCTTCTCTTCGAGAAGGCCTAACGCATGGACGACAAGCCAGTTCCTGCGGGCCGACCGCGCCCCATCAAGCGGACCGTTCAACGGACCTGGTCGAGCAGGCGTTTGCACTCCAGCAGATCGAACAGCGCCTCCTGCAGCAGGGCGCGATTGTCACGCGACAATTTCGAGGAGTCGGGTTGGACCGGACCTTCGTCGTCGCTCTTGCCGAGGCCGAAGAAACGGCGGCTGGGCTTAACCTTGGGCTGGCCGACCAGCGCGTCCTCGTCGCCGCGCGGCTGGGCGGCCGCCGTCAGCGGCACCTGCTCGGCCTGGCGGCGCTGGGCGATCGCCTCCACGGCGGCCATGTCGCCATTGCCAATGGCGACCAGAAAATGGTTGCCGTTCTCGCGCAACAGCTTCTGCACGCCTTTGATCGTGTAGCCCTGATCATAGAGCATATGCCTGATGCCCTTGATGAGCTCGACGTCCTGCGGCCGGTAGTAGCGCCGGCCGCCGCCACGCTTCATCGGCTTGATCTGGGTGAAGCGCGTCTCCCAGAAACGCAGCACATGCTGCGGCAAATCGAGGTCTTCCGCGACTTCGCTGATGGTGCGGAAAGCATCGGGGCTCTTGTCCATGGGCCAATCCTCCACACTGGACCACGATCCGGGCATGATACCGAATCGCCCCTTATTTCAGCGATTTATGAAACGATATTCAAGCCCAGCGTCAAAACCGCCGGCGGTTTTCAACCGTATTCGCCAGCAAACTACTTGCTGCCCTTGCCCTTGCTGTTCTGGTGCGAACGCAGGATCCGGTTCTTGAGCACATTCGACGATTTGAACGTCATCACCCGGCGCGGCAGGATCGGCACTTCCTCGCCCGTCTTGGGATTGCGGCCGATGCGCTCGTTCTTGGAACGGACATGGAAGGTGGCGAAGGAAGACAGCTTCACCGTCTCGCCTCGAACGATGGCCTCGCAGATCTCATCCAGGACGGCCTCGACGAGCTCGGCCGATTCAGTTCGCGACAAGCCAACCTTCCGGTAAACGGCTTCAGCTAGGTCGGCACGCGTAAGTGTCTTTCCCCCCATGCGACCGTCCCATCTGCTCGCAACACGTAAATCGATACAGGTAAAGGCAGAGCCTAAGTAATTGATCCGGCAAGGTCAAGAACCGAACCGGCGCGTTCGGCACTTACCAGCGGAGCAATACCGCGCCCCAGGTGAAACCTCCACCCATCGCCTCGAGAAGCACAAGGTCGCCCTTCTTGATGCGGCCGTCGGCGACGGCCACCGAGAGAGCGAGCGGCACCGAGGCAGCCGAGGTGTTACCGTGTAGATCGACGGTGACCACCACTTTCTCTTCGGCAATCCCGAGCTTCTTGGCGGAAGCGTCAATAATCCGTTTATTGGCTTGATGCGGCACGAACCAGTCGAGGTCCTCGGCCGTTATGCCGGCCTGGCCGAAGGTCGCCTCGATGACATCGGTGATCATGCCGACGGCATGCTTGAACACTTCACGGCCTTCCATCCTGAGATGACCGACGGTTCCCGTGGTCGAAGGGCCGCCGTCGACGAAGAGCTTGTCCTTGTGCACGCCGTCCGAGCGCAAGCTTGCCGCCAAAACGCCGCGATCGGTGATCGCCCCGGCGCCCTCTTCCGCTTCGAGAACCAGCGCGCCGGCGCCGTCGCCAAACAGCACGCAGGTTGAGCGGTCGCTCCAGTCGAGGATGCGCGAGAATGTTTCCGAGCCGATCACCAGGACGCGTTTGGCGAGGCCGCCGCGGATATAAAGGTCGGCGGTGGCGACGGCGTAGACGAAGCCCGAGCATACGGCCTGCATGTCGAAGGCGAAGCCGTGATGCATGCCGAGCCGGTTCTGGATTTCGACGGCAGTCGCCGGGAACGTGTTGTTGGGCGTCGAGGTCGCCAGGATGATGAGGTCGATATCGGCGGGTGTCATGCCGGCGCTGTCGAGCGCGGCGCGCGCGGCCGCCTCTCCGAGCGAGGCCGTCGTCTCGTCGTCGGCCGCGACGTGGCGCTGGCGAATGCCGGTGCGCTGGACGATCCACTCGTCGGAGGTCTCGACCATGCCTTCGAAATCGGCATTCTTCATGATGCGGCGGGGCAGCGCGGCACCATTGCCGCGCACGACTGATCTGATCAAAGCTCGTTCCTATTCCTCGGCGTCGGCGGCGACACCGGATTTCCTGTTTGCCTGCGCAGTCGGGTTGCGCGCATGGAACAGATCGAGGTCGGCCTCGATCCGGTCAAGCAGATTGTTGCGCACCATGTCGTAGCCGAGCTCGATGGCTGCCGCGAAGCCATCCGAATCGGCGCCGCCATGGCTCTTCACCACGATGCCGTTCAACCCCAGGAAGACGCCGCCATTGGAGCGACCGACATCCATCTTTTCGCGCAGCCTGTCGAAGGCGCCCTTGGCGAAGACATAGCCGATCTTGGCCATGAGCGTGCGGCTCATGGCGGCGCGCAGATAGCCGGCGATCTGCCTTGCGGTGCCTTCGGCCGTCTTGAGCGCGATGTTTCCGGCAAAGCCTTCGGTGACCACCACGTCGACCGTTCCCTTGCCGATATCGTCGCCCTCGACGAAGCCGCGATAGTTCATCGAGGCCATGTTGGCCTCACGCAGCATGCGGCCGGCTTCCTTGACCTCTTCCTGGCCCTTGATCTCCTCGACGCCGACATTGAGTAGGCCGACGCTCGGCCGCTCGACGCCGAACACCGAGCGCGCCATGCCGGTGCCCAGAATGGCGAAATCGATAAGCTGATGCGCATCGGCGCCGATGGTGGCGCCGACATCGAGCACCACGCTTTCGCCGCGCGTCGTGGGCCAGAGCGCCGCGATCGCCGGGCGGTCGATGGTGGCCATGGTGCGCAGGCAGAATTTCGACATCGCCATCAGCGCGCCGGTGTTGCCGGCCGAGATGCAGGCCTGCGCCCCGCCGTTCTTGACCGCCTCGACGGCCTTCCACATCGACGACTTCCAGCGGCCGTGGCGCAAGGCCTGGCTCGGCTTGTCGTCCATGCGCACGGCGACCTCGCAATGGACGAACTCACTCACCTCGCCGAGTTTCGGAAATTTCGCAAGCTCGGGACGCACCACGTCCTCGCGGCCGTAGATGACGAAGCGGATGTCAGGACGGCGTATGGCGACCGTCATCAGCGCCGGGATGACCACGCTCGGTCCGTGATCGCCGCCCATGGCATCGATGGAAATCCTGATCACGTGGTATTTTTCTCACGGTTTGCCTGGCTTGCGGCGAACGCCTGCCAAGGTAAGGGGGCTCGCGAAGGTTCGGCGAAAATAGCGGTTTTGGGCTGACGCACAACCAACTTTTCCAAAATCCGGACCAACCTCAGGATTTTCCAAGCAGCGAACGCAGCTTTTTCTGGAATTCGCTTTCCTCAGGCTGGTCGTCGCCGGCAACATCGAGCGACGCCCCCGGCTTGCGCGGATAGGGATCGATCGCCAGGCCGAAAAACTGCTCCGCCAGCGCGCCGACGTCGATGGTGTCGCCGGAAAATGTCTCCGGACTGTCCGGTCCGTCGGCGTCGAGGATGATCTCGCCGCCGCCCTCGAAACCTTCGCGCCCAAGCTTCGACTGCTCGGGCAGAAACAGCGCCTCGACCGGCTCGTCGATATGCGCGGCAACCGGATCCAGGGTGACGATGCAGGCTTGCGTGATGTCGGCCTCGACGCGGCCGGTGACCTTGACGCCATTGCGTTTCCAGGAGGTCACGAGCAGCTCGGCGCGATAGCTTTCGACCGAAAGCAGATCATGTTCGGCGGCAAGCGATTGACGCTGGGCTTCATCGGCCTCGACCACGACGGGCAGGCCCTTTTGCGGCAGCCGCGCGACATTGGCGACAAAGGATACCGGGCTTTGCAATTCGGCGTCTTTCATCAGCGCCTCCTTCACGCGGTCCCGGCGGCCGGGAACGCGGCGGTGCCGGCGACAATCGATTCGGTCGGCTGCGCGGCAAGCTTCCGCGAGGCCTCGCGGACATAGTCCGCCAGCAGCGGCGCGTGCGGCCAGGAACCGGCGTCCGGCCTGACGTTGCGGGCAAGTGCCGCCGCAAGCGCCACCCGATCGTCCTGCCCGAGCGCGTCGTCATAAGCGGCCGTGCGGCCGTAAAACATCTTTGCCAGCTTCTTCATGCGCTTGGGCACGCCGACATCGCTGATGCCGAGCTCGCGCAGCGAATGCTCGACATCGAGAAAGAACTCGTCGATCAGCACTTGCGCGACCTCGGCGGCCACACCTTGCTCGCCATGCAGCCGATGCTGGACGAGATACATGTGCAGCGACAGCATCTCGAAGCGGCCGAGCGGCGTATCCGGCACATTCCAGTCGGAATAAAACACCGTTTGCCGCGCCGCCGCCACGATTTGTGCGTAGAGCGCGTCGGTGATAGCGCGGTTGGCATTGCGTTCGCGGCCAAAAAGGCGCTGGAACATCGAGGGCGGTCTCCCGGGGACCTGTTGTTTAATTTGGCCTTGTTGCATCGGCATCGAAGCTGGTTTACCGGTTTTGCGGCCCAGCGCAAGTTGCGGGGATGTTATGGAGAATTGTTGTTGGGTGCGCTGAAATTCAAGTCGTTCTTTGCGCCCGCCCAGGTGGGCGTGGCTTCGCTGCTGGTCGTGGTATCAGCGCTTTCCGCCTGCAATTCGTCCAAGATGTTCGGCGATCTCCATCCAAGCGAGACGCTGACGAAAGGCTACGTCATCGACCAGCAGGCGATCGATTCGGTACCGGTCGGGTCGAGCCGCGAACAGGTGCTTTTGGCGCTGGGCACGCCGTCGACGACGGCGACCTTCGATAACGAGGCCTTCTACTACATCTCGCAAACGCGCAAGCGCTACGTCGCCTTCGACAACCCCCGGATCATCGACCAGCATGTGCTGGCGGTCTATTTCGGCGCGGACGGCCGCGTCACCCAGATCGCCAATTATGGTCTCAAGGACGGCAAGATCTTCGACTTCATCTCGCGGACGACGCCGACCGGCGGCAAGGACCAGAACTTCCTCAGCCAGATCATCAGCGGTGCGAGCAAGCTGGCACCCGGCATCCCCGGCGGCGGCAGCGGGGGTACGCCTTAAGTCTATCGACGGCTGCAGAACAATCAGAACCCGCCGCCTCGCCGGCGGGTTTTGTTTACGCGCGGCCAGGACGCATACTTGCTTATATTCCGGCGTCCCCCTATCAATTTGCTGGGGATTGGGGATCTATCATGAGCAACAGCGATCGCACTGTGCCGCAAGGCTGGATGGCGACGGGCACGCCTGACCGGCAGACCGTGACACCTGACTGGCTTGTCGTCGATCCGCCGACAATCGACGGCGTCGCGCTCAAGGAAATCCGACCTGTCGCGACTTCGACCGGCTACCTCACTGAGGTCTTTCGCGAAGAATGGGATCTCGACGGACTTCCCGTTGGACAGGTGTTTCAGCGCACGCTTTATCCCGGCGCGGTGACGGGATGGCATGCCCATGGCGTCACAACCGACCGGCTTTTTTGCTCGGCGGGCAGCGTTCGCATCTCACTGTTCGACGGTCGCAAGGCCTCGCCGACATTCGGCACGCTTTGGCACAAGATTGTCGGAGCGGTCAGGCCCGCCATCGTCGTCATTCCGCCCGGCGTCTGGCACGGTGTGGTCGCGCTCGGACCGGAAACGGCGTTGGTGCTCAACCTCGTCGACAAGGCCTACGCCTATGACGCGCCCGATCATTGGCGCCTGCCGCCGGACACGGAACAGATTCCCTACAAGCTGGTGTAGCGTGGAACAGGCCGGTCAAGACGCGCCAACAGGGCGGATCGAACCGCTTGTCTCGGTCGTCATCGCGACGCACAACCGCCCGGCGGTCCTGCGCCAGACGCTGAAGAGCCTCGTCGGTCAGACTCTGCAGAACTGGGAAGCCATAGTCATTGGCGACGCCTGCCGGCCGGACACCGCGACAACGGTCGCCGCTTTCGGCGACGCCCGGATCTCCTATATCGATCTTCCCGTGAATTTTGGCGAGCAGTCGGGGCCCAACAATATCGGCTTTGCCAGAGCACGCGGCCGTTTCGTGGCCATCTTGAACCATGACGACCTCTGGTTCCCCGACCATCTGACGTCCATGAGCGGCTGGATCGACGCCACCGGCGCCGATGTGGTGATCGCCCGAGGAGCAGTCATCGAGTCGTCCGAGAGCAAAGGTTCCAGGCATATGATCCTCGGGATGGGGCGTGACGGCTTCTATGATCCGGTCACCACCGTCGGATTCGGCTCCGCGCAAATGATCCGGCGGACGTCGCTGCCAAGGCTTGGGCCATGGCGCCCGGCCAGCCAGTGCGTTTGCGAAAGTTCCCAGGACTGGCTGTTCCGTGCCTGGCGCAAGGGTGCGGTGATCGCGACTATGCCTCATTTGACCGTGCTCATGCTGCATTCGGGCAAGCGCGAAGGCAGCTATGCGCGAGACACGGCGCGGGAGCAGGAAGAACTCATGGACGCGATGAATGCGCCAGACGCGTTGCGCGTGAGGATTCTCGGCAACGCCGAAGAACCTGCTCCCCTCAAGCGCTCCCGCTACCTCAAACGCAGGCTGCTGGCTGCCCTCGGCGTCCATCCGCGGGCGCGTTCCTTCCGCCGCCAATTTCGCCGCGGCGCGTTCATGGCCATGCTGCGCCAGACACGCGGCTTACCGCCGATGCCAGAGCGAGAACCGGATGCCGACGAGTTGCTCGCCCGCTACAGCCATGGCAGCGAAAGGCCGGAAGCCAGTTGAGTGCCCCGGCGGAACGCAGAATGCATGATGTGGTGCCGAAAAAAGCCCGCGGGATCGCTCCCGCGGGCTTTGTCCTGGAACATCGCCGCCATCAGCCGTGCGCGAGAACGGCGAGCAGAAGCAGCGCGACGATGTTGGTGATCTTGATCGCCGGGTTGACGGCCGGGCCGGCGGTATCCTTGTAGGGATCGCCGACGGTGTCGCCGGTGACCGAGGCCTTGTGAGCCTCGGAGCCCTTCAGGTGCTTGACGCCGTCCTTGTCGGTGAAGCCGTCCTCGAACGACTTCTTGGCGTTGTCCCAGGCGCCGCCGCCGGACGTCATCGAGATGGCGACGAAGAGGCCGTTGACGATGACGCCGAGCAGCGAGGCGCCGAGCGCCGCGAAGGCCGAGGCCTTGGAGCCGGAGATCAGGAGCACGCCGAAATAGACGACGAGCGGCGCAAGCACCGGCAGCAGCGACGGGACGATCATTTCCCGGATTGCCGCCCTGGTCAGAAGATCGACCGCGCGGGCATAGTTCGGCTTGGACGTGCCGGCCATGATGCCCTTGTCCTCGCGGAACTGCTTGCGCACTTCTTCGACGATGGAGCCCGCGGCGCGGCCGACGGCTGTCATCGCGATGCCGCCGAACAGATAGGGGATCAGGCCGCCGAAGATCAGGCCGGCGACGACATACGGATTGGAGAGGTCGAAGGAGATCTCGCCCATGCCCTGGAAGTAGGGGTACTTGTCGCCATTGGCGGCGAAGAACCGGAGATCGTTCGAGTAGGCCGCGAACAGCACCAGCGCGCCGAGGCCGGCCGAGCCGATGGCATAGCCCTTGGTGACCGCCTTGGTGGTGTTGCCGACCGCGTCGAGCGCGTCGGTCGAGTGGCGCACTTCCTTGGGCAGGCCGGACATTTCGGCGATGCCGCCGGCATTGTCGGTGACCGGGCCGAAGGCGTCGAGCGCCACGATCATGCCGGCGAGGCCGAGCATGGTCGTGACGGCGATTGCCGTTCCGAAGAGGCCGCCAAGCTGGTAGGTGGCGATGATGCCGCCGACGATGACGATGGCCGGCAGGGCGGTCGCCTCCAGCGAGACGGCGAGGCCCTGGATGACGTTCGTGCCGTGGCCGGTCACCGACGCCTGAGCGATCGAGTTCACCGGGCGCTTGTTGGTGCCGGTGTAGTATTCGGTGATCACCACAATGAGGCCGGTCACGGCCAAGCCGATCAACCCGCAGATGAACAGGTTCTTCCCTGTGATGGCGAGCCCGCCGACATTGCCGATCTCACCCCAGCCCAGTACCGCCGAGGTGGCAATGGCCAAGCCGACGATCGACAGCAGTCCGGTGACGATCAGGCCCTTATAGAGGGCGCCCATGATCGAGCCGTTGGAGCCCAGCTTGACGAAGAAGGTACCGACGATAGAGGTCAGGATGCAGGCGCCGCAGATGGCGAGCGGATAGAGCATTGCCGCACCCAGAACCGCCGTGCCGCCGAAGAAGATGGCGGCCAGAACCATGGTGGCGACAACCGTCACCGCGTAGGTCTCGAACAGGTCAGCCGCCATGCCGGCGCAGTCGCCGACATTGTCGCCGACATTGTCGGCGATGGTGGCGGGGTTGCGTGGATCGTCTTCCGGAATGCCGGCCTCGACCTTGCCGACGAGATCGCCGCCGACATCCGCGCCCTTGGTGAAGATGCCGCCGCCGAGACGAGCGAAGATCGAGATCAGCGATGCGCCGAAGCCGAGCGAAACCAGCGAGTCGATGACGACGCGGTCATTCGGCTGCAGTCCCATCGGGCCGGTCAGGATGGCGTAGTAGATCGAGACGCCGAGCAGCGCCAGGCCTGCGACCAGCAGGCCGGTGATGGCGCCGGATTTGAAGGCGATGTCGAGGCCGGCGGCCAGGCTGTTCGATGCGGCCTGCGCGGTGCGCACATTGGCGCGCACCGAAACATGCATGCCGATGAAGCCGGCGGCGCCCGAAAGCACGGCGCCGATCAGGAAGCCGATCGCGGAGGTGATCGAGAGCAGCCACCAGGCGAGCAGGAGCACGACAATGCCGACGACGGCGATGGTGGTGTACTGGCGCGCCAGATAGGCCTGGGCGCCTTCGCGGATGGCCGCGGAGATTTCCTGCATGCGCTGATTGCCCTGATCGGACGCAAGGACCGAACGTGTCGCCCAAATGGCGTACAGAACTGACAGCAAGCCGCAGGCGATGACGGCGGTAATGATGGTCATTGCCGGATTTTCCTCGATTGATGGCCCAAAAGAACCCCTCCCTGGGCCGTTTGAACGGGAGACGGATTGCCGGCAGCCGGAATCCGCCCCTTCGCTGGCGTGTATGCGAAACAGGGCTCGGAACGTCAAGATATTGTTCGGTTTTTGCCCGGCTTTCGCCCAAAAGAGGACGGCGGCAACTCATGGGCGGACACCCACCGTCCTTTTAGATCGATTGAAATCACGCTGCGTAAATCAGCGCGCACGAAGATCAGCACGGCGAGCATGGTCATGTAGAACATGAACGCCTTCTGCTGGCCGTTCCATATGCTCGACTGCCACATGGCGAACCACTCGCCGCCCACAACCATGAAGCCGAAATACCAGATCAGGAAGCCCATGGTGGCGGCGATGACGGCGAATTTCTTGGCATCGTTGAAGTCCTGCCCGCTGGCTTTGCGCGCCCGCCACAGGGCCGAGGCGGCGATGAGGTAGAGCAGGCAGGTCAACGCCTCGCCGAGGATGATCAGCCAGTAGCCGGCTGTCCACAGCGCCGGGTTGGTGATCGAGCGGTACATCAGGGCGTTGCCCGGAAAGGTCGTATCCATGCTCAGCACATGCTGGACAAAGGCGAAGTTTGAGCCGTAATCGGTGATGTTGCCGAAGGCGACCAGGAAGGCGAACGCCGCAAGACACAGACACATGACGATCTTGGAGAGACGCAAGGTCATGGCAAGAACTCCTGCTGAAAGGTCGGGGCATCAAGAAGATCAATCGCCGAGTCCCGAAGATCGCGCAACTGGTCGGCCGGTCATCATCACACTCACATCGGCGGCAAGCCGTTATGCCGGCAAGCATTCGATCGCCGGGATCTTGGCAGCGCTTCGTCTCGATAGCGATTGCGCGGTAGGTGATCTTGTTTCGCTGGAAGACACCGGCACCAGACACGACTTCGCCATCGTCCGTCGCCGCTGGATCGCCAGCGGAGCCGGCGCAACGCTCGAGCTGACGCTGGACCACCCTGCCCGCTCGTTTTGACCCAGAACCCCGCGGCTTACTCCGCTTCCTGGCCCATCCGCCGCGCGGCGTAGCGCTCGATCGCCGACAGCCCGTCATAGATCAGCACCGCGAGCGCCGCGACGATCAGGCCGCCCTGCAGAACGAAGGCAAGATTGTTCGAGATCAGGCCGGCGATGATCACCTCGCCCAATGTTTTGGCGGCAACCGTCGAGCCGATGGTCGCGGTGGCGAGGCCGATGACCACCGAGAGCCGGATGCCGCCGAGGACCACCGGGGCGCTCAGCGGCAGCTCGACCTTCACCAGCCTTTGCCAGCCGGTCATGCCGGCGCCGCGCGCTGCCTCCATCACATTGCCAGGCAGCGTAGTGAGCGCCGTCAGCGCGTTTTCGAAGATCGGCAGCAGGCCGTAGAGGAAGAGCGCGATCAGCGTCGGCTTCTCGCCGAAACCCACGGCCGGCACCGCAAGCGCCAGCACGGCAACCGGCGGAAAGGTCTGGCCGATATTGACCAGGCTGCGCGACAAGGGCAGGAACTCGGCGCCGGCCGGCCTGGTGACCAGGATGGCCAGGGCCACCGCGACGATCGTCGCCGCCACCGTCGCGACCAAGACAGTGCGCAGATGCTGCAGGGTCAGCGTCAGCAGGCTGCCCTGGTTATAGATCGCCGGCGCGCCGTTCTCGGTCAGCGGCTTCAGCAGCGGCTCGAACCAGTTCGGGCTGGTGATGAAGACCACCAGCAGCGCGAAAATGGCCAGTCTCAGCAGCGCGGGCAGCCAGGCCTTCATGCCGGCCTCGCCCGCTTCACCAGCCCTTCCATGGTGATGCGTCCGATGAGCTTGCCGTTGCCGTCCTTCACCGGCAGCGCCGGGCGACCCGACCACAGAAGTTCGGCCAAAGCGTCGCGCTGGCTGGCGTCGGCGGGGATCGCCTCGCCCTCCGCGCCGCCGGGCTCCACGGCATCGCGCGCGCGGCCGAGCGAAAGCAGCCGGAACGGCCGCTCGCTGGAGCCGACCAGGGTCTCGACGAAGCCATTTGCCGGCCTCGCCAGGATCTCCGCCGGTTTGGCGTATTGCAGCACCTTGCCGGCGTCCATGACGGCGATCTTGTCGCCCATATGCACCGCTTCCTCCATGTCGTGCGTGACCAGGATGATGGTGGTGCCGAAACGCTTCTGGATCGCCAGCAGATCCTCCTGCGCCTTGGTGCGTATGATCGGGTCCAGCGCCCCGAACGGTTCGTCCATCAAAAGCACATTGGGTTCCGCGGCGAGCGCGCGGGCAACGCCGACGCGCTGCTGCTGGCCGCCGGAGAGCTCATGGGGATAGCGCGGACCATAGGCCTGCGGATCGAGCTGGTAGAGCGTCATCAGTTCTTCGACGCGCGCCTTGATGCGGTCCTTGTCCCAACCGAGCAGCTGCGGCACCGTGGCGATGTTCTGGGCCACCGTGCGATGCGGGAACAGGCCATGGCCCTGGATAGCATAGCCGATGCTGCGGCGCAGCTGGTATCCAGGCAGCGAGCGATTGTCGGCGCCGTCGATCTTGATGACGCCGGAGGTCGGCTCGACCAGCCGGTTGATCATCCTGAGCAGCGTCGTCTTGCCGGATCCCGACGTGCCGACGATGGCCGCGATGGTGCGCGGCTCGATGACCATCGAAACATCGTCGACGACCGCCGTTCCGTTGTAGCGCTTGGTGATGCCTTGGATCTCGATCATTCGGAGTCCGTCCTGCGCTTGGTGGAGGTCATTTCGATAATCGCGTCGAGGATGATGGCCGCGGCGAAGGCCAGCGCCACGGTCGGCACCGCGCCGAGAAGCACCAGGTCCATCGCCGTCTGGCCAATGCCCTGGAAGACGAACACGCCAAAGCCGCCGCCGCCGATCAGCGCCGCGATCGTGGCCAGGCCGATGTTCTGCACCAGAACGATGCGGATGCCGGTGAGGATTACAGGAAAGGCAAGCGGGAACTCGACATCGAGCAGACGCTGGCGATCGGTCATGCCCATGCCGCGCGCGGCATCGTTGGCCCCGCGGGGTACACCAGCCAGCCCGACGACGGTGTTCGCCACCACCGGCAGCAGCGAATAGAGGAAGAGCGCCACAAAGGCGGGCGCGGTGCCGATGCCCCTGATGCCGATCGCTGCGGCACCCGGCACATGCAGAGCGACCCAGCCGAGCGGCGCGATCAGCAGACCGAAGAGCGCGATCGACGGAATGGTCTGGATGATGTTGAGCACATTGAGGACGCCATCCCGCAGCCGCTCGACGCGGTGGCAGAGAATACCGAGCGGCACTCCGACGACCACCGCCGCCGCCAGCGAGCCGAGCGCCAGCGTGACGTGCTTGGACGCTTCGGCCCAGAAACTATCGGCGCGGTTGGAATATTCCTTGAGGATGGAAAGACTGTCCCAAAGCCCCGATGCCAGCAACGCGCCGATGGCGAGCGCGGCGACGGCAAGAATGCCGATGCGCGCCAAAGGCGACAGGCTCAGCCTAGTCAGCACATCGGCCAGAAGCAAGGCGAAGGCAAAGATCAGCAGCCAGAAACCGGAGGCCGGCGCGATGCGGGCGAACGTGTTACCGTCGGGCGTCAGGAAACCGCCGGCGACGCCGATCAGGATCGCGAGAGCGACAAGCCCGACGATGCCGGTAGCGAGCCTCGGGACGAGCGGCGTCCTCAGCAGCGCGACCATGCCGCCGGCGATCACTATCGCCAGCAGCAGGATGCCGAGCGGAGACGGCAGGGCCTCGAGGATGGAGCGCGCCTGTCCGGGCACGATTCGGTTGGCGCGAAACGTAGCGAAGGGTGCCGCCAAGGCAGCGTAAGCGACGATCGCGGCGATAACGACGCCGAGCTTATCGAAGCGCGGCATCATCGAAGCCCCGCCCAACAGTCAGATGAAAGTTTTCCGTCTTTGGTGATTGGCGAAAGCCCAAGCGACATCCAATCTCCCCCTTGCGGGGGGAGATCAGCAGTTCCGCCAGCCGCACCTCTCCGGCTCGCATTTATTCTGCCGCTATCTACTTCAAGAACCCGTTCTTCTTCAAAAAGTCCTCGGCCACCCCCTTCGCAGGCTCACCACCCACTTGCACGCGGCCGTTGAGCTGCTGCAGCGTGGTCAGGTCGAGCTTGGCGAAGACCGGCTTCAGCAGCGTCTCGATCTCGGGATGTTCCTTCAGCACCTTCTCGCGGATGATCGGTGCCGGCTGGTAGACGGGCTGCACGTTCTTGTCGTCCTGGAGAACGACAAGGCCGGAGGGCTGGATGCCGCCATCGGTGCCGTAAACCATGGCGGCGTTGGCGCCGTTGGTCTGGTTGGCGGCAGCCGCGATGGTCGCCGCGGTGTCGCCGCCGGAGAGCGTGATCAGCTGGTCGGGCTTCAACGTAAAGCCGTATGTGGTCTGAAAGGCCGGGAGCGCCGCCGCAGAATTGACGAACTCGGCGGAGGCCGCGAGCACAACCTTGCCGCCGCCCGAGACGTATTTGCCGAAGTCCGTCAAGGTGACGAGCTTGTTCTCGTCGGCCACTTCCTTGCGCAACGCGATCGCCCAAGTGTTGTTGGCCGGCGATGGCGACAGCCAGACGATCTTGTTGGCGTCATAGTCGAGCTTCTTGGCGGTTTCGTAAGCCTTGGCGGCATCCTTCCAGACCGGATCGTCGGCCTTCTGGAAGAAGAAGGCGGCGTTGCCGGTGTATTCGGGATAGATGTCGATCTCGCCGGCGATGATCGCCTCGCGCACCACGGGCGTCGCGCCGAGTTGGATGCGGTCGGTGGTCTTGATGTTGTTGGCGTTGAGCACGAGCTGAATGATGTTGCCCAGCACGCCGCCTTCGGTATCGATCTTCGAGGAGACAACCACCTGGGCGCTGGCCGAGGCAGTGGCAAGGCCGAGCGCGATGGCTGCTACGGCGAGCTTCCCGATTGAAAACATTGTGAAATCCCTTGCTATGAACCGATTGACCGGTGGCTGCATATGAGCACGGTTATAATGGGCAGTCGGGGTACACGGTTTCATAACCAAGGGGAAAGGCGCAATAATTTTGTTCGATCCGACAAAAGCGCTGTTCCACCCGACATGGCGCAATGCTGACCTAAGGCCGGCTGGCGGCTTGTCCTGTTCTGCGGAATATTAGGAAAGGCGGGTCGGCGGCCAAAACAGGAGTGTGTCATGGCCAAACATAAAGTCGGCTACCTCATCGGCAGCCTTGCCAAGGGCTCCATCAACCGCAAGCTTGCGAAGGCCCTCGTGAAACTGGCGCCGCCCGAACTTGAAATGACGGAAATCTCCTTCAAGGACCTGCCGCTCTACAGCTACGACTATGATGCCAACTTTCCGCCGGTCGCATTGGAGTTCAAGAAGGCCATCGCGTCCGTCCAGGCGGTGCTTTTCGTCACGCCGGAGTACAACCGATCGATCCCCGGCGGCCTTAAAAATGCGATCGACTGGGCCAGTCGCCCCTACGGCAAGAACTCTTTTGCCCGCAAACCGACTGCCGTCATCGGAACGTCACCCGGCGCGATCGCGACCGCTGTCGCCCAGCAGAGCCTGCGCAGCGTGCTCAGCTTCTGCAACGCACCGCAGATGAACTCGCCCGAAGCCTACATTCAATTCACTCCGGGATTGATCACCGATGATGGCGAGGTGACGGTGGAGTCAACAAAGACATTCCTGCGCAACTATATGCAGGAGTTCCACATGTTCATCGCGCGGGTCCTGCAGGTGCTCCCGCCGGACGCATGATGCTGGTCGTTGCAGGAGATTGTTCAAGTGGCCGAAAGAGCTGGTCGGGCACCTTCTTCAGAATTTGGGAACGCCCACGAACTTCAACGTGCCGAGCGCGATGAAGCAAAGCAGTACGACCGGGAAGACGATCCAGTTCAACATGGTCCAGCCCCAGGCATTGTAGATCGCGCCCGACATCAGCGAGGCAAAGGCGACGGAGCCGAACAGAACGAAGTCGTGGAAGCCCTGAACCTTGCTCTTTTCGGAGGGCCGATAGCTGGCGGCGACCATCGCCGTGGCGCCGATAAAACCGAAATTCCAGCCGAGCCCGAGCAGGATCAGCGCGGTCCAGAACTGCCACAGCGCCAGTCCGGAAAGCGCCACGGCGGCGCAGCCGATCAACAGGATAAGGCCAGTGGCGACGATGCGCTCGGCGCCGAAGCGATGAATCAAAGCACCGGTGAAGAAGCTCGGCCCGAACATGGCCATGACGTGCCAGGAAATGCCGAGCGTGGCATTGTCCTCCGACAGACCGCAGCCGACCATGGCGAGCGGCGCGCCCGTCATGACGAAGCTCATCAGCGCGTAGCTTCCGACGGTGCAGAAAAGTGCAGCGACGAAGCGCGGCTGAGTGACGATTTCAATCAGCGGGCGGGCATCGCTTGCGGCGGTCTCCGTGACGGCCTTGGCCCTTGAAGACACATGCAGGAACGACAGGATGACCGCGCCAACCGCTGCCAGGGGCAGGATCGAGGCGAAGGACCCCGCGAACATGACCGGGGCCAGCAGTTCACGCGTGTAAATGACGATCTGCGGCCCGAGGACGGCTGTGATGATGCCGCCGGCCAGCACGAAGGAGATGGCCCGTGCCTTGAATTCGGGCAGCGCGTTGTCGGCGGCGGCGAAGCGGAACTGCTGGACAAAGGCGCCGCCGACGCCGATGACGCAGAGGCCGAAGGCGAACAGCCAGAAGCTGCCCTGGAAGAGCGCGAGGGTCGAGATCAGGCCGCCAAGCGCGGTGACCACGGTGCCGGTCATGAAGCCGCCGCGATGGCCGAGGCTGCGGATGATGGCGGCGGCCGGCAACGCTCCGAGCGCCACGCCGATGTTGAAACCCGTGATCGGAGCCGTCGCCAGCGACTTGTCGGGACCGAGCAGGTATTGGCCGGCTAGCGCGCCGAGCGAAATGGCGATCGGAGCGGCCGAACCGACGATCGCCTGCGCGGCGGCGAGCAGGATAGCAGTGCGGCGCCCTTCCCTGCCGGCCTCGGCGACCGCCGCCGTCGCGGTTGTCACGAAGCGTCCTTGCCACGTCCCTCGCCGCGTACCCGGCGCGAGACGCGATCAAGGACGGCGTTGACCAGCTTCGGCTCGTCTTCCTCGTAGAACGCCTTGGCAATGTCGACATATTCGGAGACGATGACGGCAACCGGCACATCCTCGCGCTTCATCAGCTCATAGACGCCGGCGCGCAGGATGGCGCGCAGGGTCGAATCCAGCCGCGACAACGGCCAGTCCTCGGTCAGCGCCTGGCGGATGACGGGATCGATGGTCTTCTGGTTCTCGACGACGCCGGTCAGGATGGCGCGGAACCATTGCGCGTCCGCCTCGCGATAGAGCGCGCCATCGACTTCCTTGCCGAGACGGAAGGCTTCGTATTCGGCCGTGATCTCGAAGACGCCGCTGCCGGCTACGTCCATCTGATAGAGCGCCTGGACGGCGGCAAGTCGGGCGGCCCCACGTTTGTTGGCGTGGCGCACCGCTCCGGTCGAGGCAGGCTCGGTCACGATCGGGCTCCGAATTTCTCTTTGAGCGCGATCATGGTCAGCGCCGCGCGCGCGGCGAAGCCGCCCTTGTCGCCTTCCGCCTTTCGCGCGCGCGTCCATGCCTGCGCGTCGTTCTCTGTGGTCAGGATGCCGTTGCCGATCGCGATCGCCTCCTGCACCGAAAGGTCCATCAGCGCGCGGCTCGATTCATTGGCGACGATGTCGAAATGATAAGTGTCGCCGCGGATGATGGTGCCGAGCGCGACGAAGCCGTCATAATGCGTGCCGCCTTCGGCGGCGCCATCGAGCGCGAAGGTGATGACGGCCGGTATTTCGAGCGAACCGGGAACCGTCACCACGTCATAGGTGGCGCCGACCTCATCGAGCGCGCCTGTCGCGCCTTCCAGAAGCGCGTCGGCAAGGTCATCGTGGAAGCGCGCTTCGACGATGAGCAGATGCGCTCTCGCCTTCGGGCGAATGAACGCTTTGCCGTGTTGGGATGTGCCAGCCATAAAAGTCTCCGGGGGTTGCCGGTGACTTAGGCCGAAGCCGGATTGATCGCAAGCACAAGATTGCCGAAGCGGCACTGCCGCCGCGTCTCTCGACAGGTCCAGACCCCGCGCAGCACGATCTATCAGCACTTTCTTTGGCTAGGCAGGCGCAGCCTCGAGGATCGAGATCGCTGCTCGGGTGCCGATCACCCGTTCGAGCTTCAGTCCCGCACCGTCGAACAGCCTGGCGTATTGTGCCTCGGTCCGCTCAAGGCCGCCTGTGACCGCGAGCATGACCACATCGATGGCCTTGATCTGATCCGGCTCATCGCCCGGAGGCACGAGTGTTTCGGCCACGAGCACCCTGCCATGGGCTGGCATGGCCTCGCGGCAACGTCGCAGGATCAGCCCCGCACGTTCATCGTTCCAGTCGTGGATGACCTTCTTGATCACATAGATATCGCCAGCCGGGACATTCTCGAAGAAGTCGCCCGCGACGAAGTCGGTGCGCGGCAGATCGCCGCCCGCGCCCCGGCGCGCCGCCGCCACCCCGGACGGCAGATCGAGCAGAACGCCGCTCAAATGGGGATTGCGGGCGAGGATAGCCGAGAGAAGCTGCCCATGTCCGCCGCCGACATCGACGACCCGTGTGTATCGACTGAAATCATAGGCGTCGGCGACCGCCTCGTTGGTGCCTTGGCTCAACGCGACCATGGCGCGCTGAAACAGGGCGGCCTGTTCCGGGTGGGCCGAAAGCCAATCGAATCTCGGGCTTCCGAATACCTTGTCGAAGGCCGGCTTTCCGGTGCGGACGGAATGCAGAAGCTGCTCGAAGGCGAGGTAAGCCTCGCTGTTGATCATCCGGATGAAATCGCGTGGCCCGGGCCGATCGGAACGAAGCGCCGCGCCGACCTCCGTCAAGGCAAAATGACGAGGGCGATTCTCAGTGAAGACCCCCTCCGGTGCCAGAAGCCGCATCACGCGGTAGAGCGGCTCCGCATCCGCCTTCGTGGCGGCAGCCAAGTCTTCAACCGACTGCTCGCCGGAAACCAGAAGATCGGGAATGCCGAGTTCGATAACGACGCGCAGCGCCTGCGACACCGCAAATCCGAAGCCGAGCTTCGCTGCTTGTTGCGATGGGCTGCTCATGGCTTTCCCCTCCACCAGGGGAAAGCTTACGTGGGGTCTGGGCAGAAGTGAAGCGGGAAGCCGTTCTGAACGGCGCTGCCCTCACGACCTGCTTTGGTCGCCGCCTCGCCGGACCGTGTTCAAAGCCCTTCTTTCGCCGCCTCCGCCAGGCGCGCTGCGTAGCGGGCCATGGTGTCGATCTCGATATTGACGCGGTCGCCGGCCTGGCGCTCGCCCCAGGTCGTGACGCTCAGCGAGTGATGGATGAGAAGCACGTCGAAGCGGGTGCCTTCGACCTTGTTGACGGTGAGAGAGGTGCCGTCGAGCGCGACCGATCCCTTAGGCGCGATGAATTTTGCCAGATAGCGCGGCGCTTCCAGCGTGAAGCGCACGGCATCGCCCTCCTCTTTACGCTCGACGATCTCGGCGGTACCGTCGACATGGCCAGAGACGATGTGACCGCCGAGCTCGTCGCCGATCTTCAGCGCGCGTTCGAGATTGATCCGGGTGCCGGATTTCCAGCTCGAAGCGGTGGTCAGCCTCAGTGCTTCCTCCCAGGCCTCGACCTCGAACCAGCGCGCATTCGAGCCGTGTTCCGGGAGCGCCGTGACGGTGAGACAGACGCCGCCGCAGGAAATCGAAGCGCCGATCGCAATGGTTTCGGGATCATAGGCCGTGTCGATGCGCAGGCCGACGCCTTCGGCCAACGGCTTTACCGAAGCGACAGTGCCCACGTCCGTGACAATTCCGGTAAACATCAGGGAGTGTCTTTCGTTTTGACCATGATCTGATCCAACAACCGGTTCCCGCTTCTTGGGGTCATGGTCTTACCCACTCGGCGTAACTGTCCTCGCCGAAGCGCATGTCGCGCAGTTTGCGAAATCCAGCCGGGATATGGTCGGCGTCAATGGGCGATGCAATACCGTCTTCGCCAATGGCGTCCGGACCTTGGAAAAGGACAATGCGGTCGACAAGATCTTCCTTCAGGAAGGCCTTGGCCACCTTGGCGCCGCCCTCGACCAAGACGCTTGCCATGCCAAGCGCGGCAAGGTCTTCCAGCAATTCCGGCAAGGCCACTTCGCTCTGATATGTTTCGGTGCCGATGAAGCGCACGCCTGCGCGCTCGAGGGCCGCGCGCCGATGCGGGTCGGCCTCCAGACAAGCGGCGACATAGAGCGGCACGCGGTCGACGCCGGAAACAAGCTTCGATGTTTCAGGCAGCCGGATCTGCCGATCGAGGATGATGCGCGCCGGCGAGCGGTTCTCCAGTCCCGGCAGGCGCACGGTCAGCGCCGGATCATCCTCCAGCACAGTGCCGATGCCGACCAGGATGGCGTCTGCCTCGGCGCGCATCAGATAAACATCGCGGCGCGCGATCTCGCCGGTGATGGCAACCTGGCCGGCGCCTTTGCGACCGATCTTGCCGTCGCTCGAAAGCGCAAGCTTCAGAGTTACTTCCGGGCGCTTCTTCCGAGAGCGAGTCAGATAGCCGGCCATCTGCTCGGCGGCCTCGGTGGCCAGCACCTTCTCAACCACCTCGACACCGGCGGCGCGCAGGATGGCGTAGCCCTTGCCGGAGACGCGCGGATCGGGATCGCTGGCCGCGCCAACGACGCGCGCGACACCGGCATTGACCAGCGCGTTGGCGCAAGGCGGCGTGCGGCCGTGATGGGCGCAAGGCTCCAGAGTAACGTAAGCTGTGGCACCACGCGCGAGGTCTCCGGCCTCGGCCAGCGCCTCGGTCTCGGCATGCGGGCGCCCGCCCACGGCCGTCACGCCAGTGCCGACGATCATCGGGCCGGCGCCGTCGTCGCGCACGATGATGGTGCCGACGGAGGGGTTGGTGGAGGTTCGGCCGGCATTGCGGCGCGACAGCCTGATAGCCGCGGCCATGAAACGGCGATCAAGGGCCGCCTGCGCGGCCTCATCCAGTCGCGGTCCCACCATAATCAGCCGGCGTCCTCTTCGCTCTTTTCCTCGTCGCCCTTCAATTCGCCCAAGAGCTCGTGAAAATCCCTGGCCTCGCGGAAATTGCGATAGACCGAGGCGAAGCGGACATAGGCGACGTCATCCAGCGATTTAAGGGCTTCCATGACCAGCCGGCCGACCTCGCCCGACGCAATTTCGGTCTCGCCGGAGCTTTCGAGCTGGCGCACGATGCCGGTAACGGCGCGGTCGATGCGCTCGGGGTCGACATTGCGCTTGCGCACGGCGATCTCGACGGAGCGCAGCAGCTTGTCGCGGTCGAAAGGCACCTTGCGGCCAGACTTCTTGATGACGACGAGGTCACGCAATTGGACGCGCTCGAAAGTGGTGAAGCGGCCGCCGCAATCGGGGCACACCCGCCGCCTGCGGATCGCCGCGCCGTCTTCGGCGGGACGCGAATCCTTCACCTGCGTATCTTCGGACTGGCAATAGGGACAGCGCATGGAGAGCCTTGGGTTTCGCGATTCAGGCATGATCCCGAAAAGTTGCAGACTTTTCGGAGAAGATCATGTTTCAAAAACAAAATTTTAGAGTGAGAGGGCGATTCAAGGAAGCGTCATCTCACTCTGGTCGGCGATGGCTTAGAGCCTTTTATGCCTCAGAGATAGCGAGGCAGGAGCAAGATTGCCAGCACCCCTGCCCGCCGGCGGGCATGTGTCAGGGCGCGACGTCCTTGGTCGAAAAGCCGCAGGACGTGCCGAGATTGCGATAGGCCTTGGTGAACCCGTCCATCGGGATGCTCGCGACGGTCTGCTTACCGAAGACCACATCGAGCGAGGTAACCTTGCGCATGGCGCGCAGCAAGGCAAGGCTGGTCTTGGCATCGCTGTCGACCATCCAACTGGGACGACCGCCTGCGGCCGCGTTGGAGCTTACGGTCGCGGCAACCTTCACGCCGGGGTCGCCGAAGGTCGCGGCGATCTTTTTGCCGGTCGGCAGGGTCTTGTTGTCGATAATGAACATGATGGCCGGATACGCGTCCGGCGGCAGCGCGTCGCCGGTCGAGATCGACAGGGTCAGGGAGCCCGCATTGCCGGTGCCGTCGAGGAAAGCCGTCGAGGCAGCGCAGGTCTTGTGCGCGTCCTGCCCGGTATCGAGCGTATCGATGATGGTGGTCCATTTGCCGAAGGTATTGGTGGCCGGCAAATCGGCGTTCGTCTGCTCCTGGGCGACCGCGCCGGAAGCAGACAGCGAGCCGAACAGGGCCAAGGCGGCAAGGCGGGAAGTGCGCATCATCAAGTCTCCGGTAAGCCGCGCCGCCGGATCGTAAGCGGCGCGAAGCGCAAGGATAAAAGATGACACGCGGCGCCCGGTCAACCGAGGGCGGCCAGCCGGCGGAAGAATCAACCGAGGTAAGGATAGAGCGGGAAGCGGTCGGTCAGCGCAGTGACCTTGGCCTTCACCGCGGCCTCGACCGCCGCATTGCCCTCGTCGGAATTCGCCACCTTCAGCCCGTCCAGCACCTCGGCGATCAGCTTGCCGATCTCGCGGAACTCGGCCTGGCCGAAGCCGCGCGTGGTGCCGGCCGGCGTGCCGAGGCGCACGCCCGAGGTGACGAACGGCTTTTCCGGATCGAACGGGATGCCGTTCTTGTTGCAGGTGATGTTGGCGCGGCCGAGGGCTGCCTCCGCGCGCTTGCCGGTGGCGTTCTTCGGGCGCAGGTCGACCAGCATCAGATGGTTGTCGGTGCCGCCCGAGACGATATCGAGGCCGGTCTCCTGCAGGCTGGAGGCGAGCGCCTTGGCGTTGGCGACGATGCTTTCGGCATAGACCTTGAAGCTCGGCTTCAGCGCCTCGCCGAGCGCCACCGCCTTGGCGGCGACCACATGCATCAGCGGACCGCCCTGCAAGCCCGGGAACACCGCCGAATTCATCTTCTTGGCGATTTCCTCGTCGTTGCACAGGATCATGCCGCCGCGCGGGCCGCGCAGCGACTTGTGCGTCGTCGTGGTCACGACATGGGCATGGGGCAGCGGCGACGGGTGCATACCGCCGGCGACCAGACCCGCGATATGCGCCATGTCGACCATCAGATAGGCGCCGATCGAATCGGCGATCTCGCGGAAACGCTTCCAGTCCCAGATACGCGAATAGGCGGTGCCGCCGGCGAGGATCAGCTTCGGCTTCGTCTCGTGCGCGGTCTTCTCGATGGCATCCATGTCGAGGAGATGATCGTCCTTGCGCACGCCGTAGGAGACGACCTTGAACCATTTACCGCTCATATTGACCGGGGAACCGTGGGTGAGATGGCCGCCCGAATTGAGGTCCAGGCCCATGAAGGTGTCGCCCGGCTGCAGCAACGCAAGGAACACCGCCTGGTTCATCTGGCTGCCCGAATTCGGCTGGACATTGGCGAAGTTGCAGCCGAACAGCCTTTTGGCGCGCTCGATGGCCAGTTCCTCGGCCACGTCGACGAACTGGCAGCCGCCATAGTAGCGCTTGCCCGGATAGCCCTCGGCATATTTGTTGGTCATGATCGAGCCCTGCGCTTCGAGCACGGCGCGCGATACGATGTTTTCCGATGCTATCAGCTCGATCTCATGACGCTGACGACCGAGCTCGTTGCGAATGGCGCCGAAGATTTCCGGATCGGCGTCGGCAAGCGTTGTCTCAAAGAAGGATTCGAATGTGCTGGAGGCTGCCGCGGCATTTGACATGGCTTGCTTTCCCTTGGGGCCGGAGGTCTGCGAGGTCGCCGCGCCATTAACACAGTTGTTTTCGGGCCGCCACGTTTGCGGCGCGAAATTTGCTGGCCGGTTTGCGCCAAGACGGCGCAGCCGGTTCTAATTCCGCGGCTCGCGGCCCCTGAGGACCGCTTCCGAGAAGGTGATCTCGGTGAACAGCTTGCGCGCCGTTTGGTCGTTGATGTCGCCGCGGCGAAGCATGGCCCGCAGCTCGGCGCGCTCGGCCTCAATGCCGGCAAGCCTGAGCTCCATCTCGATCCGGCCGGATTCGCGGGCCTCGGCGCGCGCTTCGTCGGCGCCGTCGGAGAGCGAGATGCGGCGCCGGTAGATGGAGGCGACGCTCTCGGCGATTGCGAGCTTCATCTCAGCCCCCTCTCCTTCATTGCCGTCGCTGGCCAAGGTTTCGATCCTGGCGATGGCGGCATTGGCGGCGCCGACCCTGGCCCTGCGCTCTTCGGCGGCACCCGGATGCTCGCCCGGTTCTACGAGACCACGCGCGACCGCCGGCAGGGCAAGGCTTGCAATCGCCAGCGAGCAGATGATGACGCCGGCAGCGAGGAAGATCACGAGGTCTCGCGCGGGAAAGGGCGAGCCATCCTGCAAGGTGAGCGGCAGGGACAGGATGCCGGCCAGTGTGACGGCGCCGCGCACGCCGGCCATCGAGCCGGCGAGCCTGACGCGGAAGCCGAAGGGTTCAGCCTTGCGCTTGCCAAGCCGCGCGGCAAGCATGGCGCTGATATCCCCGATCCAGATCCAGACGAAGCGAAGACCAATGAGGCAGAGCGTGAGCAACAGCACGGTCAATGCCGGCTCGAACAGCCAATGCCGGGTGGTCAGCTCCGGCGGCACTTTGCGGATGATGTCGGGCAGTTGCAGGCCAAGCAGGATGAACAGCGAGCCGTTGAACATGAAGATCAGCATCGACCAGAGCGAGATCGTCTGGATACGCGCCGAGACCGCCATATGGCGGACGATGCCGGAGTAGCCGGTCAGAAGGCCGGCCGTGACCGCTGCGAGAATGCCCGACGCGTTCAAATGCTCGGCGAGCAGATAGGCGACGAAGGGCAGCAAGACCATGACCAGCACCTGCGCTTCGGCCGGCGTGCTGGTGATGCGGCTGAGGATCTGCAAAGACTTCGCGGCGATGAACAACGCCGCGAGGCCGGCGAGGATACCGACCGCGACGGCAAAGACAAAACTCAGGGATGCCGCGGCTAGCGAAAAGCTGCCGGTCAGCGCCGCCGCGACGGCGAAACGGAACATCACTAGGCCGGAGGCGTCGTTGAGCAGCGACTCGCCTTCCAATATGTGCATCAGCCGCGCCGGGACGACATTGCGGTCGACGATCGAAGACACGGCGACCGCGTCGGTCGGCGACAGCACGGCGGCCAGAGCGAAGGCCACCACCAGCGGAATGCTCGGCACCAGCCAGTGCAACGCATGGCCGAAGCCGACGATGGTGAAGAAGACGAGCCCGATGGCGAGGTCGAGGATCGGACCGCGCAGCGCCATCAGTTCACGCTTCGGCGCCGAAAAGGCGTCGCCGAACAGAAGCGGCGGAATAAAGACCAGGAGAAAAAGCTCCGGATCCACTTCGATGTGAAGACCTCGCGCAGGCCAGGCAAGGGCGGCGCCGATGGCGATCTGCAGCACCGGCAGCGGCACGCGCACCAGCCGCACCAGCGCGCCCGAGACCGTCACGAAGGCGAGCACGACGAGGATGAAGACGGCGACGTCCATGGCGCGATTCCAGCTGCCCGATTGCCGAGCTAAATCAATCCAACCATGCGCAATCGAACGCCCGCCGTCCAGCGCCGAGGCTGTCGTTCCGCTTGCCGGTAGCCGCGCGGCCGACCCTAAACAAAAAGGCCGCTACGAGAGCGGCCTTTTTGTTTTAAGATTAGCTACTTACAGCGCAGAGCTGATCTGCAGCTCGCTGGCGCCGTCGAGGCCGTAGATGTCGTCGCGGAACTGCACGACGCCAGGCGCGGTCGACCAGGCGGAGATATAGAGGAAGTGGACCGGCACCGGGTTGACGACCTGGATCGGCGTGTTCTCGCCGGTCTTGATCGCCGCCTCGAAATGCTGGCGGTCCCAGCCGGGCGTGTCGCGCAGGATCCAGGTGACGAGGTCGCGCACGTTCTGGACGCGCACGCAGCCGGAGGAATCGAAGCGCATCAGCTTGCCGAACAGGCTCTGCTGCGGCGTGTCGTGCATATAGACGCCGTCCGGGCTCGGGAAGTTGATCTTGACCGAGGCCATGGCGTTGTTGCTGCCCGGATCCTGGCGGAAACGGTATTTCGCGGCATCGTCCGTCGACCAGTCGATGGTCATCGGATCGACCTCGCTGCCGTCGGGCGCGAACAGGCGGATGTGGCTGTCCTTGAGGTAGTTCGGGTCCTTCCGCATCAGCGGAATGATGTCCTTGCGCACGATCGAGACCGGCGCGTTCCAGTACGGGTTGACGATGATCTCGTTGATCTTCGAGTTCACGATCGGCGTCTGGCGGTCGATCTTGCCGACGATTGCCGTGTGGCGCAGCACGACGCGGTCGTTCTCGACCGCTTCGACCTGGGCGCCTGGAATGTCGACCAGCACATAACGGTTGCCGAGCGTGCCGGCCTTTTCCTTCAGACGCTGCAGGTTGGTCTGCAACTGGCCGAGCCGGACCTGCGCCGACACGTTCATGGCGGCATAGGTGTATTTGCCCATGGCGCCATCGGCCGGCAGGCCGTGGCGGAGCTGGAAGCGCTTGACCGCCGCGTCGACATAGGAATCGAAGGCCGTCGAAATGCCTGCGCTCTGCGGCAGGTCGCCCGAGACCATCAGGCGCTTGCGCAGCGGCACGACATCGGGATCGTCATCGCCGAGCTGCAGTTTCTTGGTTGCCGGAACCTGTTCCCAGCCGCCCTGGGAGACGATGTTCTGGTACTGCGCCACTGCCTGCTCGGTGAAGGCCACCGTCTGCTGGCTGAAGATTGGCAGCGTCGAGGCGACCTTGTTGGTGTCGTTGGCGCGGGCATCGAACTGGTCGTCCCAATTGCCGCGGGTCGAGGATTTCAGGATATCCCCGATCACGTCCTGGGCGCTCGCATGGCCGGCGACGACGGCGGCGGCGAGCGCGGAGGCTCCGGTAAGGAAGAAACGGCGGCTGGTTCTCATGGCAGACATTCTTTGTTTGATCGCTCTCGCTCAATCGCTTGCCGGGCGGCTTGTCCGCACTCTAGGGGCGGCAAACTTAACAATTCGCCAACCATGACCCGCATCGTTCGGCCGCCAGAAACGCGCTGCCGCCACGCAAGTTCCAAGGAGTGCAGGGCATAGGCCCGCAGCATCACCCGCAATCCGCTTCCAACGGGATTATGGCGGCAACGTGGCCTTGCCCCGCGATTTGCATGCGCCCGCCAGATGAAGAAATGACAGCGATGCTTTTTTGCATCGGCGGGTGCTGACGTGTCCTTGCGAAGTCTGCGCCCTTCACGCGTAGAGCTTGAATGCGCGCGAAGCGACGGTCAAACTCCCGCGGATGCCGCCTTCGCGAAAAGAAAGGACCGGCGCGTTTCGGCACCGGCCCCATGTTCTTTCCCCGGGCTGCGCTTCTTCGGCACGGCTTTCCCGTCAAATTCCGAACCACTTACATCCGATACGCGATCGTGTCGTTCCAGAAACGGTCCAGCCGCTGCAGCGCGCGGTTCATCTGCTTGAACTCGTCGGTGTTGATGCCGCCGACCGCCTCGATCGAGCCGACATGGCGCTCGTAGAGGCCGGCGACCACGTCGGCCACCTCGCTGCCCTTCGGCGTCAGCGAGACGCGGACCGAACGGCGGTCGATGCGCGAGCGCTGGTGGTTGATGAAGCCGAGGTCGACCAGCTTCTTCAGATTGTAGGAGACGTTCGAGCCGAGATAGTAGCCACGCGAGCGCAGCTCGCCGGCGGTCAGCTCGGAGTTGCCGATGTTGAAGAGCAGCAGCGCCTGGATGGCGTTGATGTCGGAACGGCCGTTGCGGTCGAACTCGTCCTTGATCACGTCAAGCAGACGGCGGTGCAGGCGCTCCACCAGCTGCAGCGATTCCATGTACAGCGAACGGATAGCCTCGCGGCGATCGTCGGATACGTTTGCGGTTTTCGCCGCCGGACGCGAATTGATCATTGTCTTTGCCTCTCGTTTGTCGCCTTGGTGATTTTTTGTTTTTCACCTTGATCGCGACACTATCGAATACTCATAAAATTCGACTTAAACGCCAGGGCTAACAAGAGCTTACCGGTAAGAGGTTTCGGAAGACGCTTAACGATCGGTCACCCGAGCAAGAACAATTAACCTAAAGATTTAGCCAACGGTTTTGGGCAGTCGCCAACTCCGAATCTAGGCCCTGGAGCCTCCCGGCAACCTAAAGCGCGTCGCGCTGAAGTGGATCCAGGCGACGCGCTTTAGGCCTTCTTTTGATGCATGTCGTTCTCCCCAAATCGCTGCCCACTTTCGGGCGAATGCATTACTGCCGGAGCTGGCGCTTCCGCAGCCAGATGGCCACGCGGAAGACGACGTAAAGCAGCGCGACGCATGCGTGCGAGATCACGATCAGAATCCGGTGGCCGAAGAGATCGGGGAAGCCGGCATACATCACCGTCTCCGTCACCGCGCAGATGAACCAGATCACCGGCCCCCAGGACGCCAGCATCCACAGACCCGCCGCGGCGAAGGGGAAGAAGACGGCAAGCGTCGCGGCCGCCACCTGCCAATGCACCGGCATCAGATCAAAGCGCCATAGCGCGCCGGGGTAGATGCCGATCAGGCGGATCCAGTAAAGGATGCCGAACAAGAGGCAGTAGCCGGCGATGACGCGCTGGAACCAGGCGAAGATGACCTCGGTGGTCGAGGGTTGCAGCACCACGCGCCGGGAGGTGACCTCGCTCACAGGGCGAGCTCCTTATCCCCGAGCGGCGCGAAATAGGCGTCGATGTCGGCTACGCTGATATCAGCAAGGCCTGCGGGCCGCCACTCAGGCGTCGACCCCTTGTCGATGATGGCGGCGCGGATGCCTTCGTAGAAATCATGTCCTGCGAGCATGCGGTTGAGGATGCGGAACTCCATCTTCATGCATTCGTCCATCGACAGCGTCGACCCTGCGCTGATCTGGCGCCAGGCGACGTTGAGGCTGGTCGGCGAGCGGGTTTTCAGCGTCGCCAGCGTCTTTGCGGCAAAAGCATCCTCGGCCCCTGCCCGCTCCAGACTGTCGATGATGCCGGCCAGCGAGCTCTGCGAAAAATGGCGCGCGATCGCCTCCAGGTCCTGCCGCTCCGTCTCGCGTTTGGCCGGCATGAAGAAATCGCGCAGCTCCGCATTGGCGTCGCCGCTCGTCGCCAATTCGTCGAGCAGGCCCGCCTGGTCCTCGGCCTTTATGGTGTGGGTGGCCAGCCCCGACCACAGCGCGTCGCCATAGCGGATGCGATTTCCCGTCAGCCCGAGATACATGCCGAAAGAGCCGCCCAGATCCGGCAGCAAGTGGCTGGCGCCGACATCGGGGAAGAAGCCGATACCGACCTCCGGCATGGCGAACTGCGCATTCTCGGTCAGCACCCGATGCGAGCCATGGAAGGAGATGCCGACGCCGCCGCCCATGACGATGCCGTCGATCAGCGCGACATAGGGTTTCTGGAAGCGGGCGATGCGGGCGTTGAGCCGGTACTCGTCGGCGAAGAAATCGACCGGCGGCTTGCCGGCGCGGCCGGCTTCATAGATGTGCAGGATATCGCCGCCGGCGGAAAACGCCCTGCCCTCGGCCTTCACGACGACGACCCCGATGCCCGGATCCTGCTCCCAAGTGTCCAACGCCTTGCCGAGCGCCCTCACCATGTTGTGCGTGACGGCGTTGAGCGCCTTAGGCCGGGTCAACGTGACCACGCCCGCTCTGCCCAGTTGCTCGAAGCGGATCTCGTCGCCTCCGCCAAAATCCATCGCCAGAAAATCCCTCTTTCCGCCCGTCGGGGGAGAGAAGTGCTAAAGGCGGCATGGAGACGCGTCAATGGTAGCGGTTCCTGGGCGGGGTTGTTGCGCTGGCGGGCGGCCGCGCCAAGTGTTAGGTAACCGGCAAAGGACTGTGTCCGGCCGGTTTCGAGCAGATCGACATGCCTGGAATTTCCCGCTTCGTGGTTGGATTGGTCGGTCTCCTGTGTCTGGGAGTGCCCGTCCGCGCGGCGGCGATCGCCGAGCTCTACCAGGCGCAAACGATCGTTACCGGCACCGGGGACGTGAACCGGCAGATCGGGTTCAAGGATTGCCTGGACAAGGTGCTGGTCAAGGTCTCGGGCGACCAACGGCTGACGCAGAAGACGGAGATGTTGGCGCTGCGCGACAAGGCGGCCGACTTCGTCCAGTCCTTCCGCTATCGCGACCGGCTCGAAGGCATCCCGATCCATGACGAGCAAGGCACGCATGACAGGCCGCACGACCTGACCTGCATCTACAAGCCGGCCGTCGTCGACAAGCTCCTGGCGCAGCTCGGCAGCAGGCCCTGGCTCGGCGAGCGACCTGTGATCGCCGTCTTCATGACCGCCGAGCAAGGCTCGCGGCATTTCGTGCTGACGGCGGATGAGGATCGGGGCAAGACGATGCGTGAATCCTTTTCCAACGCCACCTTTCCGCTGCTGATGCGCGTCACCTTTCCAAAGGCCGCGCAGCTTGGCGGTCTCGATGAGAAGGCGCTCTCCGGAGCCGATATGGCAAGGCTGGACAAGCTCGCGAAAAAGGCGGGGGCGGCCCGGGCGCTCGCGGGCAGCATCGTGTGGAGCGACAAGGACCTGGGCTGGGTCGCCGACTGGCGGCTGGCCGACCGCGGCAAGACCTATCGCTGGCAGGTGCGCGGCGTCAGCTTCGACGAGGCCTTCCGGGTTGCGATCAGGGGCGCTGCGCAGATCTTGTCGGGGCACGGGCAGCCCTAGGGCAGCTTGATATTCAGGTGATGCCGGTCTGCAAGCGGCGGCTTCCTGCGCTTCCGGTACTCGAGCAATTCCAAGAAAAGTGTGAGCGGTTTTCCGTTCGGAATTGCGTAAAAACAAGGAGATAGAGCGGTTAGCCGCTTCCGTGAAACGGTGAAACGCTCTCGCGTACCCGAACGTACGCTCCGTTCCGGTTCTCGGCGGCCACCGTTTTCGACTCGGCCTGACCTGAATCTCAACCTACCCTGCCTTGGCGCGTGACTGGCACAATCGTGTCGCATTGGTCAGCGGCGGAGACGCGTGGTAAAAGCCAGGCCAAAAGAGAGTTTCGGCGATGAACAAATTCACCCCCGCAAAGCCTGCCGGCGCGCGCAGCGTCGACGAGATCACCGGCAGCCGGCGGCTCAGGCGCATGCGCAAGGCCGACTGGTCGCGCCGGCTGGTGCAGGAGAACCAGCTTTCGGTGAACGACCTGATCTGGCCGATCTTCGTCATCGACGGCAAGAACACGCGCGAGCCGATCGCCGCCATGCCGGACGTTTATCGCCTGTCCGTAGACCTCGCGGTGAAGGAAGCCGAGCGCGCGGCCAAGCTCGGCATTCCGGCCATCGCCACATTCCCCAATGTCGAGCTTGCGCTGCGCGACCAGACCGGCTCGCACATCCTCGACCCGGACAACGTCATCAACCGCGCCACGCGCGCCATCAAGGACGCGGTGCCGGAGATCGGCATCATCACCGATGCCGCGCTCGACCCCTTCACCAGCCACGGCCATGACGGCATCCTGCGCGACGGCATCATCGTCAATGACGAGACGGTGGAGCAGGTCGCCGCCGCGGCCGTCATCCAGGCAGCGGCCGGCGCCGACATCATCGCGCCTTCGGACATGATGGACGGCCGCATCGGCGCCATCCGCGACGCGCTCGACGCCAACGGCTTCCAGGACGTGGCGATCATGTCCTATGCGACGAAGTTCGCTTCGGCATTCTACGGGCCCTACCGCGAGGCGGTCGGCACCGCCGGCCTGCTCAAGGGCGACAAGAAGACCTATTACATCGACCACGCCAATTCGGACGAGGCGGTGCGCGAGGCCGAGCAGGACCTCGCCGAAGGCGCCGACATGCTGATGGTGAAACCCGGCCTGCCCTATCTCGACATCATCCGCCGGCTGAAGGACGAGCTGCAGATGCCGACCTTCGCCTATCAGGTGTCGGGCGAATATTCCATGATCAAGGCAGCTAGCGCCAATGGCTGGATCGACGGCGAGAAGGCGATGCTGGAATCGCTGCTTTCGCTGAAGCGCGCCGGCTGCGACGGCGTGCTGACCTATTTCGCGCCCGTGGTGGCGCAGATGCTGAAGGGTTAGGTCCACTTCGCGATTTTGGAATTCTAGCGGGATTCGTTAGAATGCATCCATGAGCAGGAATGAAGTCATCGAACAGTTGCAGAAGAACGCAGATGCAATCAGGGGCATGGGCGCGATATCGCTTTATCTGTTCGGGTCGGCCGCCCGCGGCGATGCACGTTCGGACAGCGATCTTGATCTTTTCATAGACTATGATCCGGCGCGGCGTTTTTCCCTGATCGATCTCGTCTGCATCAAACAATTTCTGGAAGAGAAGATGTCGACCGAAATCGACATCACCACAAGGGATAGCCTTCACCCGATGCTGAGGGCGGATATCGAACGATCGGCCGTGCGCGTGTTTTAATGGCACCACGTCGGATCAAGCCGATCCTCGCAGAGATCATTGCGGCCCTGGATGGCATCGCCAACGCCACGGCTGACAAGACGCTGGAAGATTTCCGCCGCGATTGGCTGCTTCGCCACGGCGTCGAGCGGGGTATCGAGATCATTTCCGAGGCGACGAGGCACCTTCCAGACGACCTGACTGCTCTTGCTCCGGAAATCCCCTGGAAGCAGGTCCGGGGCATAGGTAACATTTTGCGTCATGAATATCACAAGACTTCCGACGCAATAGTCTGGACCGTCGTGACGGACAACTTGCCGGCGCTACGCGTTGCCATCGAACGCATTCTTGATGCCGCCGACCAATAGGTTCGCAAGTAGCCCGCCGGAAAATGCCGCTTGCATTATGCAATCAGTCAGGCTAGTCCATAACCGCTTGCGAATTGCAACTAGCTAAGGAGGCGGCCATGTCCAAGCTGCGTGTCAACGCTTTCACCTTGTCGCTCGACGGCTACGGCGCTGGCCCCGACCAGAGCCTCAATAACCCGCTCGGCGTGGGCGGCGAAAACCTGCACAAATGGATGATCAAAACCCGCTCGTTCCACCAGATGATCGGCAAGGAGGGCGGGACGACGGATACCGACGACGATTTTGCCGTGCGCAGCTTCGAGAATGTCGGCGCCTGGATCCTCGGCCGCAACATGTTCGCGCCGAGCCGCGGCGAATGGCCGGACGATAATTGGAAAGGCTGGTGGGGCGCCAACCCGCCCTATCACGTGCCAACCTTTATTCTGACGCATCACAAGCGCACGCCGATCGAGATGGAAGGCGGGACGACTTTTTACTTCGTCACCGACGGCATCCGTTCGGCGCTCGAGCAGGCGAAGGCGGCGGCCGACGGCAAGGATGTGCGGGTCGGTGGCGGTGTCTCGACCGTCCGTCAATATCTGCAAGAGAAGCTCATCGACGAAATGCACCTGGCGATCTCGCCTGTCCTGCTCGGCTCCGGTGAGCATCTGTTCGCCGGACTCGACATGCCGAAGCTGGGATATCGCTGCACCGGGCAGGTGGCGACCGCCGATGCGACACATGTGATGATCGGGCGGGCGTAGCGCCCTTTCCTACTCCAGTTGTTGTGGGAGAAGGAAAGCCGCCTCAATATTTCTGCGGCACGTAGAGCTCGCGCGGCAGCACCTGGCGCTCGTAGTCCGGGTTGAAGACACGCTCCGGCAGCGTGATCTCCTCATGCGGCACTTCCTCATACGGCATTTGCTGCAAGAGATGGTCGATGCAGTTCAGCCGTGCGCGCTTCTTGTCATTGCCCTCGACGATGAACCAGGGCGCTTCCGGAATGTTGGTGCGGGCGAAGGTCTCTTCCTTGGCCTTGGTGTATTGCTCCCAGCGCACGCGCGACTGCAGGTCCATGGGCGAGAGCTTCCACTGCTTCATCGGATCGTGGATGCGCATCAGGAAGCGCATCTGCTGCTCCTCGTCGGTGATCGAGAACCAGTATTTCACCAGCGTGATGCCGGAGCGGACCAGCATGCGCTCGAATTCCGGCACGTCGTGGAAGAACTCCTCGACCTGATCCGGCGTAGCAAAGCCCATCACGCGCTCGACGCCGGAGCGGTTGTACCAGGAGCGGTCGAACAGCACGATCTCGCCGCCTGCCGGCAGATGCGGCACGTAGCGCTGGAAATACCATTGCGATTTCTCGCGCTCGGTCGGCGCCGGCAACGCCACGACGCGGGCGATGCGCGGGTTGAGCCGCTGTGTGATGCGCTTGATGACGCCGCCCTTGCCGGCTGAGTCGCGGCCCTCGAAGACAACCACCAGTTTCTTCTTGTGGTAGGCGACCCATGACTGCAGCTTGATCAGTTCGGACTGCAGCCGGAGCAGCTCGCGGAAATAGGTCATCCGATCGATGGAAGGCGGATGCGACTTCTTGTAGATCTTGGCGATCTCGAGCGAGAGTGCCGGTTCGGAAATCTCCAGCTCATAATCCTCGTCGAGCGTATCCTCGAGTTCGGCTTCGAGCCAGTCCTTCGCCCCGGAATTTGTTTTGAGTTCGTTCATCGCGCAGCTCCTGCCTGCCAGCCACCTCGCCTCGGATGCGCCCCGGCCGCGAACCGCAAACGCAACTCCGTAAGCCGACTGAGATACAGAGGCGCAATGACGGTTTTATTGCAAGCGCCCGCCCGCGCGGATCGATGTAGCCGATATGTGATCGAACCGTATCGATAGCGGGGCGACAAGCGGCGGGAATTGTCCTACAAATCCCCTCGCCTCTTTCAGGGCGCCACCGCGCCTCTTCAAACAAAATCGCGAGGACGACATGGAATACCGCACGCTGGGCCGATCCGGCTTGAAAGTCTCGACATTGACGTTTGGCACCATGACCTTTGGCGGTACCGGCCCGTTCGCCGCCGTCGGCAGTTCCGACCTCGCGGAGGCCAGCCGCATCATCGACACCTGTATCGATGCCGGCATCAATCTCATCGACACGGCAAACGTCTATTCCAACGGATTGTCGGAAGAGATCATCGGCGAGGCGCTTGGCGGCAAGCGCAAGAACGACGTGCTGATCGCCTCCAAGGCGCGCATGCGCATCGGCACCGGCCCCAACGACGAAGGCCTGTCGCGCCATCATCTGATCCGCGAATGCGAAAAGAGCCTGAAGCGGCTGAGGACCGACGTCATCGACATCTACTTCGTCCATCAGTGGGATGGCCTCACGCCGGTCGAGGAGACGATCGCGGCGCTCGACACCTTGGTCAACCAGGGCAAAATCCGTTACATCGGCTGCTCCAACTGGTCGGGCTGGCAGGTGATGAAGGCGCTTGCCGTCAGCGACAGCCGCCATCAGGCCCGTTTCGTCACCCAGCAGATCCACTACACGCTGGAAGCCCGCGAGGCCGAATACGAACTGCTGCCGATTTCGGTCGACCAGGGCCTCGGCGTGCTGGTCTGGAGCCCGCTGGCCGGTGGCCTGCTCTCCGGCAAATACCACCGCGACAGCCCGACGGCGCGCCAGCTCGGCGGCTGGACGGAGCCGCCGATCCGCGACGAGGACCGTCTGTGGCGCATCGTCGACGTGCTCTCCGACATCGGCAAGGCACGGGGTGTCTCAGGAGCGCAGGTGGCGCTTGCCTGGCTGCTCGGCCGTCCGGCGGTAAGCTCGCTGGTGATCGGCGCCCGCAATGAGGCGCAGCTCAAGGACAACCTCGCCGCGGCCAGTCTGTCGCTCTCCGAGGAGGAACGGCAGCGCCTTGACGCGGTCAGCCGGCCGCCGGTGCTTTATCCCTACTGGCACCAGCAATTCACCGCCAGGGACCGGTTTGGCCCGGCCGATCAGGTGCTCGACCGCTCCCATGCCTAGCCGGCGATGAAGCACCAGACTTCCGGGTCGGGCTTTATCTGCCCGCTCAGCACGAAATATTTATAAAGGACGAGCAGCGAGATCGCCTGCTCGTCCTGCTCATTGCCGAATTTGCGGCAATAGGCGTTGGCGGCGGCGGTTATCCGTCCCGCCTCGGCGGGATGTTTTTCGAAATAGGCGACCTTGTCGACCAGGTCGGAGAAATCCGGCTGCAGCGGCACATAATGGACGTTGGGCTCGACCTGGGCTTCCGCAAACCAGGTTTCGTAGGTCGGTTCCGGCATCAGGCAGAGCGAATTGGAGCTCATGATCCATTTCAGGTTCGTCGCGACATCGTTGCCCTCCAGCGAGACGATGTAGCGATAGCGCCGCTGCTGCTCGATGTTCAGGAACGGCTTGCGGTATCCGTCGGGCGCATCGGCCCTGTGGGAACCCGCATCGCAAATCGGCAGGTCGGCGGCTTTTTCCACGAAGCGAGTGCGAAGCGGATTGTTGAGATGACCGCGCCAGACCACCATAGGCCGTTTGTCGGCGAAAGACAGGCTGTCGGGCGGCATGTAGAAGTGACGGAACTTGTTCAGCTTCATCAGCACGGCGTTCGCGTTGTAGTCGCCGATGGGCCGGTCCTTGACGATCCTAGGGAGTTCCGGAACGCCGACGACGTCGCCGAACTCGAAGTCGATCAGCAGACCGGGATCGAAATAGCGGGCGAATTCCTTGAGGTCGTAATAATACATGCTGGAAGAGGTCGGCAGCTTGCCGACGGCTATGGCGTCCGGACTGGGCACGAACGGCTGTTCCAGCTTGTTGTAGTAGTTCAGTCGCTCGCGAACCGTCTTGCCTGAAAGCCTCGCCTGCTCAAGCCGGCTGGCGAGGCGGTCGCGGAACAGCGATTGCGGTGCGCGGTCGCGCGCGAAATTGCGCGCGTAGTAGAACAGCTTTGCGGCGGTTCGGGAGAGTGTGGCCATGCGTCCGCGAGTTCAGCAAGATAATCAATGGTAGTCGGCCTTCATCCCCCTCGTCCCCTACAGCATTCTCTCGGCCATGTTGCAAGCCTGCTAATGCGAATGGCCACAAGGCAACTTAGGCCGCGACGACGGCGAACCCTCTGGCGCGCAAGCCGCGCCGGTCGTCATGCAAGGAGCTGACAAGCCGATCGCGACTGCCCGCGATGTGAGCCGAAAGCAGCCGCGCCGCTTCGTCGGCATCGCCGCTCCTGACGGCGGCGAGGACGGCGTGGTGCTCGGCCCAGGCGCGGCCGAGCGCCTTCTCGTCCCGCACCTCCAACCAACGCGCCCGCGACAGCCTGGTCATCGCGTCGCGCACGGCCCTGAGCAGGAACTCATTGCCGGACAGCCTTGCCAATTCGATGTGGAAATCCAGGCCGACGCGATGCCATTCTTCACGCGGCGTCTCGGCGTCGCAGGAATCGAGCATCGCCGCAATCACGTCGATCCCGCTGCGGTCTTCGAGCGCCGCCGTCAGGCGGACCGCAGCCACCTCGACCGCTTCACGGTAGACGGCGATCTGCCCAAGTTCGGCAAGATTGATCGGCGCCACCGTCCAGCCGCGGCCGTCGCGGCCGATCAACCCTTCCGTTTCCAGGCGCAGCAGCGCCGCCCGCACCGGGGTGCGAGAAGCGCCGAACCGGCTCTCGATCCAACGCTCGGTCAAACGTTCGCCCGGGCCGATCTCCAGCCCGAGGATCATCTCGCGAAGCTGCCTTTCGACATTCTGCATCTGCGACATTGTCGTTCCGCTCTTCAAAGCCGCATTGACAGCGGCAAGTGCCAGGGTCCATGACGGATACCGACTTGGTATCCCAAGTTGGTATTCGTAACAACCCAGCATTGGCATGCATGACATGGCGCCCAGCGAATCCGAACGAAGCGGCTTCAACATCCATTGGCGGCGCAACCTCGCCGTATGCTTCGCCGGGTCGTTCAGCACACTTGTCGCCATGACGCTGCTGCTTCCGTTCCTGCCGCTTTATGTCGAGCAGCTCGGCGCCGACGGCCACGCGGCGATCGCGCAGTGGTCGGGCATCGCTTATGGCGCGACCTTCTTCGCGGCCGCGCTGGTCGCGCCCTTGTGGGGGCGGCTTGGCGACCGCTACGGCCGCAAGCTGATGCTGGTGCGCGCTTCGTTCGGCATGGCGATCTGCATGTCGCTGACCGGCATGGTCCAGAGCGTGTGGCAGCTGGTGCTGCTCCGGCTGCTGATCGGTTTTGCCGGCGGCTATTCCTCGGGCTCGACGATCCTGGTGGCGATGCAAACGCCGAAGGAGCGTTCGGGCTGGGCGCTGGGCGTGCTGGCGGCGGGCATCACGGCGGGCTCGCTGGTCGGACCATTGCTCGGCGGCCTGCTGCCGCCGCTGATCGGCATTCGCGCGACCTTCCTGCTTTCCGGCGGCGTCATCTTCCTGGCTTTCCTGGCGACGACTTTCCTGATCAAGGAAAATCCGCCGGCGCTCAAGCCCGCCTCGACGGCGAAGCCGAAAAGCGGCTGGTCGCAGATCCCCGACAAGCGGCCGATCGTCGCCATGCTGGCCACCGGCATGCTACTCGCCTTCGCCACCATGTCGATCGAGCCGATCATCACCGTCTATGTGCAGCAGCTCGTTAAGGATCAGAGCAAGGTGACCATGGTCGCGGGCGTCGTCATGTCCGCGGCGGCGCTCGGCACCATCCTGTCCTCATCCTGGCTGGGGAAACTCGCCGACCGCATCGGCCACTGGAACGTTGTGGTCGGCGCGCTGGCGGTCTCGGCATTGCTGCTCATCCCGCAAGCCTTCGTCACCAATGGCTGGCAGTTGATCGGCCTGCGCTTCCTGATGGGTCTGGCGCTGGGCGGACTGTTGCCCTGCATCACCAGCGTCATCCGTCACAACATCCCCGACGGGATCGGCGGCAATGTGCTTGGCCTGGCGATCTCGGCGCAATATGTCGGCCAGGTCGCGGGACCGCTGTCCGGCGGCTTCGTCGGCGGGCATTTCGGCATGCGCTCGGTGTTTCTGGGCACAGCGGTGCTGATGGCGCTGGGTGCGGTGTACAACTGGATTGTCCAGTCGCGTCGGGCACGGCATATGCTGCTCGAGGCCGGTGAATCCTGATCGGCGCCTCCGCCCAACCGCAGCATGGAGCATCCAAGATGAGCCTTACCGGGCAAACGCCAGACAACGGGAGTCGCGTCCTTGTGCTGGCAGCCGGCCTCGTCGGCGCGGCCGGCGTGGCGCTGTCGGCGGCGGCCGCGCATCGCGGCGGCGCCTTCACCGGCACGGCGGCCAGTTTCCTGCTGATGCATGCGCCGGTACTTCTTGCCATCGGCCTGGCCGGCGGCAACCGCTGTCTCAGGATCGCCAGCCTCGTCCTGCTCGCGGGCCTGCTTCTGTTTTGCGGCGATTTGCTCACCCGCGACTTCCTCGCCTCGCGGCTGTTCCCGATGTCGGCGCCGATCGGCGGCACCCTGCTGATCGCTGGCTGGGTGGCGATCGCCGTCTCGGCGCTATGGCGCCCTCGCCCCTAGGCTATTTTCGGCCGGTTCGCCGCTTGTGCGAGCACGCAGGCGGTTCGTCGCGGCGTCGTCGTTCGGGCTGCTCGGTTCCGCGCGTGATGCCCCAGTAGTTGCGGTAGATGTCCTGAAACAGATGACCAATCGGATGCATGGCTGCTCCTCCTTGAATTGAATGGATCCAACACCTAGGTGCGGAAAATGGCTGGGGTTCAGCCGCGCTTGCGCTCCACGAGGAAGCGCGGCTCGCGACGCCAAGGGCCCACTCTGCCCCGCCGCTTCTCACTGACAGCGGCCGAGGCGATGCCCCAATCGTTGCGGTAGATGTCTTCGAACAAATAGCTCACCGGATGCATGGCACCCTCCCTTTGAAACCCGCTCACCATTGAGGCGGTATCTTGGATCGATTCAAATCATAGCCCTCGATCACGTAAGGTCAAGCGAAATTTGAATCGATCCAACAAAAATGTTAGATGACCGGCAGCAATTCAGCGGTCATGTTCGTCGCGTGACCGGATTCGGAGGAACGACATGGCATCACTCCTCGAAGGCCAGACAAGACCGATCAGGCTGGCCGATATCGCCAAGGCAGCCGGCGTCTCACACGGTACGGCCTCGAATGTTTTCAGCCGCCCCGAGATCGTGCGCGCCGAGGTGCGCGAGCGGGTCAAGGCGGTCGCGGAGCAGATGGGCTATGCCGGGCCGGACCCGAAAGGCCGGCTGCTGCGGGCCGGCAAGGTCAACGCCATCGGCGTCGCGACCACCGAGCCCCTCTCCTACTTCTTCGACGATCCGTTCGCGCGCGTGATGATGGCCGGCATTTCCGAAGCCTGCGACGCCACCGGTGCGGGCATCGCGCTGGTGTCGGCCGCCAATCAGGAAAAGCTCGCCTGGAACATCCGGAGCGCGCTGGTCGACGGTTTTGTGCTGTTCTGCATCGAAGGCGGCTCGCGCCTCGTCGACCTGACGCGCGAGCGCAAGCTACCCTTTGTTGCATTGGAACTCGGTTTCCAGGACGAGACCGTATCGGCGATCGGCGTCGACAATGTCGCCGGCGCAAAGCTCGCCGCGCGGCATCTAGCCGAGCTCGGCCATCGCCGCTTCGCCGTCCTGTCGCTCGGCTTCGCCGACAATCGCACCGGCTTCGCGACGCCGGACGTCGTGCGCAGCGCGGTCTACACCGGTACGCGCGATCGCCTTGCCGGCTATTTCGAGGAGCTTTCCCGCTTCGGCATCGATACGGCGACCATCCCGGTCTATGAGACCGAGAACGAGGAAAAAAGCACCAGGGCCGGCCTCGAGGCGATCTTCGCCAGGGGCGAACCGCCGACCGCCATTCTGGCGATGTCCGACCGCATGGCCCTGATCGCCATCGACTGGCTGAGAGCAAAAGGGCTCGACGTCCCTGGCGATGTCTCCATCGTCGGTTTCGACGGCGTGCCGGACGGCGCGCTGTCCACGCCGCCGCTGACCACGGTCGCCCAGCCGATCACCGAGATCGGCCGCCGCGCCGCGCGTATGATCCTCGACCATGACGGCGCCGTGCGGCGCGAGACGATGGGGGTCGAGTTCGTCGTCAGAGGCTCGACCGGTCCGGCCCCGAAAGCCTGAGCAATCTCAGGTGGTCCGCCCGGCCACACCGCCGGGCACCTTCCTTGCTCCACGATCAGTAGCCCATCCTCGCCGGCACCGGTTGCGCGCCGAACGGCGCACGCGCAGGCTCCTCGCGCGCCGGCTTGGCGCGGGACGGGCCGAGGCCGGCGAGCCATTCGAGGTAGAGCGCAAGCGCAAGCTGCATGGCGATGCCGGCCGCGATCAGCAGCGTGTCGTAGGCCAGGCCGCCCGGGTTGATCAGCTTCAGAACCTGCGCCGCCATGGCAAGCAGCGTGCCGGCGATGAATACAGGCAGCGAGCGCTTGCCCAGGATCGCCAGGGGATTGTCGGGCCGGACGCGGAAGAAGTTGGAGACCGCCGGCAGCGCCACGATCAGATAGCTGACCGACAGAATGTGCAAGAGCCGCGGCAGCGACAGGAAGGTCTTGTCGAAACCACCGATCACCACCGGCAGGTCGAACCAGGTGATCTGCCCCCAGAGCGGGCTGCGCACCCAGATCGCCGCGCCGATCACATAGGCGCCGGCAGCACCCAACAGCCATGGATTGACCGGGATCCGACCGCCGCGCTTCACATGCAGCATGGCGGCAAGGCCGATGTTGAACAGGAACTGCCAGGACAGCGGGTTGAGGAACCAGAGGCCAGGCTCCGGATAGTTGGGCGGCGCGATCTGCCAGATGCCGGCGGCGAGCCAGAGCAGGCCGGACACGATCAGCGCCGGCACCGGACGATAGCTGACGAACAGCACGAATGCGGGCGCCGCCAGAAGTAGCGCCGCATAGACCGGCAGGATGTTGTTGTACCCAAGCTGGTGGCCAAGCGTGACGATGCCGAGCAGCACCTGCGGCGTGTTCTTCATCAACGGCTCGATGTTGATCATCGTCAGCATTTCCGGACGGTGCGCGAACAGCGCGGCGGCGCAGAACAGCGCGATCACCAGCATCGTGATGACGATGTGGGAGACGTAGAGCACACCAGCGCGCCGCCACATCTTCAGGGTGGCGAGCAACCGGCCGCCCGGCTTGAACTTCGTGCCGTAAGCCAGCGCCACCGAGATGCCGGAAATCAGCACAAAGGCTTCGGCTGCATCGGAAAAGCCGAAATTCTTGTAGGTCCAGTTCTCGAAGACGGTGCCCGGCACATGGTCGACGAAAATGGTGAGCAGCGCGAGGGCGCGCAGCACGTCGATACGTGTGTCACGCTCTCCGACACGCTTATCGCGATCGTTGGGAACAGGGGTGGTCATCGACAAAAGGCCTCAAAGCTGGTTGTTCATAGCCAGCAATGCGACCCCCGGGGCGCACCGCTTCGATTCCTCCCATCGGGAGTGTATCGGCGCAGAAACGGACCGAAATGCGCCTGGTTCAATCAACTTTCGCGGAGCGCAAAAATATTCCGTTTTGAAGCCGGCAAATCAACAAATCTCTTATGGAATCAATCGGATATGAGTACTTCCGAATATAGCGACGAAAACAGTATCCTGCGCGGCGACCTCACCTTCCCCTACCGTCTGCTGAGGCCGGCAAACGCAAGCGGCGAGTGCCTGTTCGTGCTGCACGGGTCCGGTGTCGACGAGACGACGATGCTGCCGCTGGCGAGGCAGATTGCGCCGCGTTCAGTGGTCGTCGCAGCGCGCGGCCGCATCCGCCAAGAGGAGGGATTTCGCTGGTTCGAGCGAATCACGCCGACCAGTTTCGAGCAGGCCAGCATCCATGCCGAGACAGCCGCCTTTGCCCGGTTCGCGACGGAAGCAGCGCGGCAACATGGACTCGGCCTGCAGCGCGCGACCTTCCTCGGCTATTCGAACGGCGCCAATGTCGTGTCCAGCCTGATGCTGCTTCATCCCGGCTTGGTCCGGCAAGCGGCGCTCCTGCGGGCGATGCCGGTGCTCGACATTTCGCCGATGACCGATCTCGGCGGAACGCGCGTGCTGATCATCGCCGGCGCCACCGACCAGACCTACGGCCCGTTCGCGCCGGCCCTTGTGACGCTGTTCAGCCAGCGCCACGCCGAGGTCGACGCGCGCATCGTCGCCTCGGGCCATGAATTCGGCGATGCGGACGGCGCGATCGTGCGGCAGTGGGTGGCAGCTCCCATAGCGATCGCATGACTGCGCCGGCCAGGCACCTGTTAAGGAGTTATTCGATCCCCCCCGGCGAGTGCCCTCAGCCCTGCCCCATCCGGTTCCAGGCGTCCAAACCCGCAATCTTGTAGGCTTCCGCCAGCGTCGGATAGTTGAAGGTGTTGTTGACGAAGAAGTCGACCGTGCCGCCGAGATTGATCACCGCCTGGCCGATATGGATGAGCTCGGTGGCGCCCTCGCCGACGATGTGGGCGCCGAGCAGGCGGCGCGTCTCGATCGAGAACAACAGCTTCAGGAAACCGCTTGAGACGCCCATGATGTGGCCGCGCGAGGTCTCGCGAAAACGCGCGACGCCGACCTCATAGGCGGCGCCGCTTTCGCGCACCTGCTCTTCCGAAAGGCCGACCGTCGAGATCTCCGGCACGGCGTAGATGCCGTAGGGAAAGCTCTCGGGCGGCGGCGGCAGGTTGACGCCGAAGGCGTGGCAGGCCGCCACCCTTCCCTGCTCCATCGACGTCGAGGCGAGGCTCGGGAAACCGATGACGTCGCCGGAAGCGTAGATGTTCGGCACGCTGGTCTGAAAGGTGTGCGGGTCGACCTTGATGCGGCCTCGGGCGTCGGCCTCGATGCCGACCGTCTCGAGGCCGAGGCTGGCGACATTGCCGGTGCGGCCGGCTGCGTAGAGCACCATCTCGGAGCGGATGGTGCGGCCATCCGCAAGCGTCACCTCGGCATGATCGGGTTTCGAGGCGATCTCCTTCACCGTGCTGCCCAGCCGGATGGTCACGCCGCGGTCGCGCATCTGGTGGATGAAGTCGTCGACGATCTCGCGATCGATGAAGTCGAGAATGGTGTTGCGCGGCTCGACCAGTGTCACCGGCACGTCGAGCGCGGAAAAGATGGTGGCGTATTCGACGCCGATGACGCCGGCGCCGATCACCGTCAGCGTGCGCGGCAGATGATGGAGTTCCAGCATCTCGTCGCTGTCGAAGACGCGCTTCTTGTCGAAAGGCACGTCGGCCGGACGGTGCGGCCTGGTCCCGACGGCGATCAGCGCGTTGGCAAAGCCGACCTCGCTGTAGTCGCCATTGTCGGTGGTCAGGCTCACCTTGTTCGGGCTGAGGAATTTCACCGCGGCGCGCGCACTCTTCACCGTATTGCGCATGAACTGGTGCTGCAGCACTTCGACCTCGTGGTCGAGCGTCTTGTGCAAACGGTCGACCAGATCCGAGATCGAAATATCCTGCTTGACCCGGTAGCCGCGTCCGTAGAAGCCGCGTTCGCGCCAGCCCGAGAGGTTGAGCACCGTCTCACGCAGGGTCTTCGATGGGATGGTGCCGGTATGCACCGAGACGCCGCCCAGGCGGCGGCCCCTGTCGACCACCAGCACCGACTTGCCGAGCTTGGCCGATTGCACCGCGGCGCGGCGCCCCGAAGGGCCGCTGCCGATGACCAGCATGTCGTAGTCCATGTCCCCGTTCCCTTTGTGCGCCGCAGCAAGCTAGACCGGGAGGAATGTCATGTTCAACAGGCAACACCATTCCCTCGGCAGACCAATCCGCCGATGTAGCCAAAGCACGCGAAACCCTTAACCGGACGGCAACGCTTGCCGTGCGATGGTCCATGATGAGGGGACCACCGGGGTAGCAGAGTTGGCGATTTCCAAAAGCGAGGCGCTGCCTGGCGCAGAGACGGGTTTCTGGTCCGGCCTTCAGAGCAGCGCGGTCCTCACCGACCTCCGCGAGGGTCTGTTCCGTTTCATCGCGCTCACAGTCGCGGCAATCTTCATCTACCGCGGCGTGAATAACCTCGTCATCGACAGCGGCCGGCTCAACGTCCTGATGCTGCTGATCTCGGAGACGCTCACCTTTATCTGGCTGCTCTTGGCGCGCCGCCCGCTGGTGCGTGACTGGAGCCCTTTCACTGTCTTCATCTCGCTGACCGCAGGCTTTGGCTCGGGCTTCGTATCGCTGCAGGAGGGCGTCGAGATCGTCCCGCTATACATCGCGGCGCCGCTGCAGTTCCTGGCGCTATGGCTGGTGATTTGGGGCAAGATGTCGCTCGGCCGCTCCTTCGCCATCCTGCCTGCCAATCGCGGCGTCGTCACCGGCGGCGCTTATCGCTTCGTTCGCCACCCGATCTATGCCGGCTACCTGGCGGGACACATCCTTTTCCTGCTGTCGAGCTTCTCGGTCTACAATTTCGCCGTCTATGCGATCATCACGCTGTTCCAGATCCATCGCATCCTGCGCGAAGAACGTATCTTGGCGCTGACGCAGGAATATCGCGCCTATCTCGAGCGGGTCCGCTACAGGCTCTGCCCCGGGATTTTCTGACACCGCGCCGGTCCGCCGACGGGTATGTTCCTTGAATTCCGGGCCGCTCTCACCATTTGAGAAGGCGGCAGGCATCCCTCATGCGGATGTCGCGATCGAGGAACGGACATGAACGCACGCGTATTGGACGGCGAGATCATCACGACCAGGTTCGAGGACACCCGCGCCTATCGCGGTGTGCGGACAAGGCGTATCTTTGCCTTCCTCCTCGACTATTTCTTCGTCGCGCTGCTGACCATTCCTTTCGCCATCCTGGTCGCCATTCTCGGGCTTTTGACTTTCGGCCTCGGCTGGGCGCTGTTTTCGGTGCTGGTGCCGATGGTCGCCATTCTCTACATCTGGAACACGCTGGGCAGCCGCGACCAGGCGACGACCGGCATGAAGATCATGGGCATCCGCCTTGAAAAGCTTGACGGCAGCCGCATCGACGGCATGACGGCCGTGGTTCACTCGGTGCTGTTCTGGGCCGGCAACGTCATCCTGACGCCGCTGGTGCTGCTCGTCACGCTGTTCTCCGACCGTAAGCGCACGCTGCACGATCTTTTGCTCGGCACCGTGGTCACCCGCACCGACGTCTGAGCGTGTCGACAGCCGCGTTCATCGAACCGCTGCGTCACCTGTGCTTAAATATGAACAGGCCGGGGCCATCGCGGCAGCACAATCCTGTTGAATTTTTCGCGGACCGGGCCAAAGGTAGAGCGATTCGCAGGAGCGTTTCCAAGATTAGATGACGCAGCATCCGACCCAGTCGCCGCAGTTCTTCCTGACCGCGCCGTCGCCATGCCCCTATCTGGAGGGGCAGTTCGAGCGCAAGGTGTTCACGCACCTTGTCGGAGACAAGGCGCCGGAGATGAACGACCTGCTCACGCAAGGCGGCTTCCGGCGCTCGCAGAACATCGCTTATCGCCCGGCCTGCGAATCGTGCCGCGCCTGTGTCTCGGTGCGCATCCTGGCGCAGGAATTCGCCCCCAGCCGCAACATGCGTCGCGTCATCCAGCGCAATGCCGACCTCGTCGGGGCCATGCATGACGCGCAGCCCTCGACCGAGCAATACTCGCTCTTCCGCGCCTATCTCGATGCCCGCCACCGTCGCGGCGGCATGTCGGACATGACCGTGCTCGACTATGCGATGATGGTGGAGGACACGCATGTCGACACCAAGATCATCGAATACCGGCGTCGCGGCCCCGACACGTTCATCACCGGCAAGGGCCATGGCGAGCTGATAGCTGTCGCGCTCACCGACAAGATGGCCGATGGCCTGTCGATGGTCTATTCCTACTTCAGTCCGGACTTCGAGGACCGCTCGCTCGGCACTTTCATGATCCTCGATCACATCGCCCGCGCCAAGGCGATGGGCCTGCCCCACGTCTATCTCGGCTACTGGGTCAACGGCTCGCGCAAGATGAATTATAAGATGCGCTTCATGCCGCAGGAGCATCTCGGCCCGAAAGGGTGGGAACGCTACGACCACGAAGCGGTCAGCCGCTGACCCGCCTTACGCTTCATCCTTAAACTGTTTCAAGGAGGAGGACGCTGGTCTTTCGGCCGCCAGGCCGGAAGCACTGCGGCACAGCTGCTGTGCGCCCCCCTCAAATTGTTGCGAGATAACCGCGTGTCCGCCCATACCGACCACCAGAAAGGCCTGCTGTTTACCGCCCTTGGCGGGGTGACGCTCACGGTCGATATTCCGCTGATCCGACTTGCTCATGGCGAGGCCTGGACAATCCTTCTGCTGCGCACCGGAAGCATGTTCATTGCCGCGCTTGTCATCTGGGCGGTCTGGCGCTCGTTGAACGACAGGGCGCCGAAGCTCATCCCGGGCTTCTTGGGCCTGGTGGTCGCCGCGCTCTATGGGCTCGGCTCGATCGCGTTCATTACCGCCGTCTATCACACCTCAACCGCCGATCTCGTCTTCATCCTAGCCTTCACAACGATGTTCTCGGCGCTGCTGTCCTGGCTTTTTCTGAAGGAAAGGCCGCGACCGGTGACGCTCGCGGCGCTGGCGCTGATGATCGTCGGTGTCGCCATAATCGTCGGGGATTCGATCGGCACCGGAAACCTGTTCGGCGACATGATGGCATTGTGCTCCGCGCTCTGCGTCGCGTGCGCCATCACTGTCTCACGAGCCAGCGGCAGGGAGATGGGCTTCACCTCCCTCGTGGGCGTGATCCTGCCGTTCGCTGTGGCACTCTTCATGGTTTCCAAGACCGGCTTTTATGTCGAGGCGCCATGGTGGATCCTCCTCAACGGCGCCGTGATCATGCCGATCTCATTCTTCTGCCTGGCCAACGGACCGAAATACGTTTCCGGGCCGGAGGTGGCTATGTTCTACCTGCTGGAGACGGTGTTTGCTCCGGTCTGGGTCTGGCTGATTTTCGCCGAGGTGCCCTCACGCAACAGCCTGATCGGCGGCACGATCCTGATCGTGACTCTGGTGGCGCATTCGCTCTGGCAATTGCATGAGGGCCGCAAGCGCCGGACCGACCTGGCAGTGCATCACCCTGTCTGAATTTTCCTCGGTTCGGGGGTCGCCTCGATCCGGGGCGGCGCGCCGGCTTCGTCGGCGACCGGAGGAATCTCGTCCATCAATTCCACCTCGCGCAGCCATTCGCGCCAGATGGCGACGAGCAGCGCCATCAAGACGGGGCCGATAAACAGGCCGAGGAAACCCATCGTCTTTACGCCGCCGATCAGGCCGAAAAAGGTCGGTAGGAAAGGCAGTTTGATCGGACCGCCGACGAGCTTGGGCCGCAGCGTCTTGTCGACGATGAAGAGCTCGACCGCGCCCCAGATGAAGAGCGCCGCGCCGGCGATCAGCTTGCCGCTGGCGGCGAGGTAGATCGACACCAGGGTGAAGGAGAGCGGCGCGCCGCCAGGGATCAACGCCATGATGCCGGTGAGCGCGCCGAGCGTGACCGGCGACGGCACGCCCGCGAGCCAATAGGCGACGCCCAGCACCAGGCCCTCGCCGATCGCGATGATGGTCATGCCCGTCACGGTCGAGGAAATGGTGGCCGGCACGACGCGCGAGATCCGCTCCCAGCGGGTCGGCAGGATGCGTTCGCCGAGGCGATCGACCTGGGCCGCGAAAGACTCGCCGTCGCGATAGGCGAAGAACAGCGCGATCATCATGAACAGAAGCGTCAGGAGCAGGCCGAAGGCGCTGCCGCCGGCGGCCAAGGCGCCGCGATAGATGGTGCCGATGTTGGAGCCGCTGATCAGCTGAATCAACTCGCCGATGCCGCCGGGATGGCCGAGATAGGCCGTCCACTGCTCGTTCAACCACTCGCCGATCACCGGCATTGTGGCGATCCATTGCGGCGTCACCGCGCCGTGCCGATTGGTCTCGATCGCCCAGGTGACCCACTCGCGCAGCTCATTGATGGCATAGGTGCCGGCAAGCGCGATCGGCACCACCAGGAAGGTGAGGATGAAAAGGATCGCCAAAGTCGCGCCGACGGTGCGATTGCCGCCGACGGCTGCGAGCAGCCTTCGATAGAGCGGCCAGCTGGCGAAGGCGATGACGAGGGCCGCCAGCACGGGAAACAGGAAACCGTGGAAGAAATAGACGCCGGCGGCGACGATCAGCACCAGGAGCCAGCGCGCCGCCGACAGCGGCGGGATGACGGCAGCCCTCAGCGGCGTCGACAGGCCGAACAGCCGCTGTCCCGGCTTCTGGATTTCAGTCCGCTTCAACCCGGCGTTTCTCCGCTGCCCAATGGTTCATTGGATGCTTATGCACCACCATAGTGCAGCATTCGTGACGATAGTCCAAATGTTGCGCCTTGCCTTCTCCCTTGTGGGAGAAGGTGGATCGGCGCGCAGCGCCGAGACGGATGAGAGGTGCTGGAAGGAACGCGGCGCCAAAACATTCAAGGATTTGAAGCGCTTGCGTCTGAAAGGCAGCGATCCTTCCAACACCCCTCATCTGGCCGAGTTTCGCTCGGCCCCTTCTCCCACAAGGGGAGAAGGGGAGCCTTGCTACCCAAATTTCCCCGTCCTCGGGAAACCTTTCGGCACCATGCGGCCGGCGGCGGCCCGCGCCCCGATCCACTCGGCCATTTCCTCGCGTGACTTGGTGAAGGTGCGGTCGGCCGAATCCTGCCAGGAAAGGCCGGTCTCCAGGGTGAAGGTCTTCAGGTCCAGTACGCCGCCGTCCTTGTATTTCTGCAGGCGCACACCCTTGCCGCGCGCCATTTCCGGGATTTCGGCGAGCGGGAAGATCAGCATCTTGCGGTTCTCGCCAACGATGGCGAGATGATCGCCCGACACCGGGATGCAGCGCTTGGCCTCGTCGGGCGCCTTGACGTTCATCACCTGCTTGCCCTTGCGGGTGTTGGCGACGACCTCTTCCTCCGAAACCACGAAACCATTGGCGTCGTAGGAGACGAGCAGCAGCTTACGCTTCGGATCATGGACAAAGGCGGTGACGATGTCCTGGTCGTTTTCCATGTCGACGATGATGCGGATCGGCTCGCCATGGCCGCGTCCACCCGGCAGCCGGTCGGCGCCGATGGTGTAGAACTTGCCGCCGGTGGTGAAGACCAGGATCTTGTCCGTGGTCTGGGCATGGAAGGCAAGCTTCAGGCTGTCGCCTTCCTTGAAGGCGAGCTGCGAATGATCGGTCAGGTGGCCTTTCATGGCGCGCAGCCAGCCTTTTTCCGACACCACCACGGTGACCGGCTCGCGCTCGATCATCGCATGCGCGATGTCGGTCAGGTCATGCTCGGGCGCATCGGCGAACTGGGTGCGGCGTCTGCCGAGCTCTGTCTCGGGGCCGAACTTGTCGCGAAGCTGGGTGACCTCCCATTTGATCGTCGCCCACTGCTTGGCGTCCGACGCCAGCAGCGCCTCGATCTGCTTCTTCTCCGCGGTGAGGCCGTCGAACTCCTTGCGGATCTCGATCTCCTCAAGCTTGCGCAACGCGCGCAGGCGCATGTTGAGGATGGCTTCGGCCTGGTTGTCGGTGAGCGACCAGCGGGCCATCATCACCTGCTTGGGCTCATCCTCCTCGCGGATGATCCTGATGACCTCGTCGATGTTCAGATAGGCGATCAGGTAGCCGGCGAGGATTTCCAGCCGCTTCTCGATCTCGCCCAGCCGATATTTCGAGCGGCGGACCAGAACCTCGCGGCGGTGATCGAGCCACTCCTTCAGCACGCCCTTGAGCGACAGGACGTTGGGCACCTTGCCCCGCGACAGCACGTTCATGTTGAGCGGAAACCGGCTTTCGAGCTCGGTGAGCTTGAACAGCGATTCCATCAGGATACCGGGATCGACGGTGCGGCTCTTCGGCACCAGCACGATGCGGATGTCTTCCGCGCTCTCGTCGCGGATGTCCTCGAGCAGCGGCAGCTTGCGCGCCATCAACAGCTCGGCGATCTTCTCGATCAGCCTGGCCTTCTGCACGCCGTAGGGGATCTCGGTGACGACGATGCTCCAGGTGCCCCTGCCCTGGTCCTCCTGGCCCCATTTCGAGCGCACGCGGAAACCGCCGCGGCCCGTCTCATAGGCTTCGAGGATCGAGGCGCGGCTGTCGACGATGACGCCGCCGGTCGGGAAATCCGGTCCCTGGACGAAATCCATCAGCTTCGCCACCGGCGCTTCCGGGTGCTCGATCAGATGGAGCGCGGCATCGCAAAGCTCGGCCGCGTTGTGCGGCGGGATCGAGGTCGCCATGCCGACGGCAATGCCGGAGGAGCCGTTGGCAAGCAGGTTGGGGAAGGCGCCGGGGAGAACGGACGGCTCCTCGTCCTCTTCGTTGTAGGTCGGCCGGAAGTCGACCGCGTCCTCGGTGATGCCGGCAAGCAGCTCGGTCGCCACCTCGGTCATGCGCGCCTCGGTGTAGCGCATGGCGGCGGCGTTATCGCCGTCTATATTGCCGAAATTGCCCTGCCCGTCGACCAGCGGGTAACGCATCGAGAATTCCTGCGCGAGGCGCACCAGGGCGTCGTAGATCGACTGGTCGCCATGCGGATGGAACTTACCCATCACGTCGCCGACGATGCGGGCGCATTTGGCAAAACCCTGATCGGGGTTGAGCCTGAGCAGCCGCATGGCATGCATGATGCGGCGATGGACCGGTTTCAGCCCGTCGCGTACATCCGGCAGTGCCCGGTGCATGATGGTCGACAGCGCGTAAGAGAGATAGCGCCGCTCGAGCGCTTCCTTCAGATCGACCGGTTCGATTTTGTCGCCGCCGCCATTGTCATCGGGCGGCAAATGCCTCTTTCCCATGAATTTGGACTAGCCGAGCGGGTGATTCGCGGCAAGCGTCGCGTGAACATCGGCGCATTCGTCGCGGTCCGTAAGCGCGACCGTGATGTGAAGGATTTCACGGAAGCCGCGTCGCGGCGGCTGCAATTTGCCGCCGATCTGCAACAGGCTGCGGCGGCACCATCACGCCGACCAACATCAATCCGTTACATGCGGCCGCTATCTGGCATGCAACGCGCTGGCGGAGGATACCGCGGTCTTCATGACAAATTCACCGCATCGGGCAATGGCTGCCGGCCGCGTTTGCCTTTCATCGCCATTTTCGACAAATGTGCCGGGAAATGCCTTTTTCCCGTCCCGTTCGTCACGGAATGGGATGAAGCAGGTTTCAAAACAAATTTCATCATAGCCAAATCAGGACAGGGAACTCGCCATGACAAGCCAACGCTCAACGCTCAAGAAATTGGCCTTTTCGACCTTTCTGCTGACGCTGCCGCTCAATGCGGCCTTCGCCGCCGATCCGGCGGTGGCCGAGCGCATCAAGGCAGCCCTCGCCGTCCAAGGCGTCGACATTTCCTGGACCGGCGTCTCCGGCGACGATTCGAACGCCGTGCTGCAAGGTGTTTCCATCAAGCCGGCGGCTGAGAAGGAAGCACTGCCGATCGGCGACGTGAAGCTGGAAGGGGTCACCGAAGCCAATGGCGGCTATGAGATCGCCACCGTCTCGACCTCGCCTTTCGAACACAGCAAGGACGGCGTGACGCTCAACCTCAGCCCGGTGGTCATCCACGACATGAAGGTCCCGGCCGAAGGCAGCACCGACCCGCTCGGCTCGCTGATGATGTACAAATCGGCAGAGCTCTCCAACATGACGGTCAAGGTCGGCGACAAGACGGCGTTCGCGATGGACGGGCTTGCCGTCCAGATCACGCCGCCGGCCGACGGCAAGGCGATGGATTTCACCGCCAATACCCAGAAATTCACCGCTGACCTGTCGCTGATCGACGACCCCAAGTCGAAGGAAGCGATCGAGGCGCTGGGCTACCAGAACATCTCCGGCAACATCGCGATGGCCGGAACCTGGCAGCCGAGCGACGGCAAGATGGAACTGTCGAAATATGACATCTCGGTCGAGAATGCCGGCACGCTCGGCGTGACTTTCAATCTCGGCGGCTACACGCTCGACTTCATCAAGTCGATGCAGGCCATGCAGAAGCAACTCGCCTCGCAGCCGGAAGGCGCCGACAAATCGGCGCAGGGCATGGCCATGCTCGGCCTGATGCAGCAGCTCTCCTTCAACGGAGCTTCGATCCGCTACAAGGACGATTCGCTGACCGGCAAAGTGCTCGACTATGTCGGCAAGCAGCAGGGCATGTCGGGCAAGGACGTCGCCAACCAGGCCAAGGCGATCGTGCCGTTCGGCATGGCGCAGCTCAACAATCCCGAGCTGACGGCCGAGGTGTCGGCTGCCGTCAACACCTTCCTCGACGACCCAAAGAGCCTGGAAATCTCGGCCGAGCCGCCGTCGTCGGTGCCATTCGCGCTGATCATGGCCGGCGCCATGTCCAACCCGCTCGACCTGCCGAAGACGCTGGGCGTCAAGGTCAAGGCGAACCAGGACTGATCGGACGCGTCAGCCCCAAACGAAAAGCCCGGCACCGATGCCGGGCTTTTTTGTCTGGCCTGATTCGTCGAGAAGAAAGAAAGGCTTGACTGTGAGTCCTAACCTTCCTTCTTGGCCACCGCGACGCGCAGCGACAGCTCGCGCAGCTGCTGCGGGGTCGCTTCGGAGGGCGCGTTCATCAAGAGGTCATAGGCCTGCTGGTTCATCGGGAACATGGTGATCTCGCGCAGGTTCTTCGCCCCCACGAGCAGCATGACGATGCGATCGACGCCCGCCGCCATGCCGCCATGCGGCGGCGCGCCATACTGGAAGGCGCGATAGAGACCGCCGAAGCGCTCCTCCACCGTCGCGCGATCTAGGCCACGAATCTCGAAAGCCTTGACCATTGTCTCCGGCAAGTGATTGCGAATGCCGCCCGACGCGATCTCGAAGCCGTTGCAGACCATGTCATACTGAAACGCCTTGATTTCGAGCGGATCCTTAGTCGTCAGGGCTTCGATGCCTCCTTGCGGCATCGAGAAAGGATTGTGCGCGAAATCGATAGCCTTCGTCTCTTCGTCCCATTCATAGAACGGGAAGTCGACGATCCAGCAGAGCTCGAAGCGCTCGCGGTCGACGAGGTTCAGTTCCTCGCCGGCGCGCGTGCGCGCGGCGCCCGCGAAGTTGACGAACTTCTTCGGGTCCCCGGCGACGAAGAACGCGGCATCGCCATCGGCAAGGCCGAGCTGCTGGCGGATCGCTTCGGTGCGCTCCTCGCCGATGTTCTTGGCGATCGGGCCGGCCCCTTCGAGTTTTTCACCTTCCTTGCGCCAGAAGATGTAGCCCAGCCCGGGCTGTCCCTCGCCTTGCGCCCAGGAATTCATGCGGTCGCAGAAAGCGCGGCTGCCGCCGGTCTTGGCGGGAATCGCCCACACCTCGGCCTTCGCGTCGTTGGCCAGGATGTTGGCGAACACCTTGAAGCCGGAATCGCGGAAATGATCCGAGACCGCCTGCATCTCGATCGGGTTGCGCAGATCCGGCTTGTCGGTGCCGTAGGTGCGCATCGCCTCGTCATAGGGAATTCGGCGGAATTTCTGCGTCACCGGCTTGCCGGCGGCAAAGGTCTCGAAGACGCCGCGCAGCACCGGCTCCATGGTGGAGAGAACGTCGTCCTGCTCGACGAAGCTCATCTCGAGGTCGAGCTGGTAGAATTCGCCGGGCAGCCGGTCGGCGCGCGGATCTTCGTCGCGGAAGCAGGGTGCGATCTGGAAATAGCGATCGAAGCCGGAGACCATGATCAGCTGCTTGTACTGCTGCGGCGCCTGCGGCAGCGCGTAGAAGGTGCCGGGATGGATGCGCGACGGCACCAGGAAGTCGCGCGCGCCTTCTGGCGACGACGCCGTCAGGATCGGCGTCGAGAATTCGGTGAAGCCCACCTCGCCCATGCGCTTGCGCATCTCGGCGATGATTTTTGTCCGCGCCACGATGTTCTTGTGCAGCGTCTCGCGGCGCAGGTCGAGGAAGCGGTATTTCAGGCGGATGTCTTCGGGGTATTCCGGTTCGCCGAAAACGGGGAGCGGCAGTTCCTTGGCCGCCGAGAGCACCTCGATCTCGCGTGCGAAAATCTCGATCTCGCCGGTCGGCAGGTTCGGATTGACTGTTTCCGGCAGCCGCGCCTTGACCTCGCCGTCGACGCGGATCACCCATTCGCCGCGCACGGTCTCGGCGACCTTGAAGGCCGGCGAATCCGGATCGGCGACGATCTGGGTCAAGCCATAATGGTCGCGCAGGTCGATGAAGAGCAGCCCGCCATGGTCGCGCACGCGATGCACCCAACCCGACAGGCGGACGGAATTGCCGACGTCGCTCTTTCTCAACTGGGCACAGGTGTGGCTGCGGTAACGATGCGTGGTCATGGGTAAAAGTCCGGAAATTGCGGGCGTCTGCCCGGCTCGAAAATTGGCGCGAAAAGCGCATGAGAGGCCGGCTTTGTCAAGGCAACCGGTCGCACGGACGCGCTTCGGCCGTCAGGCAAAGTGGATTTGCGCACCCAGGCTCTGGAAATCGGCGAGCGTAGCGGGAGGCGCGGTCTTTTCTACCACCAGATGGCGGATCGCATCGGCGCCGGCGACACGATACGGCGCAGCAGTCGCAAGCTTATCGTTGGTGACGGCAATGACTATGCCGGCACTGTTTTTCGCCATGGCGCGTTTGACCTCGGCTTCGGCCGAATCGAAGGCGGTGACGCCACGCGCGACATCGAGCCCGCAGGAGCCCAGAAAGAACAGGTCGGCGCCGAGCTGCGCCACGGCGGCGAGCGTATCGGCGCCGACGCAGGTGCCGAGATCGGGCACATAGCGGCCACCGAGCACGATCAGTTCGACCAAAGGACGATCGACCAGCGCCGAGGCGACGCCCAGCGAATTGGTGGCAATGGTCAGTTCCATGTCGCGTGGGATCGCCCTGGCGATCGCCTCATTGGTCGTCCCCCCGTCGATGAACAGCGACTGCCCCGCCACAAGCAACCCAACCGCCGTCTTCGCAAGGCGTGCCTTCTCCTCGACCGCATGAGCGCTGCGCTGGCTGACGCTCGCCGCGGCAAAGGGCGCCGAAGCCACCGCACCGCCATAGACGCGGCGCAACAGCCCGGCCTTGGCCAATTCCCTCAGATCGCGGCGCACCGTGTCTTCCGAGACGCCGAAACGGCTGGCGAGTTCGCCGGCCAGCACCTTTCCGTCCGCCGCAAGTTGGTCGCGAATAAGTTGGTGGCGTTCTTCGGTGAGCATGCATGATCCTATTTATTTATGCATGTTATTGCATGTTTTGCCTGTTTGTGCAAGAAAGGACCCGCTGGCGGGGCCGAGAGCGGCCCGCCCAAAATCTCCCTGTTGGATTGTCCGCGATGACCCTTGGCCTGAAACTCGCCCCGCAGCACCGCGTCTATGCCGGTTTTGCGATCTATTCCTTTGCCATGGGCAACATCTTCCCGCGACTGCCCGACATCAAGCGTGCCATGGGAATCGAGGACGGCACGCTCGGGCTCGCGCTGATCGGCACGCCGATCGGCACCCTGGTCGCGCTGACGCTGGCGACGCCGCTCCTTGAACGCGTCGGCTTTCGCCGTGCGCTGCTGTGGCTGGTGCCGCTGCTTGGCCTTGCCTATGCCCTCGCCGTGCACGCGCCAGGCCCGGCGCCGCTGTTTCTGATGCTGCTGCCGGTCGGATTGATGATCGGCAGCATCGAGATCATCTTGAATGTCGAGGCCGACAGGACCGAGTTCCTGCTCAAACGCCGCATCATGAACCGGGCGCATTCGTTCTGGAGCATCGGCTTCTTCGGTGCCGGGCTGTTCGGCGGTGCGCTGGCGCATCTCGGCCTGTCGCCGCAACTGCATCTGGCGGTGGTGGTGCCGATGGTGTCGGTTGCGGTGGCGCTGTTCCTCAGCGGCTTCGAACCGGCTCCTGCCCGCTTCGCCGCGTCCGGCGACAAAGCGCCGATGTTCGCCCGGCCGACGCTGCCGATCCTGATCCTCGTCGGGGTGACGCTGTCGGCCATGCTGATGGAAGGCGCCAGCATGGACTGGTCGGCGATCTATATGCGCACCGTGTTCGACTCGGGCCCGTTCGTTGCCGGGATCACGGTCGCGTTGTTCGCCTTCTCGCAGGCGACGACGCGCTTCTTCGCCGACAGCTTCGTTGACCGCCACTCGCCGAGCGGCGTGGCGCGCGTGCTGTTGGCGACAATGATGGCCGGCGTCTTCATCGTCTTCTTCTCGCCCCTGCCCGTCATCTCGATGCTCGGCTTTGCGCTTCTCGGGATCGGCAGCAGCGCTATCTTCCCGCTGGCGATCTCGGCGGCGGCGCAGCGAACCGACCGTCCCGCGGCGATCAACGTGGCGGCGCTGTCGCAGATATCCTTCGTCGCCTTCCTGCTTGGGCCGCCGCTGCTCGGCTTCGTATCGGACCACTGGGGCATCCGCTCGGCCTATGGCATCGGCATACCGTTCATCGTGCTCAGCCTGGCGGCAGCGGGCGCGCTCGGCCGGCGGCCGTCGCCGAATGTCGTACCGGACGGCACAGGATCCGGCTCGGCTGGAGAGAGGGTCCCGGCGCGGGCCTATGAGGCATGAACGGCTTGCTAAGCAACGCCGCTTAGCGGAGCGGACTGCGGCCGTCTGAGTGGCATCGCGGGTTGGCCCGCAACACGAGGACGCGATTACACACCGGAGAATCCGGCGATCCGCCGCCGCTTACGCCGCGGCGGCTTGACGAAAGCGCGCGCGGCTGAAATTGAAAGAGGCCTCATACTGTGCCAAAAGCGATTTGATGCGCGTCATCACCACACAAGAAGAACTCGAGAGCGTTGTCGCGGCGTTCGAAAAGTCGGAATTCGTTACCGTCGATACCGAATTCATCCGCGAAACGACCTTCTGGCCCATCCTCTGCCTGATCCAGATCGCCGCGCCTGGGATCGAGGCGCTTATCGATCCGTTGGCGCCCGGCATCGACCTGAAGCCGTTTTTCCGGCTCATGGCCAATGAAGCGGTGCTGAAGGTCTTCCACGCGGCGCGCCAGGACATCGAAATCATCGTCCATCTCGGCGATCTGGTGCCGCATCCGGTGTTCGACACGCAGGTGGCGGCGATGGTCTGCGGCTTCGGCGACAGCGTTTCCTACGACCAGCTCGTGCAGAAGGTCACCGGGGCAAGGCTGGACAAGTCCTCGCGCTTCACCGACTGGCGGCACCGGCCGCTCTCCGACAAGCAGCTCGAATACGCGCTTGCCGACGTCACCCACCTGATCAAGGTCTACCAGCATCTCAGCGCCGAGCTGAAGCGCGAGGATCGCGCACATTGGCTGAATGAGGAGATGGATATCCTCACCTCGCGCGAGACCTACGATCCGCATCCGGAGGACGCCTGGAAGCGGCTGAAGATGCGGTTGCGCAAGCCGCAGGAGCTGGCGATCGTGCAGGCGGTGGCCGCCTGGCGCGAGCGCGAGGCACGCGAGCGCGACGTGCCGCGCGGCCGCGTGCTCAAGGACGATGCCATCTACGAGATTGCGCAGCAGGCGCCGCGCGACGCGGCAGCGCTCGGCAAGCTGCGCACCACGCCGAAAGGCTGGGAACGTTCCGCCACGGCAACGGCGCTGCTCGGCGCGGTCAACGCCGCCCTTGCCCTGCCGAAGGACGCGATGCCGAAACTGCCGAAAAGCGTGCAGCCCCCGGAGGGCTCGAGCGCGGCGGCGGAACTGCTCAAGGTGCTGCTCAGGATCGTCGCCGAGAAGGAAGGCGTCGCCACCAAGGTGCTCGCCTCCAGCGACGATATCGACCGCATAGCGGCCGAAGCCGACGAAGCCGACGTGCCGGCACTGCAGGGCTGGCGGCGCACGGTTTTCGGCGAGCAGGCGCTAAGGCTGGTGCGCGGCGAGATCGGCATCAAGTTCGACAAGCGCAGGATCGCGGTGTTCGACCTGTAGCGTCAAACCAGCCCCAGCAGGTGCAGCGCGAACCAGATCCAGGCGATGAGAAGTATGCCCGCGCCAAGGAAGAAGGCGCGGCTGCGGTGCAGCATATAGTTTCTGTCGAGGTGCACCCAGGCGTGGACATAGCGTGTGACTATGAAGAGCCACATCAGTGCCAGCGTCAGATAGTTCACGCCGTTGGTGACGAACAGCGCCAGGCACAGAACGTGGAAGAGAACCGGCAGCTCGAACTGGTTGATCAGATTGTTGGCGACGGTGACGCTCGAGGCGGGCTCGGTCGAGCGGAGCTTGTACTGGCTGATCCTGGCCTCGCCCGACTTCACGGCGAGATAGCGCCGCTGCAGCATCACCAGATAGACGATATAGACGAGGAGCACATGCGCCAGCATCGGCCAGAAGATGGCGGTCTGGCGCATCCGTCGCCTGTCCTTTCTCTCTGTTTAACGCAATTCCGGACGGAAAACCGCTTTACACTTTTCCTCGGATTGCTTTAGCGCCGCCGCTGCCCCGTCAGCGCGAAGATGGCGATGACGAAGACCGGGATCGCCAGCAGCGCGAATTTGGTGACGGTCAGCGACGAGGCGAAGGCCAGCGAATCGGGGTTGGCCAGCTGGAAATCGGAAAGCAGCCGCGCCAACGCGAAATTCTGGGCATAGTCCGCGACCGCGTAGGGAAGCACCAGCACCAGCGAGAACAACGCCTGGAGCTGCGCCGGCATGGCGCGGAACGTGCTGAGCCGCCGCCCGAAAACAAGGATAAGGCTCACCAGCGTCAGCGACAGCAGCGCCGGGAACAGAAGGTCGAAGGTCAGGTAGTGCCAGACGATGATGATCTCGCCGCCGCGCCGGCCGAGCGCGGTGAGCCAGGCCATGCCTTCATCGGGCGTGAATCCGGCGACGCGCATGTCGAGTGAGATCAAGCCGCCGCTCAAGCGCTGGAAATAGACAAACTCCAGCGCCGTCATGACGAGGAACAGCGCAATCGAGGCGATAGAGAGCGCCGCCGCGTGACGCGACAGCCGCAGCACCGCCGCACTCAAATCACGCCACAGTCCCCGCTGGCGGTCGGACTGATCGGCCTGCCGATCAAAGTCCGCCCGGGTAATTGGGGCTTTCGCGGGTGATCGTGACGTCATGGGCGTGGCTTTCACGAAGTCCGGCGTTGGATATGCGCACAAAGGTGGCGCGCTCGCGGAAGTCTGCAAGGTCACGTCCACCCACATAACCCATAGCCGCTTTCAGGCCGCCTGCAAGCTGGTGCAGCACGCCAGCCACAGGTCCTTTATAGGGAACCTGCCCTTCAATGCCCTCCGGAACCAGTTTGAGGGTGTCGCGAACCTCGGCCTGGAAATAGCGATCCGCCGAGCCGCGTGCCATGGCGCCGACCGAGCCCATGCCGCGATAAGCCTTGAAGGAGCGGCCCTGGTGCAGATAGACTTCGCCCGGGCTCTCGTCGGTGCCCGCAAGCAGCGAGCCGATCATGGCCGCGCTTGCGCCCGCCGCGAGCGCCTTGGCGAGATCGCCCGAATATTTGATGCCGCCATCGGCGATGACGCTGACGCCAGCCTTGCTGGCCGTCTCGACCGCCGACATGATCGCTGAAAGCTGCGGCACGCCGACGCCGGCGACGATTCGGGTCGTGCAGATCGAGCCCGGGCCGATGCCGACCTTAACGGCGTCGGCGCCGGCATCGATCAATGCCTGCGTGCCGTCGGCGGTGGCGACGTTGCCGGCCAGGATGCGCACCGAATTGGAGAGCTTCTTCGCCCGCGCCACGGCCTCCAGCACGCGCTGGGAATGGCCATGCGCGGTGTCGATGACCAACAAGTCTACGCCGGCATCGATCAGGCGCTCGGCGCGCTCGAAGCCGTCATCGCCGACGCTTGTGGCGGCCGCGGCACGCAGCCGCCCCTGCGCGTCCTTGGTGGCGTGCGGATTGAGCTGCGACTTCTCGATGTCCTTGACGGTGATCAGGCCGACGCAATTGCCCTTCCGGTCGACCACCACCAGCTTCTCGATGCGATGCTTGTGGAGAAGGCGCTTGGCCTCGTCCTGGTCGACATTCTCCTTGACCGTGATCAGGTTCTCACGGGTCATCAGCTCGTAGACCTTCTGCGACGGATCGGAAGCGAAGCGCACGTCGCGGTTGGTGAGGATGCCGACCAGCCGGCCGACGGTATGGCCGCCGGTGCCGCCATTCTCCACCACCGGAATGCCGGAAATGCCGTTGGTGCGCATCAGCGCCAGCGCGTCGGCGAGCGTGGCGTCCGGACCGATGGTGACCGGGTTCACCACCATGCCGGATTCGAATTTCTTGACCTGCCGGACCTGCTCGGCCTGTTCGGCCGGGGTCAGGTTGCGATGAATGACGCCGATGCCGCCGGCCTGCGCCATCGCGATCGCCAGCCGCGCCTCGGTGACGGTGTCCATGGCCGCCGATAGGATCGGCACGTTGAGATCGATGTCGCCGGCAATGCGGGTGCGGATATCGGTCTCGCCCGGCATGACCTCGGAATGGCCGGGCTGCAAGAGCACGTCGTCGAAGGTCAGCGCCAGGGCGCCGGTGGACGTTTCGATGATTTTTGCCATGGCCAGTCCTTTTGAATGCGGAAAAGGCGCTGTGCCGATTGGCCAGCGCCGACTCTCATCTTCCCTTTCAGGATTGGCGCTGGCTGGTAACACGTCCCGGGACGGAAGGAAAGCGGGTCGTTACTCGACGCGCCGGTTCCTATTCGGCGCCAAGAAGGGCATCAAGCAAAGCATGACGCGGCGACGCAAAAGGATTGACGACAGTTACGCCGCCCCAAGTAAAGCCGTCTTGTAGGTCTTCTGACAGAAGGAGCCGGCAACCCGCTTGCGAAGCGGCGGAAAGAATGACCGCATCCCAGATACCAAAATGATGATCGGCGGCCAGATCGGCTGCCATCATCATCACTTCGGGTGTCGTCCCGGTGATCGGAAATGCGTCTCGCCAACTCAGCAGTGCGTCCCGAGCTTTTTCCGGCGATCGCCCGGCCTTGCGGACAAGCACATTGTACAGTTCACCCAGGACCTGAATCGGAACGATGGCAGTCTCTTGGGGAACGCTGCGCAAAAAGTTGAGAGTGGTATCGCGTTTTTCAACGCTGTTGACCCCTTCCGCGTAGACGAGGATGTTGGTGTCAAGTGCGACCTTCACCGGTCGTCCTCATAAAGCTCGTCACGGGTCCAATGTCCCGCTTGCACGACCGGCTGCCGTTCAAGTCGTGACAACAAAGCCGCGCGCGAGCGGGCAGGCACGCCTTCGTGCCTATCGACAGGCACGATCCGAGCCACTGGACGTCCATGGCTGGTCACGACGTAGCTCTGGCCCTCACGTACCTCACGAAGGATATGAGAGAATCTACGATTGGCATCGGCAGCCGATACGGCTTCATCCACGGTTGCACCTATCTGTAGTTATTTTCACTACAGTAGCGATGGTGGCCGTATTTATCAAGCATCTTGGGTCGTGACCTGCGCCACCACTGTTTGCGGTCGCACAAAAGTGACTGCAATTTAATGCGACATCCGGGCCGAGGCGTGATAACCGCCCGGTCGCACCGGTTCGCCCCCATGCCGGGCCTAGAATCGCGAATACAGATCAGGGCGTTTTCCTTGAACCGCATCATCCCGCTCATCCTGGCGGTCGCTCTTTTCATGGAGAACATGGATTCGACCGTGATCGCCACGTCGCTGCCGGCGATCGCTGTCGATATCCACACCAGCCCGATCGCGCTCAAGCTGGCGCTGACGGCCTATCTGGTGTCGCTGGCGATCTTCATTCCGATCAGCGGCTGGATGGCGGACCGGTTCGGGGCCAAGACCGTGTTCCGCGCCGCGATCGGTGTCTTCATCGCCGGCTCGGTCGCGTGCGCGTTTTCCAATTCGCTGCCGGCTTTCGTGGTGTCGCGCTTCCTGCAAGGTATCGGCGGCGCGATGATGACACCGGTCGGCCGCCTGGTGCTGGTGCGCGCCACGCCGAAGCACGAACTGGTCGCGGCAATGTCCTGGCTGACCGTGCCGGCACTGGTCGGACCGCTGGTCGGCCCGCCGATCGGCGGCTTCATCACCACCTATTTCACCTGGCACTGGATTTTTCTGATCAATGTGCCGATCGGCTTGCTGGGCATCTGGCTCGCCACGCGGTTCTTGCCCGAAACCGAGCCTGCGGAGACACCGCCGCTCGATTTCCCGGGATTTGTGCTCAGCGGTCTCGCGGCGTCCGGCGTCGTCTTCGGCCTTTCCGTCGTCAGCCTGCCGGCGCTGCCGCCGATGGCCGGCTTCATCACGGTGGCGGTTGGGGTGATCTCTGGCGTGCTGTATCTCCTCCATGCACGGCGCACCAGGAACCCGCTGCTGGCGCTGGAGCTGTTCCGCAACCAGGTCTTCCGGTCCTCGGTGCTTGGCGGCTCGCTGTTTCGCATCGGCATCGGCGCGGTGCCGTTCCTTTTGCCGCTGATGTTCCAGATCGGCTTCGGGTTGACGCCGTTCCAGTCGGGCATGATCACCTTCGTCTCGGCGATCGGCGCCATCGGCATGAAGTTCGTCACCGCGCTGCTGTTCCGGCTCGCCGGCTTCCGGCGCGTGCTGATCTGGGGCTCGCTGGTAGCGGCGGCCTCGATCGCCATCTACGGCCTGTTCACGCCGCAGACGCCTTACGCGCTGATGCTGGCGATCCTTTTGGTCGGCGGCTTCATCCGCTCGATGTTCTTCACCGGCGTCAATGCGCTCTCCTATGCCGAGATCACGCCCGCCGACACCAGCAAGGCCACGCCGATCACCGCGGTTTTCCAGCAATTGTCGATCGCGATGGGGGTGGCGCTGGCCGGCGGCATCCTCGAAGTGTCGACCTCGATCCATGGCGGGCCGCTGACCCTGCGGGACTTCCATATCGCCTTCTTCATCGTGGCAGCCGTCTCCGCGGCAGCCTCGATCTCCTTCATGCGGCTTGCGCCGGAGGCCGGCAGTGCCGTCTCGGGGCATGGCCGGCTGACGACGCCGAGGACGCTGGAGACTGCGGGGACCGCGGGGAAGTAATGGTCGGCGGCCGCCCGGCCCTTCGCAGGCTCAGGGCGTTCGAAGCTCGAAAAGCCAAGCAATTGGCTTTTCGTCCGCTAGCGCGGACCGCTTCTCACCCCTTAAACTCCTTCGCCAGCAGATAGAGCTCCACCGATTCATCGCGCGAAGCCGGCGGCTTCACATGATGGACGGAGCGGAAATTCTGCTTCAGCAGCGACAAGAGCTCGTTCTCGGCGCCGCCCTGGAATGTCTTGGCCAGGAAGTGCCCGCCCGGCTTCAGGACGTGCAGCGCGAAATCGGCCGCGACTTCGCACAGATGCATGGTGCGCAGATAATCGGTTCGGCGGTGACCGGTCGTGGGCGCCGCCATATCGGATAGCACCACGTCCGGCTGGCCGCCGAGCGCCTCGGCAAGTTTTTGCGGCGCGTTCGGATCGAGGAAATCCATCTGCAGGATGACGGCGCCCGGAACCGCATCCATTTCGAGATAGTCGATGCCGACGACGTGCGGATTCTCGGCGCTCGATTTCGTCCGCGCGGCCGCCACCTGGCACCAGCCGCCGGGCGCGGCGCCCAGGTCGATGACCTTCATGCCGGGCTTCAGCAGATGATGCTTGTCGTCGATCTCGATCAGCTTGTAGGCGGCGCGGGAGCGATAGCCGTCGGCCTTGGAGCGCTGCACATAGGGATCGTTCATGTGACGCTCGAGCCAGCGGCGCGACGATTCCTTCAAGCCGCTCTTCTTCTTGATCCTGGTCTTGAGGACGCGCAGGCTGGTTGAGCCCGGCTTTTCGGGTTTCTTCGTCATTGCCTGATTTCTTGCCCGAGCATGATCCTGTGCGAAAGCCGATCGCCGCTTTTCGCTGCCCCGGCCCTGAAATTCAGGATCAGGACTTCTGGTCCACTTCTTCTCGCTCGCTTCGTCGTGCCGGTCTTGCGGCGACTTCGCGTTTCACGGAGGGCTTCCCCCACTCCGTCGCCGCTTCGCGGCGCCACCTCTCCCCCCTCCGGAGGGAGAGGAAGGGAGCCGGCTGGAATCGCCTCGCGCCTTTCCTCTCCCCCGTCGATCGGGGGAGAGGTGTCGAGCAAAGCTCGACGGAGTGGGGGTCGACCGCTCATCAAAACAACGTAGCCACTTTTTGGGATCATGCTCTAGCGGCCGCGCCCATCGTTACGCCAGACGCCGTCATCGGCCATCAGTTCGCTCAAAATCCCCTCCCGCAGGCCGCGGTCGGCGACGCGCAGCCGCTCGGACGGCCAGACACCGCGGATCGCTTCCAGTATGGCACAGCCGGCAAGCACGAGATCGGCGCGATCGGCGCCGATGCAGGGGTTGGCGCAGCGCTGCTGGAAGTCCCAGCCGATCAGCCGCTCGATCATGCGATCGACGCTGTCGCGGTCCATCCAGAGGCCATCGACGCGGCGGCGGTCGTAGCGCTCGAGATCGAGATGCACGCCGGCGAGCGTCGTCACCGTCCCGGAAGTGCCGAGCAGATGGAAGTTGGGGCTGGCCAGCACATGCGCGAGCCGGTCGCGGCCGTCAAAGGCCTTCAGCCGCGTGGCCACATCGTCGACCATGGCGGCAAAGGTCTCGCGCGTGACGGTGCGGCCGCCGAAGCGCTCGGCGAGCGAAACGACGCCGACGGGCAGCGAGGTCCACGATACGATGTGGTTGGCGAGCCGTGGCGAACGCCGTCCGGTCAGATCGATCAGCGCGATTTCCGACGAGCCGCCGCCAATATCGAACAGCACCACGCCTTGCGTGTCGCGCTCGACCAGCGAGCCGCAGCCGGAAACGGCAAGGCGGGCCTCGGTCTGGCGGTCGATGATCTCGAGCTTCAGCCCGGCCTCGCGCTCGACGCGATCCAGAAACTCGACACCGTTGGCGGCCGAGCGGCAGGCCTCGGTGGCGATCAGCCTGGCTTTCCTGATCTTGCGGTTGCGTAGCTTCTCGCCGCAGATCTTCAACGCCTCGACCGCGCGATCCATCGCCGCCTGGCCGAGCCGGCCGCTGGCCGTCAACCCCTCGCCCAGCCTGACGATGCGCGAGAAAGCATCGATGACGCGGAACTGGCCGTGACGGCCAGGCACCGCGACCAGCAACCGGCAATTGTTGGTGCCGAGATCGAGCGCCGCGAAGACAGGCAATTCCTGCTGCGGCGGACGCTGCGGGGCCGCCGGCCTTGGCTCGACCGGCGAAGGCACGCTCTGAGGCTGGCTTGCCGCCGTGGTGGCGGCAGGCGCGGCATTCGGCACGGCACCGTTCACGTCGCGCGCGAACACCTTGCGGCCGCGCTTGCGCTTGCGGCGCTTGCGCGTCTTGCCTTTCGGCTGATCGCCATGCTGGTCGGCCTGGCCGGTTTGTCTCTGGCCGGCATGTCTGGGGTCGGCATGTCTCTGGTGCGCACCCGCGTGGCGGCTGAATCGCGCCGGGTGCGGGCCCGCCGACTGCGCCGGCGATGCCCCGGACATGCCCACTGCCGACGCGCCCGCGCCGGTATCGTGGTCTTCCACTTCAGTTCCTTCCGGCACCGCGCGAACCGGGAACGGACGCAGCAGGCACCTCGGTTTGTTTCAAGTTGGCACCAGAGTAGCAGCGCCGTTCGCAATCACCAAGAGCGCGAGGCCGAATTTCGCAACCTCACATTTGCCGAGGTCACGTTGGGGCAATGTCTTGCCGGTTGAATAGCCGGCTTCAATCAGGCATGTCTCAAATGCGGGTTCGAAAGGGTTGGGCAACATCAAATCAGTGAGCTGCAGCGTATGATGACGACGCCATGAATTGGAGGCGCTATTTCTGGCCGGTCATAGGCATCGCGGCCGTGGCGTTCTCGCTGTGGCTGCTCATCCACGAACTGCGCGGCATTTCGCTCGACGATGTGTGGGCCGGCATCGCCGCCATCCCGCCGCGCGATTGGGTGCTCGCGGCGCTGAGCTCTGTTGTCGCCTATGCCTCGCTCGCCGGCTACGACCACATAGCGCTGCTTCATATCGGCAAAAAAGTATCGTGGCTGTTCGTCACGCTCTGCTCCTTCACGACTTACGCGGTGTCGCACAATATCGGCGGCTCGGTATTTTCCGGCGCGGTGATCCGCTATCGCGCCTATGCCACGCGAGGATTGACCGGCCAGGAGGTCGGCGTGCTGGTGGCGATCTGCTGGTTCACCTTCATCCTGTCCAGCGTTTTTCTCGGCGGCCTCGTTCTGCTGTTCGAGCCGCAGATCATCGATCGCTTCACCGGCGCGCCGCATCATGGCGCTGCTTTCGCCGCGGGGCTCGCCATGCTTATCCTCGTCGGGGCCTATGCCTTCGGCAGCTGGCTTGGGCTGAGGCCTTTGAAAATAGGCAGCTTTCAGCTCCACTACCCGGCGCTGCCGATCGTGGCGCGACAGTTGCTGATCGGGCCGGTGGAACTGCTGGGAGCCGCCGCGATCATCTACTTTGCCCTCCCCGATGCCGGCAATCCCGGCTATTTCGTCGTGCTCGGCGTATTTATGGTGTCGTTCTCGGTCGGGCTCCTGTCGCATGCGCCGGGCGCGCTCGGCGTGTTCGAGGTCGTCTTCCTCACCGGCCTTTCCGACATGGATCCGGTCGGCGTGCTTGCAGCACTTCTGGTGTTCCGCCTGTTCTATCTGATCATTCCGCTGCTGATCGGCCTTGGCGTGGTGCTCTATTTCGAGCATTCGCAGTACAGCAAAGGCGAAAGCTGAAGCCTTCCACCTGCCCGGCTGAACGGCCAACGCATGTCGCCCAAAGCGCGGAGCGATTTTGGGCGACATGCATCGGACAACGGCTCAAAAAAGGCTACGGTTGATCTCAGTTGCGGGCTTGACTATTTTCCGACGGCGGCTACAAGGCAGCGCTCGCGGCACATGAGCCGCCCGCTTCGCGCGATAGCAGACGCGCCTGCTGGGGAATAGGTTAACGGTAGACCCACGGACTCTGACTCCTCCTCTATCCGTTAATTTTCAAGTACTTAGCCCTGCATCGCCTGTCTAACCGTTCGTAGGATATCAATGCGTTAGCGGCTGAACTGTCTAACTTTTTCGGCCGCTTGGATTGAGGTTTTTCCGCCCTATCGGGAATGTATGGACTGTCTGCCTGCCTTGGTGGCCCAGCGATCGAACCTGATCGCCCTGCCCCGTTCGGCGGCGAACGTGCCCACGGTAGACTGCAGGTCATCGTCCGGGCCGTCGGCGCCCAACGCGCGCAGCGCGGCGATGCCGACGGCGATCGAGACCGGGCCGGGGTTGTCGGCGAGCAACTTCTCCAAAATGGTCGCTATCTCAAGCATGTCGTTTTGAACCCCCATATCTTTCGGCATAGGCGATGAATTCGGTGTAGGAGGCTTCGAGCTCGGCAACGGCTTGGTCCTTGGTGTCTTCGCGTCCGGAAGAACTTCCGGTACGGCCGGTATCGGGATCCCTTCCGTTCACGAACCACGCCCAACGGCCGCGCTGGTCCCCGCTGATCATGGTCATGATGCGGCCTGCGCCAAAGCCGCCATGCGTTGCTGAAAAATCGCGCGGCACAGTTTCTTTGCCGATCACTGTCCTTGCCCATTGCAGGTGGACGCGGCCGCCGCGATCGCGGACGAATTCGAAAGCCTGTGGCCTTCGCTCCATGATCGCGAGCACCTTTCCGGCCGGGTCGAGCACCCGGTAGCCGTTCTCGGTAGACTCGACTTTGAAGCGCTCCTTCATGGCCGGAACCGCTCGGTGTGCCAAACGATCTTGCCGTCGACCTTCATCGGCTTGTGAATGACTAGCTTTTTTGGGAGATGATCGGGGTGCAGCTCGAGGAGCGTCAACTTTATGTCGGGCTTGCACCGGCTGCAGTCGAACTTCAGCTTGAAGGGGTCGGCGCCGCCGCCGTAAACCATCATCAGGTCAGCCGATCGGCAGTAGCGCACGTTCCCACACGCGCACTCCACCTTCAACAGCATATTGTGCCGGGTCGCCTTACCCAGCGTATCGACCTTCTCGTGCGCCATGAGAACGAAATGAGAACAAATTTCTTGCCCGTCAAGCCGGTTTATGGAATCTTTTCGGCATGAGCGACGAACCGACCCGCCCGTCCGAAGCCATGCCGCAGCGCGAACGCACCGCCGTTCTGGGCCATTTCTGCGAACATATCGGGTGCGGCAAGGACGCGGGCTGGGGCTTCGCGCGTCCAAAGCAGGCCTCGCACTGGTTTTGTTACGAGCACCGCAGCGAAGGGGAGAAATTCTTATGATCGAAGTGCTGCATATCGACGAGAGCCGCAAGGATGAGCTGAAAGCCAATCTCGCGCGCGATCAAACGAAGATCCGGAACGCAGTCAAACAGGCGTGCAAGACCTTGAATAAGCTCACACCCGACGGCGCTCTTCATGCTGCCGGCTGGATTATGACCGACCTGCTCCGAAGCCTGTTCGAGGACGAAGAGCAGGCAATTGATCTGTCGAAGAAGATTCAGGCATGCATTGAAAGCGACCTGCGCATACACGCCCGTGCGGCCCGAGAATCGTTGAATTAGCACGGCAGTGGACAATGTGCGGTCGCTACACAAGGTACCTGCCGTGGTCGGAAATCCATCGGCTTTACCGGCTTACGGCGCCGGCCGATATCGGACGCAACGATGCCCCGCGCTACAACATTGCCCCGACCGACGAGGTGCCCTTCATCACTGCGACGGAGGACGGGAACCATAAGGTTCGCGCCGGCCGCTGGTGGCTGGTGCCCTTCTGGGCGAAGGAGATGCCCAAGGGCGCGATGTTCAACGCTCGCATCGAAAGCGTCGACACGACGCCGGCATTCCGCGACGCTTTCAAGTCCAAGCGCTGCCTGATCCCGGCCGATGGTTTCTATGAATGGACCATCAGCCCGGCCGATCGCGGCAAGGATCCGTGGCACATTTTCCTGCCCGGTCACGCGCCTTTCTCCTTCGCCGGTTTGTGGGCCTATAACAAGACGCTGGACGTGACGAGCTGCACCATCATCACCGAGCCCGCGGGCGAGCCGATGCGCCAGCTTCACGATCGCCAGCCGGTGATCCTCGACCCCGCCTACTACGATGCCTGGCTGAATGCGGAGACGCCGGCTGAGGACTTGAAGGGGATACTTTCGCACGACATCAACGGGCAGCTGCAATTCAACCGCGTTGGGCGCGAGGTGAATTCGGCGGCGATCAACAAGCAGCCCAACGACCATTCGGGCCTTGTAGGGCCTATAAATCCGCTATGAACGACGAACCGATCCGCCCCGGAGAGACGGTTACGCAGCGCCAGCGAGAGACGCTCGGGCACTCCTGCCAACACGCAGGCTGCGGCAAGGATGCTGGCGGGGGCTTCGCGCGGCCGAAACAGGCCTCGCGCTGGTTCTGCTACGAGCATCGACGCGAAGGGGAGGCCTACCTTTGATCAGCAAGCCGCGGCGGCTGGGCGCTTATCCGGATCGCGACCTCGATTGCCAGCAGGCCATGGAGCCCGGCTTCCAAGCGCTTGTCGATTGCATGGTCGAGTCCGGCTGGACGCGCGAGGAGGCCAAGCGGGCACTGCGCCGCTTGATCGCAGCCGACAACATGACGCAGAAGGAAAACGCTCGGGTCGAAGCAGAGCTCGCGATCGCGCGAGCAATGATCCGGGCCGCCCGCGATCGCACTTGAGAAACCATTCTGCCGGGGTGGCTGGAACAAACACCCGTGTGGGTGCTTAGGGATCACCTGTGTCCGGTAGCCGTCGAATTTGATTTCGTGGCTCCACTCGGCGCCCGCCGGCGAATTGTCAAACCGCTCCGGCTCCATCGGGCTTAATGAAGCTGAGCTTGAGGCCGCCATTGCGCATGCATACATCCCCGAACGGCGACTCAATATCTCAGCTGTCTTTCGGTTCCATTAGCGTTGTTTAATACGTTAAGCCGCGACACCCCCCATTTTGCTGAGGCGTCTACTGGAACAACACGACGCATCACAAGTTCGGACTTTGGAGAAGAGAAAGATTTCAAACGAAAACAAGGAAATGCAATGGCCAATGACATGTCTCGCAAGCAGGAGCGCAAAGGCACGTCGCGGATTGTTGGCTGGGGAGCCGCGCTGGCTTTGGTTCTGTCGTTGTGCCTTCTGGCGTTCTTCCTGTTCGCCCCTTTTACAAACGGATCTCGCCAGATGTTGGATGTTAAGCGCACGCCGGAACAGAACGTCGGGCAAGGCAATGCCCCGGCGGATAGCCGCCCCTCTCCTGGCGTTCAAAAAGACTCCTCTGGGAACGCCAAACTGCCTACCCAACAGGGCGGTGGGTAACTAGAGACACGGCGCGCAACTCTCGCGGAGCAGCGGCGTAGATCGGAGCAACAAGCGCTGGAACATCCGGGCGATGCCGGGGTTTCTGCCATGCAGGAGGAACAAACATGGCAGACGATAAGAGCAAGCGCGATTTCCGCGACCGCGACCGAGTTTCGGCTAACGACGACTATGAGGTGGGGTATTTCGCGAAAAAGCTTGGGCTGACGCCGCAGCAGGTGCGCGAGCTGATCAGAGAGCACGGCAACGACCGCGCAACGTTGGAGCGCGAGGCGAAGGCCCTCGGTCGGGGGAACGATGCCTCGCTACCAGGTTGAAGAGCTTTACGGCGAAGAGGTCGTGGCAGCTCAAACGGTGGACGTCGACGAGCCAATAAAGGCGGCCGAGCGCGTTGCTGGCGCGCCAATCTCACCGAGAGCGTTGCAGCAGCACTGGTTCCGGGTGGTCAACGAGGAAGAGAACACCGTTTTGAGTTCAGTCTGGCCGAGCCAGTGGCGAGGGACTTCTCGAAATGAGCAAAAGCCGGAAGAACGATCCGGACTGTCGCGCCGCGCTCCAAATGATCCGGGCGACCATCGAGGAGCATTGCCCGCCCGGCGTGCTGATGAGCGAGGATGAGGTGAACGGCCATTACGGGCCGGAGTTGTTCGCCGAGGCCGAGGCGATATCAGCGGCGATAGTCAAGACCGTGGAGAAGCTTTCCAAATGACGAAGCTATCCGAGCTCGGGCCGCGCTTCACATTTACAGCGCACGACCAGCCGGGCGCACCTGCTACACCCGATATGTACCGGTGCGAGACCTGCAGGCAGATGGTCGATCGGCGCGACCTCCGCCAAGTCTTGTGGCACGAGCAGGACGGACACGAGCCGCTTGAACTGGACAGCTAGTCCGGAATGCGGCGATAGCGGAAATGATTGCGAATGTGGTCGTTGAAATAGCGGCCTTTGACAAACGCCGACCGGAACGCCGCATAGGTTTCCGGAGGCACCCCCTCAAAATCGTAGCGCTTGCCGCTCGCCACGAACCAGACGGAGAGAATCCTGCTTGCCGGATCGTATTCTGTTTTCCGGATCGATGTGGATGGCATGGCGCACCTACCTCGCAACGCAGGGACGCGGCTTTGGTTTCAGGAACGTGAACCTGTAACCCCAGCCATCACGGCTACAGGGACTTACGATGAAGCCCAAGCTTGTGGAGCCGTCGAGAACATCTTGGCCAAGCCTCGTAGATGTGGCTTGGTAAACCGGCGGCGGTAGTAGTGAGTTGTCAGGGCGAAGCTCCAGTATTTTCTGCGCAGGCCCATAAGGCCAAGGATCATCTTGCGCCTACGGGCGGATTTCAAAAGCAGTGTCCCTTCCGGAATATCAAATCCCGACATGGTTCTGTAGAAATTGAAAACATCCGCAAAAGGCACACGCCTGTAGCGCCAAGGCTTGGCCGATCCCGCATAGTGGATCACCTTGGGAAGCCGCCGTTCGATTTCCACGAACCGCTCTGAAAAGAAGTTCCATTCCCTGCCCAGGAAAAGAACTCGTCCGCGCACGACCGCATTCAAGGCTGTCTGGTCGAGGTATCGCGACTTGGCGGCCTCGCGAACCCAGGCAAAAATCCTGTCTGCAATACCTTCCTGGCGCCAGGCGGCAAGATTCATAATCAGAACACCCGAATTTATATATTCATTCCGGGACATATCGATGTCGTCGAGTTCCTCCTGCTCGACGAAGCCATCAATCACGCCGGCGACCAAATTGTCGCCCAAGTCCGCCGACCAGAGGCCCCCCAGATCGGATACCACCAGCGTATCCGCATCCATGTAGATGGCCTTATCGCAATCAGGCAGTATTTCGGGAATCAGTATTCGGGCATATGAAGCAGTCGTCAGCGGCTTGCCTCTTGTCGGCAGATCGGAAATCCGCCTGGCGTCTGCCTGGACGATCCGACAATCAATTCCATTTCGTCCACAAAAGCGGCGAAGTTCTATCACGGCCGCCGGTTCTATTCCTGCGTCAATGACGACGAATTTCGCCTCGCGATTATGTATCCAAGCAGAAAAGATGAATAAGAACAGCCCGGGCACAAAGTTATTGTCGCTTGCGGTAACAATTACCATGCTGCGACTCCTGAAAAACGAGGAGCCGAGCCCAAGCCGCGGACCCATTTCGCATTTTCATCAGACATAAATTGCCCCCTACTCACCTGCCGAAGTTCGCCATTGTCTATCCAGGCAGTGTAATGCCGCTTTGGGCACAAACATCCCTCACGGCGCCGGACTTGATATCATCGGATCCGAACGAAATCACGCCGAATCCGCCGCTTGGCCGCCGCAATCTCGCTGCTTAAAAGGCTCTTGAGGAAGCGGAGGAGACGGGGGTCTACCAAGGGCGAGCGGCCCGGAGCGGACATGAACCGCTCATCGTGGCAACTCACCGCCTTGGAGATTATTCCTGGCTGCCACAGCAACATTTTAGCTAAGGCGAAGGTGTGGCTTGCGTGCATCTCCCGAACAATATCCACTCCGTCGAACTTGTCGGAGTTGACAACGGACGGCGTTCCGCGAGAACGCTATGCGCACTGAGGTGGAGACGTTCTTGCGGGACGTTCATCCACCCAAGCATGGCAACAAAGGGGGTTATTCCCGTGAAACAGATTCTTCTTGCTACCGCTCTCGTCCTTGCTACCGGCACCGCCTATGCGGCTGACGTATTGCAGGAGGCGCCGGTTGCTGCTTCCTATGACTGGACCGGCGCATATATCGGCGTCAACGCCGGCGGCGGTTTCGGCACGTTTAGCGTTGATCCTTCTGACGGGGGCCCTGGTGGTTTCGACCTCAGTGCGAGCGGCTTCCTGGGAGGCGTTCAGGCCGGTTACAACTGGCAGGTTGGCCAATTCGTCTACGGCGTTGAAGCCGACTTCCAGGGTGCCGACGTTAAGGGCGAGCTATCGATCGGCGGCCCCTCTCTCGAAACAAAGATTGACTGGTTCGGCACGCTGCGTGCTCGCATCGGCTATACGCCCGTCGATCGCTTCCTGGTCTATGGCACTGGCGGCTTGGCCTACGGTCACGAAAAGCTCTCTTTCCCAGGAATCGACTCTTCCAAGACCAGGGTCGGCTGGACCGTTGGTGCGGGCGCCGAATACGCCATCACCAACAATTGGTCGCTCAAGTCCGAGTATCTGTACACAGACCTGGGTAAAGCGACGTTCGATCTCCCAGGGCCAGGGCCAGATGCCGTCGTCAAAGTCCCCTTCCACACCGTTCGCGTCGGTCTGAACTACAAGTTCTAGTTTTCGGCGGACCTCCCAGAAGCCCCGGCAGATTTGTCCGGGGCTTTTTGTTTGCCCGGCAATCTCAAGCAGCGAAATGCAGCATATATTAGCGCCGGGCCGATCAATGCACGGTCAATCTTGGTGTGCCTGTCACAGTCGATGCCGACACTCTCAGGCTGGTCACGCGCCGTGTGCCGCCGAAGTGCAAGACGCCGCTCACCAACCGGGAGATGTGACTGCGCCTGGCGGGCTTTCGGTTATTGCGTTCCGCTGGTTCGCAAAGGAAGGGCGCAGCCTAGAGGCGTATCACCTCATCGACGCCAAGCCGCAAGCGCTGGCCCTCGGCATAGGCCCAAGCATGGCTCTCTTGCTCGAATGAACGCGTGACCAGCTCTTTGCCTTCCTCGTCAACGATAACGTGCCACTCGTCACAAACCTCGATCAGCGAAACGACATTGTGGGGATGGTGCATCCGGTGCGGAGGGGTCTGCGGCTTTGTCTCGATGAGCAGTTGCCGTGAGCGCTGGATCGTCTCTCTGGACGCAGCCAGGAGTTTCTCGTCGGCTTCGGCTTGGCGCGCGCGTGGGTATTCACAATCGTTGGGCATAGGCCGCCTCCGGTCTGATGCGGACGGGAGCTCGGTCGCCGTCTCTGGGCTGCCGATGTCCATTGAGTATATTCCGCGACGTTCGGTTCAAGTTTTTCTGGCAAGACGATGCCCGGCCTGGCGGACGTCTAGAGGGGACTAGGCAAGGCAGGCCGGGCCCTTACCCAGCGCGTGCGGCGCGGGGCAGGCTCACATTGTGAGCCGCTTTTGGCCGTGCGGCATTAACAATTTTTGCACCCGCTTAAAGAAAAGCCCGTCAGTGAGATCCACCGGGCCGGGGCCAGACCGCGGCTGCGTTTCAATCTCCTTTTGTCGAGCGAAACAAAGCAGTTAGCCGGGAGTTGTTCTGCTGTTCAACAAGGCCGGAGCAACATGCCCATCTACTATTTCCACGTCGACAACGGCACATTCAATCCCGACAACGAAGGCGTCGATCTGCCGGATCTAGATGCCGCACGACGAGAAGCGGTGCGAGCTGCAGGCGAGATAATAAACGACAGCAAAGAGTCGATCTGGGAGCATATGACTCCTTGGATCATGAACGTGACAGATGATCAAAACCGGCTTTTGTTCACTCTTCAATTCAGCGCAAAGGTGCCATCAGGAGAGGCCCTTTACATCCCTCGGGAGCATTGAGGCCAAAACCCGCCGCAGCCATCGGGCAAGCGGGAAGTCTCGGCCCGACAATGCCTTAGCCGGGCAAGCGCGGCAGGAACTGGCCGCGCTAGCATGCCTCCACCCGTAACGATCGCACCATTCGAATTACAATCGGATCGTAGAGCACCTTTTCATCACGGCTATAGTTGATCGTAAACAGCGCGGCACGGTCGGCGCATACTTTGATGGCCCGGACATACCTGATCTGGCCACCTTTGATGCCTGAATAGCTGGCCCATTCCGGCGTAAGGCGTCTATAGGTCAATCTCCAACCGTCTTTTTCGTCCTGCATCATGCGATGCTCGATCTCGGCTTCAAAACTGGCCTTGCCCAGCCGAGCGCCCCACACGGCCAAGAATGCGCCTCTCTCGCCTTCGAAAGCAGCGCCCTGATCTGAACGCTGCGACAGCGAAAACCCAGGTGGAACATCAAATATGAAGCCGAATTCCTTGACTCCGAAATGCTGCCACGGCTCTGACCACACCAACGCGGTCGAATACAGAAGCGCAGCAATGGCCAAAACCATTCGGCGCATAGCGGCTCTTAGCTCTCCAATGCCTCATTGCAGCGGACGAACCGACGCCGCCTGATTCATCCAACTAGGTGGCAGCTCGAACGTTCCATTAGCAGCCGCTTGACTAAGTCTCTCCTGGCGTCAGACTCAAGGCATGGCAAAGGGCAGCATCAAGGTCGGGGATACGGTTGCGATCACCGCAACGATCCGCAAGCGTGTGACAGAGGATAGGGTCAGCGTCTTGATCCCCTCTTATCACCAGCCGCATTCGATCGTGGACACGTCGCCGAACATCAGCAGTGGGCAGAAGATCGAGCTAACCGGCGAAGTCCTCCGCGTCGATGAGGATACTGTGACGGTCGGTGGTAAGGATCTCGGGATTACGGTCAAGCGCAGCGCTGTGCGGCTCGTAACGAGCTAACTTTCGCCCAAGAGGAAGACGCCGTTAGTTGACAAGGCGACCTAGCGGGCGCGCCTCACTTCGGTTTCGCTTGCCTTCGGTTGATCGCGACCTGCAGCCGGATCGCGGCTAGCAGCAAACTTACCGGAATAGTGTCTGACGCGGTTCCTGACTTCTGCATCAGCTGCATAAATACGTTTCAGGCCCGATCGGTTCCTGTGCCGGCCAGAGACCGTTAATGACGAACAAAAAGCCCGCCGGCCGGAGCCAGCGGGCGATCGATTTCACTCTGGATTTACAGGTCAGGTCGGAGGCAGGACGATGATCGATGGACCGGCAACGACCGCCGAAAGCTTGCCTTTGCGAACAAGCACAGGCTTTTCATAAGTCTTCTTCATGGGCGTTCCCCTTTGGATCACGGAAACGTGAAAAGATTTGCGCCGCGACTAAGGATTGTCAAGTCTAGCCGCAGGAACGCACAGGCTGTTCCAGGGAGGCGCAACGTTGCCTTACATCTCCGGCGTGCGCTTGCGCGACATCTTATCGCCTTCGATGAAGCGATCCATTCGCTCATGCAGGGTCGAAACGCTGCCTTTCAAATCGCGGACGCCCGTCATCACCTCGTCGCGGAATTCGCGAAGGCCGGCCTTGGTGATGTAGGTCTCGGCGACGTGCAGCTTGTGCGCGGCAAGCTGCTCTGTCAGCAAGGATATCGAGGCCATCGCCGTGTCGGCGCGGACATGCGCGTCGCGAGCATCCGTTTTCACCTCATCGCGAGATGCTTTGATCGCCGCCTCGATACGCCACCACAGCCCGCCTACGGCGCCGATGACGGTGATCAGGAACACGATGTTCGAATTGAAATCCGTCATCCGGCTTTATCCGATGCTTGCTATTTCAGTTCGGCACGGCGCTCGGCGCTGGCCTTGGTATGCCGATCGCATTCGGTCGGCGTGTAGAGGCCGATGGCGCAGCCAGGCGCCATCGTCTTGTCGATCTTGTTCTGATCGGCGATCGTCTTGCCCTGCGCTCCGGCCAGGCTGTTACCGAGGGCCGAGCGTAGGGCTGGCACACCGTTGACGCCGGAAGTCGTACACGCCGCCAGCGTCGATGCAGTCGTCAAAAGACAGGCGAGCATCAATGCCCTTCTGAATCGCATCCTGATTTTCCTTCTCGATCTTGGCTCGCAGCTCTTCGGCGCCGCGGTGCTTGATGATCCCGTAGACGGTGAAAGCTGCGCCCGAGACGAGCGCCGCAATGGCCGCCCAGGCTATGGCGCCGGCCGCCAGACGTGAGACGCCAAGGCGACCGACAAGGAGGCTGATCATGAAGCTCATAGCAGCCACCAGACGAGAAAGCCGGCGATGACAGCCAGGCTGACGCCGCCGACGATGCGCAGGGCGCGATCGAGGATCACGGCGAGGACGGAGGCGAGGTTTTCCATCAGGCGCCCCCGAGCGCGTCGGCGAGGCGCTTGGCCTTGCGGCGGGCGTACCAGCTATAGGCGATGCCGCCGATGGCGAGCGCCGCGCTCACGATGGCCAGGATGACGACCACGCGGCCGACCCATTCGCTGGCGTAGGAGAGCGGCGAAAGCCGCTCCTGAAGGCCCTGCAGCGTGCCGGAGATGCCGAGCCCACCCACGCCGGCGCCGGCGGCGGCATCGGCTGGCGCGGTCGACGGCGCGGCCCTGGCGTCCTCGACAAAAGCCTTCGACTGACCGCCGTCGCAGAAGCTTGCTGGTTGCGGCATCTCCCCCGTCGCCCACGCCTGCCCGATGGAGCGGACTTCAGCGACGCGGGCGCTCCAGCCCTTCCCGAACACCGACCAGGTGCTGAGATGCCGCATGAAATTGAGGCGCTGATCGCAGATGCGGTCGATCAGGGCGTCGTGGTTGTTGCAGGCCTGCACGGCCGCGATTGTGGCGAGGCCGATGACGCCATCGGGCCGGCCCCTGTAGAGCGACCCAAGCGCGCGCTGCAGCCAGAGGATCGACTGCTTCGGGCCGGAGTTCACCGCGCCATCAAAGACGACGTAGTCGACACCCGCCGGCAACTGGTCGCCCTTCACGGCGTCCCAATACTGGCGGTCGTAGATTTCAAAGAGTTCCAGGCTGGTGATGCTTTTCACCGAACGCGTGGCGAGGCCCTTGCTTCGGCTGTAGGCATCATAGACCCGCTGCGTGACGCCCTTCATCGTGGCGCCGCCAGGGTCCGCCGGATGGTTGCTAAAGCCGCCCTCGTGCACGAGCACGCGGGCGACCGATTCCTGTTCACGGGAAGCGGCCATGACATATCCTTTCCGCCCAGGGTCCTGGGCAGGCTGCTGGGTGTTGGCGATTAAGTTTGGAGCTAGCGGCTGTCCGTCCCGGCCAAACCTTGCGGGTTGCCGAGCGAGATCTGCGTGGTGTAGCCGCTGCCGCGGTCGAGCGTGTCGGTGATCGAGGCGATGGTGTAGGCGCCGTCGACCCCGGCGCGCAGGTCTATGATGGCGGTGCCTTCCGGCTCGGCGGTCGGCTCGCCTTCGATGGTGACCGAGCCGGAGCCCTTCGAGCGCGCGCCGTCGACGCGGTCGGAATCGGCGCGGGTCTTGGCCGATGCCTCGTCGGGCTCCATGAAACGAAGCACGTCTTCCGGCTCGACATCGTCGCCGGTCTCGACCTCTTCGATGACCTGCTTTGCGCGCTTGCTGTCGTACCAGCGGCCCTTCTTCTTCTTGAAGCGCGGCCGGTCGGTGACGGGCGTCAGTCCGCTCGCCGATATTACCATGCCGCGGGTGATGACGATCGTCGGCAGAGGCTGTCCGGTGGCTGAAACGCCGGCATTGCGCGGCACGAAGCCGGCCTGTGTGCCCTTTATGGCAAATGTGGCGCCGTGTTCCCGCGCGAGCCGGTCCGCGAAGGCGAAAAAACTCTCATTGTCCTGCGCCTCATACTCCAGCTCCCTGCTGGCGAGCGACGGATGCATCTTAATCGACAGGCCTGCGTCTTGCGCCGCATCCTCGAGGACCTGCCCGAGCGTCTTCTTCTCCCAGTGCCGGTCGGCCGGTTGCTTGACCTTGCCCTTCAGGCTGGCCGAGCGCGCGGTGATGGAGAGCACGCTGCCGGATCCTCGATCGGTCGACCAGTCGCAGGTGTCGACCTCGCCCTCGAAGGTGCGCATCGCGCCGCCCTGCCAGCCGAGTTCGATCGACACCGGCGCACCGGTCTTGGGAAACCGCACCGTCGCATCCTTGTCGTCAAGCGTGAAGGTCGCGGATTGCGTCGCCTCGGTGCCGCTCTTGGTGATCGACAACGAGATCAGCAGCGGCAGGAAACGGGAGGTGACGTCCTGCCCGCCGACAACGACGCGAAAATGGCCTTTCCTCATGAGAAGAGGTCAATCACGGGCTTGGCTGCCGCGCCTTCGGCCGCCATTTCGGCCGGCGTCATCACCGTAACGACGCGGCCGACCGGCAGATACGGCCCCGATCCGGCGAGGTCCTGGTTGAGCGCGAAGGTCTTCGCCACCATGCCGGAAAAGACCTTGCGATAATGCCGCGCCAGAAGAGCGGACAGCGTCATGCCTTCCGACTTGACGGTGACAATTTCTGTCATGGTCCTACCTTCAGGCGAGCAGCGAGAACAGCGAGGCGAAGAAGTCGGATGCGGCCGGCGCCGCCGCTTTCTGCATCTTGACGGTGATGTCGACGACCTGGCCGACGCCGTCGCGATCGAGGAAGGTGTGCTCGTCATTGACCGACTGCACGACATAGAAGCCGAAAACGCTGCCATCGCCGCGCGTCACCAGTTGCGGGGTGCCGGCGGCCTGGGCGTTGCGTAAAATGTTCAACGTGCCCAGGCCGCCAAGCTTCGACGGGATCAGGCGCCCGGAAATGGTGAGGGTCTCGGACCCGACGCCGACATCCTCCAGCGGCGGCATCGCGCCGACCACCGGTTTCTCCGCATAGTCGTGCGTCGTCTCGCGCCCATGCGTATCGATGTTGAAGGCGAGATCGCACTCGACCAGGCCGATCTTCATCAGCATTTTCTTTTACCTCCCGCCGCGCACCGGCCGCTGCGCGGCCTGCGGCTCCGGATGGCGCGCCACGTGGCGCGACGGCCGGTCGGCCTTGCGGGCTGCGCCCGGGTCATCGCGGACCTCCAAAATCGATCGCTTGTCCACGTGTGTCGGACTGCACCTGCTGGCCGGTCGTCCTGCCGCCCAGCGATCCGACCGGCCGCATCAGGTCCGCCTTGGCCGAGGAGAGGAAGCCGCTGACGCCGGCGATGAAAGCAGCGGCCGCGCTTTGGCCGAAAGATTGCCCGGCGCCGGAGACGCCCGCGGTGAAAGTCTGCGCGGCGTTCTGGCCGGCCTGAGTGCCGCCATCCGCGATCTTGGAACTGGCGTCCGCGCCACCCGATTGCAGGCTGCGCTCGATTTCTCCGATATCGAAGGCGCGCCCCAGAGGCTCGGCTTCCCTGTCGCCGCCGTTGGCCGGCGCATGACGCCCTTCGGAGTAGACCTGGTACTGCCGTTCGGAAGGCGTCATCTCTGCCCAGGTCTTGGGCCGCGGCGTCGGGATCGGCGTGCTGGACGCCGGCATGCCGGTGTTAGGCTCGCGCGTCTGGCGATCCTCGAGGATCTTCGTCTGCAGCGCGTCGAAGACATTCTTGATCTCGCCACGGCCGAGCTGCGCCAGCGCATCGCGAAAGGCCTTCTCGGCCGAGGCGCCGGTGAAGCGGTCGAACATGCCGAGCTCGGGATGCTGCTTGTTGTACCGGCCCTTGAATTCGGCGGCATAGGACACCGGATCACGGCCGCTGCCACGCAAGGCCTCGTAGCCCTTGTCGACGGCCATCAGGTCCGACAGCCGGTCGTTCACCTTCTCCAGCGCCGGGTTAAGCGCCCTGCCCGACAGGTCGCCAAGCGCGGTCGCCGTCTTCTGGATGTTGTTGATCAACTGTTGCCAGTTGCCTTCGGAATCGCCAGTGATCTGGGCGAAGTCCTTCGCAACCGTTCCCGAGGCCGCGCCGAGCGCGTCGAGATGCTTCTTCAGCTCCGGCATCTGCGTCAGCAGCGCGCGCATACCTTGCTGCATTTGGATGTCGGTGAAGATCAGCGGCAGCTTGGACAGGTCGCCCTTGAGCGCCTTGTTGGTCTGGTCGACGAGGGTCTGGATGACGTCGCCGCCGGCCTTGCGCGTCTTGTCCAGCTCGCGGCGGATGTCGATGCCGTACTTCTTGAAATTCGTGGCGACCTGGCTGCTATAGGCCTTTTGCAGGATGTTGGAGAAGTTGGTCGCGGCCTCGGAAGACGATCCGGTCTGGTTGCGCACGATCTCCAGCATCGCCGCCAGCTTCTTCAGGCCTTCGGTGCCCTTGTAGCCGAGCGCGGCGAAGGCCGGCGCGATGGCCGGCAGCTCGGCGGCCATGTCCTTCAACTCGAATTTGCCAGCCTTGCCCTCGAAGGCGAGGATGTCGAAGGCCTCCTGCATCTTGTCGGCGGTGATGCCAAGCGAATTGGAGAGCGCATCGGCGGTGAGCGCGATGTCCGACATCTCGGCGCCCGAGGCCTGCGCGGTGCGCGCGACCGTGGGCAGGAAAGCGAGCGCGTCCTCGAGCGATCGGCCGGCGGCGATTAGCGTCTCCAGCCCCTGCACGACATTGTCGAACGGCAGCTTCGACTTGTCGGCGAGTTCCTGCAGGGTCGCGATCGTCGGCCGGATCGCGGTCGCAGGCTTGTCGGCGTTGATGATGATCCGGCCGATCGTGCGCTCGAGCTGCGCATAGTCGCGCGCGGTGCGGATGGCGACGTAACCTGCGGCGGCCGTGGCGATGCCGGCCGTGCGGCCGAAAGCCGACCAGCGGGCGAGACGGTTCTGCCGCTCCAAGGCCTGCGCATCCAGCAGCCGCTCTTCGGCAAGCTGCTGGCGCGTCAGGCGCGTGTTGTTGCGCGCCAAGTAGACATCGCGCTCGGCACGCTGCAGAGCGGTCAGACTGGTCCGCGCCTTTGCCGCCGGGCCCGACACGCGATCGAGCAGGCTGACGATCAGCTCGGCCGACATCCTGGCCATTTCTTGAATCTCTCTGGTTACGAGCGGCCGCACTTCGCCGTACCGAGCGACGCCGGTATTGGTATTCGGTAGTGGGCAGTTTGAAATTTAGCGTAAGCAGCTATTTGGATTTGTCCTTGCGGACAATCGAGAGCTTTGGCGCGTGGGCTTCGCGGATGATCTTGGCAGCTTCCTGTACCGTGATCCCGCATTTGCGGGCATAGTAAGCCGCTTCCGCAGCAAGCGAGCCTTCTATCGGCTCTTCGATGACGTCGTGCTTTGCCTTCTTCCCCATATGTCGAATCATAGCACATTACGGGAGTCGGCTGAATGACCGCTTCCGAGGCTGGTTAAAATTCAAGCTGGGCTCTGATCAAGCATTGTCGGCGGACGTATTGAGGACGAAGTCGGGTACCATGTATCCGAAGATCTCCATCAAGGCTTCGGCATCGTCCCATGCAAGCTTCTTCAGCACGACCGTCGGGAGATCGCAGAGCCGCGCCAGCAGTTCGCGGTTGCTGATCTCACCGCTCGACCAGTCGTCGATATCCTCGAGCATGGCCGGCCGCATCCTGATCCGCGCGATGCGTTCGCCGCCGCGCCTGAGGGCGCACCGCAGCGTGAGATAGCGGTAATCAGCATCCGAAAGCTCGAGCGAGACTTCCTCGTCGGCAGCGGTTGCTTCCGGCGGCGTCTCGGCGAGCGTGACGGGCGCTTCGTCGGCGCCCGTCATGAAGTCTTCTATGGCGTTCTTTTGCGGCATCATTCAATGCCCAGCAGCACGCGCGCCTTGGCCAGCTCGTCGACGCCGAACTGCCGGCGGCGGGTCGTGAAATAATCCCAGTAGAACCATTCCTCGTTGTCGACCGAAAGCTCGTAATGGGTCACCTCTCCGATCTGGTGATCGTGGCCGAAGGCCGACGACCGGTCGAAGGCGTCCGGCGCGATGCGGCTGACGATGCCTCGGATCACCGTCTTTGCCTGGAACGCGTCGCCGGTCTGCTTGTTCTTCAGGACGCCATAACCTGTGAAGTTCAGCGGCTGGTTGGTGCCGACCCCCATGGCGCGATAGCTCGACTTGGCGAAGCCTGCGAATTTGAAGGTCGGCTGCAGCGCCTTGATGGCGTTCATGCCGAACTCCACCTCGCCCGGCGCGCCGCCGCCGAGATGGGCGACGGTCACCTGCTCCAGCGTCGGCAGCCCGAGCGACTGGAGCTTGATGTGGTTCGAATCTTCCGGGTCCTGGTCGCCGACGAAGAGGTTGACCTGTTCGAGCAGCAGAAGTTTCTCAGCCATGGCTGGCGTTCCCTTTCAGGCAGGAGTTTCAGGTTGAGGGGTAGGCCGGCGCGGGAGCGCCGACACGATCAGGAAATGAGGTTCTGCTTGGCGATCAGTTCGTCGATCGTCGTCTGCAGGGCGGGCGCATAAGGCCGGCTGGTCATGGTCAGGCGACGGAACACCGGCGCTTCCTCGAATTGCGCGTCGATATAGATATGACCGGAGCGCAGATCCTGCGCGTTGTTCAGCTGCGGATCGAAGCGGCATTTGAAGCCGAGGATGTCGCCATTGGCTTCCGCCTTGGCGAGGATGTCATGCACGGTGTTGACGACGGACTGGATGGTCTGGGTCGTCAGGTTGAAACGCCCCAAGAATTGGCGGAGCGAGCGCAGGCAGGTGAGCTCGATGAAATCGCGGCCGCGCACCTTGTGATATTGCTGCCAGATCGTCTGGTCGGACAAATTGTCGGTGCCGATATAGACGAACCCGCCATCGGCGATCGCGAAGTCATCGCCGCTGTCGCCGCGCACGATGATCCCCCCTTGAGCGGCAAGGATTTCCTGCCCTTCCGTCGATCCGTCGGTGAGCGAGAAGCGATAGTTCTGCTCTGGGCCCACGATGCCGTAAAGCGCCTGGTTGGCCCAGGAGCGGAATGGCCGGCCGTCATTCTCATAGTCGCGGCGCACGGCGACGCCGGCGATACGGGGCGCGGCCGGGCGGGTGACGACATCGCCATCCTTGTCAATGCGCTTGACGCCGGGGGTGACCGGGATCAGGCGGTCCGACGACAGGGTCTCGCGCCACTGGGTGAAGGCGGTGAGCCCGTTCGGCCCATCAACGATCGCCACGGCGAGGATCTTGTTCAGCACCTCTGGCAACGCCGCGCAGACAGCGTTGGCGAGTTCCTCGACCGTCGCGGTCGCGGTCGGCAGCACCTTGCCGGCATCGGCGCCACCGCCGGAGAAGGTGACGTTGAGCGGCGCCGTAAGATAGGCGCCGGGATTGTCGATGACCAGCGAAGCCACCTTCTGCGCGTCGGGCCCGGTGCCCATGACCGCGTGAGCGGTCGGCAAGACCTTGTTCGGGTCGTTGCCGCCGCCGGTGAAGGCGACATCCGGCGCCGCGGTCATGTTGGTCCCTTGCGTGGTGAGCGCCAGGGCGGTGAGCGCGCCGGACTGCTGGGTCGTGTAGCCGGGCGTCAGGATCAGGCGCGGATAGACGCCGAGATCGGCGCCGGCATTGACGAAGGCGTTGATGCCGGTGCCGTTGACCGACGAGCCGACGATATTGGCGATCGTCGCGCCGATATTTGCGCCTTCGGCGACGCGGTTGACGACGAGCTGCGCGGCGACCTGATAGGGGCCGAGCTGTGCGTTGATGCCCTCGACGGCGTCGATGAAGAGCGAATCGGGATCGCAGAGCGCCAGCTTCGTCGTGTCGTTCGAGTTCATGCGCACCGCGACGCCTTCGGGAAACGCCGCGTCGAAGGCGGCCTGCGTGGCCGTGGCGGCCTTGGCGAAGGGCATGCAGATGCCGACGACGCTCATCAGCGCATTCGACGGCACCGCCGCCTCGTTGGCGTCACGGCGGATCGTGATCCCGAAGACGGGGTCGCTCATGGCAGTCTCTCCTGTGGGTTGAAAAGCAGAAATGGGTAGCGTCAGTTGGTCGAGGGCGCTTTGTCAGCAGTCGTCAGCATTGGACAATGCCGAAATATTAGCTATGGATCGGCAATGCTTTATTGGATCGCTGCCGCTCTTTTAGTCGTCGCAATTGCCGTCGGTTTCCTCGCCATGAGAAGGAAATCCACCCCAGCAATACAACTTGAGAAGCTGCTAATATTGAAGGAACGCTCATTGAGCCTTTCCTCGAGGGAGGAGTTGGCTTCTTGGCAACCTTTGATCCATGCTGGCTACGTGGACGTAATTTCGGTCCAAGGCGCGTCAAGCGAAAGCATATTTTTGCAGCTTAGTATTGAAGGCAACCTGGCCTTGGCGGCAATTAGGTCTGGGCGGCGGCCGTGAAAAAGTCGTCGATCTGCTGAAGGCTGAAGCCGAGCGCTGAGAAGCCGGTCTGCATCATCGGCTCGCCGCGAACGAAGTAGCCGCTGTTGTTGTAGGCGATTTTGACCGCGAGAGGCTGGGCGCTGATCCACGCCTCAACCTCGTCCAGCAACCCAGACGTCAGAAGCTGCAGTCTGAATTACCGAGCCGACACGCCGGACGGCACAACTACAGGAATCGAGCTCCATGCGCCGTTTTGCCAGATCTGGCGAACATTCTCGGGCGCATCCGGCACCTCGATCGCGCCGGGTGGCGGGTCAGGAGCTTGCCAGACTGGACGCACCTCGTTGCCGTCCTCGTCCGCCCCCTGGAGCACCCACACGCCATCCAAGCCACCAAGGTAATTTCCGTTGCCGTCAACAAAATATTTGGTCATGCCCATGCCCTGAATACCGCTCGCCAGTTAGCGTTGGTGAGACCTGCGTTGGCTCCGGTGTTTTTATTGTTTGCGAAGAAAGGTTGTGCATTCGATCCGTACCGAATGTTCAAGTTCGTCGCATCGGGTACAATCGTGACACCGTTACTGTTTGTAGCGCTGAACGTAATTTCATCACCTACGGCATAACCATTCTCTGCTGTCACGCACTGAAGGTAAATTAAGTAAAGTTTCGGCTGGGCGGCCAGGCCATGCGCGAGAGTCAAAGGACCGCCCGCCGTGATCGTCTGCTGCGCGCTCTCGAAGCGTTGTTTAAACGGAAGGCTGCCTGCTGCATTCTGCACAAACGCCGTGGTAGCGATCTGCGTCGTGTTGGTGCCGAGCGCTGCTGTCGGTGCGGTCGGGGTTCCGGTGAATGCGGGGCTGGCGATGGCGGCAACGGTGGTGCCGATGACCAGGCCGAGCAGCGTGCGCATGGCCGCGTAGTCAGCGGCAGTGATCAATGAGCGTCCGTTAGCCGAAGCGTTGGTGATGTCGGCTGCCGTGATGCCGAGCAGCGTCTTCATCGCGGCATAGTTTGCCGCCGAAATCAGCGAGCGGCCGTTCGCGGAAGCATCCGTGATGTCCGCAACAGTGATCGCCAATGCCGTCTTCAGAGCGGCGGCCGTGATCGCGCCGGTAAGGCCTGCGACCGACGCCACGGCATCGGTGTTGTCGATCTTGACCCACTTGGTGCCGTCAGAGACCGCCCAATCGCCGACTTTCCAGTCGGTGATGCCGGCCACGCTCGAAACGCCGGCGACAGACACCATGTAGTACCAACCCTTGTTCCCGGCAGCAGCCGCCGGGATGGTCGGGGTGTTGGTGTTGGCGTTCCAATCGCCCTGATAGTTGAGCGAGCCAAAGAGAGCCGACGGCAGTTGGGCGGCCGGCACCTTGCCATCCGCACCGAGCGATGCGTAGCCGTTGGCGTTGCCCTTCTCGCTCTCGTCCTGCTTGCTGTCCAACGCCGCCTGCAGCCCGGTCGTGTCGGCGATGACGTGGCTGTGGACCAGCAGCGCGCGCTGGGCCACCGAGACGAGCAGGCCGGCGATGTCGACATCGATCGCGGAGAAGGCCGCGACCAGGCGCAAGACATCGTCCTCGAGGTTATTGCTGCCGAACGGAAGCTGGTAACGGCGGTTCGGCGTCGTGTTTTCAACGGACATTTGGCAGTCCCAGTTTGAAGCTTAGCCCGACCGCGGGCCGGCGATCGTTCGCCGCCCCGCTGGAGCCGCAGGCGGCGAAACCGCCGGTGCGCGGCGTGAGGCAATCAAGGCGCGGAGCAGGCCTGGAAGTCGTAGGCCATCGGCCGCGCTGCGGGTGTGCCTGTCGAGGTGATCCGCAGGCGCCCGACCGGGTTGGCGGTGAAGCCGGCGAGACTGTATTTCCGCTCGATCCAGCCGGCGTCTTCCAGTGGTTTCTGCAAGACCTGCGGAACCGGCGTCCAAACATCGTTGGCCGCGTCAACATGCAGGGCAATCGTTGCACCGGTCGGGATCTTGGTCTTGAGGTAGGCCAGGATGTTGATGAGCGTGCCCATGTCGAACGCGCGGGTGATGTAGGTTCCCGTGCTTTGCAGCTCGCCCTCGATCGCCAAGATCACCGGGAACACCACGGGTGAGACCTTCGCCGAGCCCGTCAGCACCGCCCGCACTTGGACGTTGCCGGTGTAGAAGGTCTGCAGCTCCCAGGCCTGGCCCGGATTGAGCAGCGTGACGGAACTGTCGTCGAGCTCGACCTCGAAATGCATCTCGGCCGCCGCGGTCGGCAGTTCCACCTCGGCGCGGATCAAGAGGTCGCTCATGTTCACGGCCGCGAAGGTGCCGACATTGACCGTCTTGACCGCCGGCGCGAACTTGGCGGCGATGAGCTGGAAGCAGATGTCCTCGTCCTGGTGCGGCGTCCAGGTTACGGCGTTCGACGACGACAGCATCACGCCGACCGAGTAAGGCTGCGCGGCGACCGGCTGCTGCAGGTCGGCGTCGAAGTCACCGAGCTTGGCGGTCTTGATAGAATGCTTGCCGTCATTGGTCTTGACGACAAAGGCATATTCGATGCCGCCGGCGAGCCAGATCGGGTACGGGAAGCGGATCTTGGTCCATTGGCCGATCACCGCCTCGTTCATGTCGTAGAACGCCTGGCCGACCACGTTGACTGTCGGGATGCCGTTGGCGACCTCGACCAGCTCGAGCACGATCGGGTTGTCCGGGTCGCCGACCAGGCAGACCTTCAGATTGACGCCGGCAATGTGCCGGCCTTCGGTCAGCGTGAAGGTCTGCGCCAGCGGGTCGGACCGGCTGCCGCCATTGCCGCCGCCTCCGCCGCCGACGCCTCCGGTCTCGCGAGGAGCCGTCACCGATGTCTGCTGCACCGTCGTGGTGACGACACGGCGCAGCGTCTCGATGTCGATCGTCCCCTGCCCCACGAAGATAGCCGCTGCCTTCGAGCCGCCCTGCCCCTCGGCGACCAGGCCTTTCGAGCCGGCCGGCACATTAGCGGGGATGGTAAAGTTGCCGACGATCTGGCCCGCTCCGTTCGCTGACAATCCGCCGGGATTGACATTGATCCCGTCGAATTCCAGCTTGGTCAGGTTCTCGCCCGCGCCGAAGCCTTTGATCGTGAATTGAAGGGAGATCTGGCGCAGATAGGCCAGCGTCTCTTCGCGCGTCGAGCTCTCGATCGTTTCCTTCTGTGTCGTCGTCGTCGTGGTCGTGGTTCGGCCGGTGGTGGACCTCGACGTGGTGATGACGACCGGCGAGGAGAGCGCCGCCGCACTGTCGGATGCCCATTCAACGGCGCTCTGGGTCCAGTAGTCGATCGGCGGGTTGATGGTCATAGACGCAGGCAGCGGCGTGAAGTTCTGATAGGGGTTGATCTTGGTGCAGCGCGTGGCCAGCGCCTGCTCGACCGCCACCTCTTCGGCCCAGTCGAGCAGCGTCACGCCAGGCAGATTGATCGAATGGAAGGTCGGGTCGATCGCCAGCCGAAGAAGCCCGCCGAAGACCGCGGCGGTCTGCGGCTCGCCCTCGTCGCGATATCGGTCGGAGGTGAACGGATCGACGAAGACGCCGTTCTTCGAGATCGGATCGCGGCTGTCCAGGTTCCGCTGAAGCCTTTCCTGCGCAACCAGATACATAATATCGAGCAGGGTGTTCTTTATGCGATGGATATCTTCCATCGTCGAGACAGGGGTGCCGATGTTGGTGACGTTGGGTGTGCCGGTCCAAGTGTTCTCGACCTGCGCAAGCTTGAGAACGTCGGTGGGAATGCGTGGCGGCAGCGCGTTGGTGCGGCTAGAAATGCCCTTCAGGTAGACGGAATTGCCATCACCATCCATACCGAGCACGTCGACGCGCGGCAGCTTGAAGTCATAGTCGACCTGGATTTGGCCGCCATTGACGCCGCCGGCGACGGTGATCGTGGTCGCGGTGATGTCGGTGGGCGAGACGATGCCGAGGTAGCGGTATTTGACGGTGTAGCTCGACCCGGTCGCCGGCTCGGCGCCGCCGGCCGCCCACGACACCAGGTCGCCAACCTTCGTGTAATCGGCAGGCGTCGCATAGGTCGTGCCGCCCTGCTTCACCTCGAGGATCGCGGTGACGCCCGTGTTGACCAGCGCGTCCGAGCCATTCACGGTGCCGCCGCGGACGACCGTCTCGGTGACTTCCTTCTCGACCAGGACTTCACGAATGGTGGCGATCGGCCCATGATTGAGGGTCACGACGGTCGGATTGGCGCCGAAGGTATGCACCTCTGTCGGGATACGAAAGAGGTCGAAGGTTTCCAGCTCACGGTGGCGGAGCGCCGCATAGCGGGTCCGCTTCTGGCCCTTGATGTTGGCCACGCCCTCGGCGATCGAAAAGACCTGATCCGTGCCATCCTTGCCCAGCGCGGAGACGGTGCAGCCCGACACGATATAGTTGCCATTGGCGTCGAAATCGTAGATCGCGAGCTGCGCATTGATGCCGGTCAGGTTCGGCGGCGGCGTCTGGTCGATCGCCACACCGTCCTTCAGCAGGTAGACCGAATAGAGGTCGCCTGCGCCGCCGTCGCCGGAAAAGCCCCAGGCGAGCGCAAAGATGACGCGCGCGGCGCCCGCTTCCCCCTCGGAGAGCGAGCCCGGCATCAGGCCCAGCAGAGCTGGCTCCTCGAGCTCGGTCACATAGGTTTTGAGCAGGCGCACCCCGATGTGGACGGCACCTGTCATCGGCACGTTTGCCAGCACCGCCGCCGGTGCGTCGAGAACGCGGCCCGCCACATAGAGCTTGCCCGCGATCAGCGTGACAGTTTGCGCCTCAACGTCGATGATGATGTCGGCCCCTTCTACGCGGTCGCCGTCGCGCGCGACCAGATTGCCGATCGAACGGATCTTGCGCTGAAGGATGGTCTGGGCCTCGACCATCTCGGCCGCCTGACCGATCTTGCCTTCGCGGTTGAGCACGCTATCCCACAGCGGAAACTGCGGTGCGCGGTCGTAGGCGCCGGTCAGGTTCGACTCGTGCTCGTAAGCCATTTTGCTCTGTTCCAGAAGAAGTCGCGCGGAGCGCGCGTCAGGCTATTTTCAGGAGGGCGCGAAAACGTTCGCGCGAGGTTTTGCCGAGAAGCGCCGCGGCGATATCGAAGCCGCCGACGATGGCGCCGCCCGCGATTGCCGCACCGGGAAGCCAGCGGACTCCGGCGGGGTGTGCGCCAACGGGCGCGCCGCCGAGGGTGATGCTCCAGGAGTGGACGGTCTCGCCCTCGCCTTCGCCGAAATCCATCATGGCCTCGACATAGATGTTGGCACCCGGAACATCGGCCGCAATCCACGCTTGGCCCGCAGCCTGGTAGTAGCCGCCGAAGAGCGCTGTCACCGGCCGGTAGACCCGCGCCTTGCGGAAGCCGATCGGCGAGCCGTCCTGGCGATAGACGCCGATCCAGCAGGTCTTCGCCAAGAGCGCGGTTGCGATGATTTGGGCGCGCGATGCGGCCGCATCCGATACCCATTTCAGGCCGGGCGTGTTCCAGGGGAACGGCCCCCAACTGATCGACCCGCCCTCGACCGGCTCGATCCAGGCGCCAAGCGCAGTCAGTTCGGCTTCCGTCAGCTCATGGGAGCCTGCGTCGAAGGTGCGGCCGAACGACCATTTGACGCCGCCGGCATGCAGAAAGACGCCGGAATTGTCGCCCCAGATGCCATCGCCCCACCTGGTGTAGGACCAGTCGTGCTCGCGCACATTGTAGCCGTTCCAGGCGCGGTAGAATTCGGAGCGCACCGGGTCCGACAGGCGAACGACGGCCTCGATCGTGGCAAGGTCGTCCTCGTTGTCGCGAAAGCGGTCGAGTTCGAGCTCGTAAAGATGCCAGCGCGTGCGGCGCAACGGCGCCTCATAGAAGGTCGAGAAGGCATAGCCGACCCATGTCAGGCTTTCGACGACGCCCTGCGGCGTTCCCTTCACCCGCTGCCAGCGCAAGCCATATTCGATGACGGAGGCGAGGTCCGGCAGATATTGTGAGATACCGCCCAGCCCGTACTCGACCACAAGCCAAGGCAGGATCGATTCCTGCACCGGCGCTGTCTTGAAGCCGCGCAACTCGTCGAAGCCGGGCTGCAGCTCCGGCAGCCGGTCGAGCGATTCCGACAGGGCGCGCTCGAAGGCCGTCGCGTTCTGCGGCAGCAGGTTCTGCCGATCGCTCACCGGTCGCGGCCCTTATAAGTCAGCGCGACGGTGCCGAGCTTCACCGCGGCGCCGTCATCCACCGCCGTGTCGGCCACCGGCGCGGTCAGCGACACTTTCTGGACGCCCGGCACCTGGAGCTTCGAGACCAGCCAGGAGCGCGTCAGGTTGAAGCCGAGCCCGCCCTCGTCGGCCAAGGACTGGCGCAACAGCGCCTCGAGGTTGTCGAAGACGGTCATCGGCGTCGTCGGCAGAAGCCAGATATCGGCGGCGGCGTTCACCGTGGCGCTCGTGGCGGATACGACGGTGATGCGGTCGGAAATCACCCGCACGCTGTTCTTCTGCACCTCGGCGTCGACCGCGGCGAGAAGCGCGGCGTCCGGCTCGCCGAAATTGTCGGTCGCAAGCACGGCGATGCGAATGTCGGGGCCGGTGCCGACGCGATAGACGGCGACATCCTTGACCCGGACGCTGGCCCGGAACGCCGCGCTCTTGTACCAGTCTTCCGATCCGGCGGTCGAACGGCCTGAGATCGCGACAACGGTGCGAGCGCGGAGCCGGGCATCGGTCTCGCCGACGAGCCGCACCACATCATAGAAAGCGGCGAGATGGTCGAGATCGGCGCCGGCAGCGAAAGCCAGAAGGTTCGCCTTGACGGCGTCGTTGATGGCCGCCCGGTAGAGGACCTCGCGGAAGGCGCCGACCTGCAACTGGATGTTGCCCGGCTCGCCCTCGAGGTCGATGATGCCGGAGACGTCGAGCCCATAGCCCATGGCCAGATCGACGAAGACGGCCTTGATGGCGGCGAGAGCGTCGGCCTCCGACGTGACGGAGATCGCCTGCGGTGCCGGCAGCCCTTCGAGCGTGGAAAGATCAAGCATGATGTTCCCTGTTTCCGGGCGAAGCCCGCAAGGCCAGACCGGCCGTCGCGGCTCGTGCCGCGCCCCGCCGGAGCCGCAGGCGGCGAAGCCGCCGGTGCGCGGCGTGAGGCTAAGAAGAAGTTACGATCAGTTGTCCACCGGCCTGACCGAGGCGCAGCGAGACGGTGCCGGCCGGGGTCATGTCGCCAAGATGCGCGCGCGGGCGATAGACGCCTTCAATGACCCAGTCGGACGCGCCGGTGCGGTCGAGCGTCAGCGGCGAGATGCGCGTCGGGGTGAAGCGCGGCTCGAACAGCAGGATCACGGCCGCGACCGACCACTGGAAACGGATGACGGTCTGCACATTCGCGAGTTCGCCCAGCAGAGCTGGCACCGGGCTTCCGACATATTCCCGCAAGACGCGCTCGAAATAGCGCGTGGTCAGCAGGATCTCGATCGCCTGAATGACGTTGTCCCAGCCGCTCTGGCGCAGACCCGTCGCCCGATCCATGCCGAATTGCGTCACCGTCCACCGCCCTGCGGGCTATCGACGGCAGGCTTGCGCCTCGCGCGCCGGACCACCTTGGCAAGACCGGCCTGGTCTGCGGTGTCGCTCTGGCTTGGCACCGGCTCAACCACCGTCACGTGCGGAACAAGATGCCCGCGCAGGCGCTCATAAGCCGCCTGCGACTTCGTCATCTCGACGGTCGAGCCGGGCGGGCCAAGGTGCGGCGCGCGTTGGGTGACAACGAGCTTCATGTCGGGCCTCTATGGCTCTGGCAGAAGGGGGGACCTCAGTCTGACTCGCGCCTGACTTTTTTTGCGTGTATTCCCTGCCTGTGGTCCCGTTGCGGCTGTGGGGTGCGTGTATGTGTGAAGGCGGTCAAAGAGCTGCTCCGTTCGAGGCGCCGGGACACGGTGTTCTTCAACCCGCCGAGGTCAACATGCTGGCAGAGGCCGTGAGCCGGTACTGCTCAAGCCACAGGATCGAACATACGGATGACCGCGAGACCGTGGCGATCAAGGTCATGGGCTTGTTCCAAGTGGGGCTGACCGAAGCAGGCCAGATTCTGCAAGAACTTGAACGGACCGGCAGGTTGACGGCCTAATCGGCGGCAAAGACTTTCGAGGATCCCTCGACGATCGGCCAGAAGCCGGTCGAGGAGCCCGACATGACGTGGACCTTGTCGCCGACGCGTGCGACCTTCTTCCCTTCGGCCGCGCCGAGATCGACGCGCGAGGCCGACAGCTCGGCGCGATCCCCGCCGCCGTCGAACAGCATGGACGCGCCGCCGAACTTCGAAAGGATCCGCGTGCCCGGGTCGGACGACGGCGCTGCGTTCTGATCCGAGTAGGTCATCGGCAGCGCGACGGCCTGGCGCATGTCACCATGCGGCGCGACAAGCATCATCTGTTGGCCTTGCGTCGGCGGCCGCCACGACTTTTCAATGCCTGCGATTTCGCCCCATGGCCGCAGCGGCGACAGGAACTCGCGGCCGTTGGCATCCGACAGCAGAAGCTGCACGCGCTTGGCGTCGTGATCGACCTTCTTCACCGTGCCGAAACGCAGGTTGCTGGCAACCATGCGCTTGAGCGCGGCGATATCGGCCTGAAGGCCGAGAATGACCTTCACCAGTTCCGCGTCGTGCATCAGGCCGCCCCGCCAAGGTCCGGGTCCGGCAGGATGTCTTCGGTCAGCTCCGTCTGCGCCCCGTTGATCACGGTACCGACATTCTCGAAATCGACGGCCTCGACGATGTCGGGGACGGCGTCCGGCGGCGCCACGCCCAGCATGCCCGGCACGGCGGCCGTGGTCATCAGGGTGGACTGCACTTTCTGCCAGCTCGTCAGGTCGGCACCCTTGGCGAATTCGGTGCGCATAATGGCTACCGCCGCCTGATAGTCCGCGATGGTCGCAAGCCTGGTCAGTGCGGCATCGATAACGGCCGGCAGCGGCGCGCCGGGCGCAGGATCGCAGATCGGCTCGATCTCGATCTCGACCATGCGGATGGCGTGCTTGCGGCCGCCCTCCGGGTCCACGCCGCGTGCAGCCTTCACCGGGCCGATCGCCGTGACCAGCGCCCGGAAGCTTTCGGCAAAGGCGTTGTTCGGATCGGACAGCACCCGCCGCCACTGGCGGTCGAGCATGTCCAGCGAGAATTCAAGCCCGGCATCGGTCGGCGCGATCTCGATCTGGCTGACCGTCTGGCCATCGGTCGTATGATAGGTGACGGTCGAGGCAACGATCAGGTCGAGCGCGAAAGTCACGGTGCCGGAGGTGAGAAAGAAGCCCTCGTTCTGGCCGGCATATTTGCTCTCGTCGATGCGCACAAGGATGACCGGCGCCTGCCGGTCGTTCATGATTGAAGACAGCGCCTCGATCGAGGAATCGGTGACGCCGTCGTCGGCGATGGTGTTGCCGCGTAGCGCCTGGACGGCCAGCATGCGCAGCATGGCGTTGACCAGGCTCATGCGGCCGCCTTCAAATTCGACAGATAGAACACGATGACCTCGGGCAGGTCGTCGACGACGCGCACGATCGAGTAGATCGGCTCGGCCGGGCGGCTGGTGACCTCCGCCTGGTCGCCATCCTTCGGCAGCCAGGCCATGTCGGCGCGCGGGATCGAGATCGTGCAGAGCCGGCCGGCAAATCGCGTCGGTGCCATGCCCCGGTCGCGGCCGCTAAGGAAATCGAGGTCCGGATTGATGTCGAACCGGCCCTTCAGGTCGACCATGGTCGGCCGGGACGGGTCATCGGCTACCGACATTTCGCCCCGGATCTTGGGCCGAACCGTGATCAGATCGCCGAGGCGGGCGCGCGTCTCTTGGACAAGGCGCGATCGTGCTGCACGAATGTCCATGAGAGGCTCCGGTATGGCAGGCGGGTGGCCTAGCCGAGATCCATCTGGCTCGACTCGTCGGCGCGCGCCAGGTCGACCTTAGTGGCCGGCCGGGCAGCGCCCTTGGCGACAAGATCGTCAAGCTGCTTCTTGTCGACATCCAAGATCGCGCCGGGCGCCTTGGCCTCGATCTCGGCTCGCTTGGTCGTCTTGCCTTCCGGGCTTCTCTCGCCCGGCGTCTTGCACAAATGGACGGTGCTCAAAGCAACAGCTTTGACCATGATGCTTCTCCAATCGTTTCGGGTGGCAGAAGTTGAAACGCGGCGCCGCCATCAGGCGACGACGGTCGCCTTCAGAGTGGCATTCGGGTTGACCGGCACCATGAGCGGCGCCGACTGCGTGACGATCTGCTCGATCGCCACGTCGCCTTCCGGGATGTAGTTGCGCGGGAAGATTGGCAGCGGCTGGAAATTGGCGTGCACGTCGACGATGGCGCCGAAGCAGCGATAGCCCTGCACGTTCGGACTGGTGAGCACGACATCCTTGGGTGACATGAACGGCATCACAGCGCCGTTGACGGTGTAGTAATCCTTGTACACCCACACCTCGATCCCACCGCCCAGCGTGCCGCCATAGCGCACCTCGCCGGTGGTCATCAGCCCGGTCTTGATCGTCAGGTCGGCATTGCCGCGGCGTGTCAGGTCCATTTCGGCTAGGATCTCCCCGTCCCGACGTATGACGCCCCAGGCGTCGATCCCGACCGTGATCCGGTTCGGCGCGCCGCCGAACTCGGCCGCGTGCATCATGTCCGCCCAACCCTGGATGTCGTCGAGAATGGACACACCAGGATCGCCCCAGCGCGCGCCGGCGCCGAGCACGACGGTGTGGCCGGCGGCGCGGCCGAAATCGACCAGCCGCTGAGGCATGTCCTTGCCTTCGATGATGACCTTGCCGTCGATGACAGCCCTGGCTGCCATCCATTCCCATAGCCTTTCGATCGCGACGCGATGATATTGAAGGATGTCGGCCTTCACCGCGTCGTAGCGCGCCTGCGGAGACTGCGCGTTGGGTCCGAGCAAGGTGCCGGGCCGGCGGGTGAGCGCCCGCAGCGGCGAGACGGGATCGCTGGGCTTGACATAGCCCGGCTTGAAGCGCTCGACGCGAGCACCCTCCTCATAGATCGCCCGCCCCTGCGCCATCGGCGCGACGAAGGGCGCAAGCTTGCGGCCGGCGCGCGGGATCTTCTCCAGGTCGACATATTCGTCGGTGAACGACATCTCGTTCGGGAAAAGCAGGTCGAGCCAATAGCTCGGCACAATGTCCAGTTCGCGGAACACGCCAAGAAGCGTGTGCGTGTCCCAGAGTTCATAGTGATCGAAGTCCGCCATGGTGGTGGCCCTTGTGAAAAGAGCGGCCGAGGCCGCGATTGCGTGAAGGTTCGCGCTTCGCCTCAGAGCCGCTTACGAATGAGGATGTTGGTGGGCGAAGGCGCGCTCCGGAACGCCGCCTCGCGCTTGGCGTCCGTGTCGAACGAGGCATCCCAGTTGAGCGCGTCCGGATTGAAATTGCCGGCGCGATAGATAGCGACGCGCTGCGCGGCATTGGTATCGAGCACCGGCGCCGTCGTGACGCCGATCGCCTGCACGCCGATCTGATCGACACCGCCAACGAGCGTCGCATTGGCAAAGGCCGTCACCGAACCGGTTTCCGTGGTGGCGATCGCATTGCCGGCGGAGCCGGCCTGTTTGGCAACGATGCCGACGATGCCGGCGGCATCCGACTGCGCGGTCACGTCTGGATGCGGCACCGTCTGCGATCCATAGGCAGCTCCTGCGCCGGCCCCGCCGTGTATGGCGGCGATCAGGTTGCTGGCGGTCTCCGCCGCCGTCGCGCCGATCTTGACCTGCCCGGCGACGGTCGTCGGCGCCGCCTTGAGGGTGTAGACGGTCGCGCCGATGGTGATTGTGTCGTCGGCAGTGCCGACGCCGGAGAACACCAGCCGGCCGCTCGCCCTGCTCCCCGGCGCATAGGCAAGCGTTGCCAAGGCGAGGCTGAGGCCGGAAGCCGCGAGGCCAACGACGGAGAAGGCAGGAAGCGCCACATCGGCCGCCACGGGAAAATGCTCGGTAACCGGATGCGGAATGGCCGCATTGAAGATCTCGGCGGACGTGAAGGTGTCGGACACGTCCCGGGCGGCCATGCCCGGCTGTGCAAAAGGAATGCTGGTCATGATCAACCTTTCAGTGACGAGTTGCGGTGGAAGCCGGATCTCAGCCCTGCCTGGCGGACGCGCCCGTCGAAGCGCGGTAATTGGCCAGAATCCGGCTTGCCGCCTGCTGCGACGCTTCGGCGCTTTTCGCGCCGGGCTGCGCCAGGCCCGCAGCGGCGAGCCGCGACTTCTCATAAGCGGATGCGTCGGCCTCGCCCGTAGACTTCGAAGCCGCGACATTGGCCACGACGAAGGCGGCGACATCCTCGCCGGACATGCCGGGCGACTTCTGCGCCAGGTCGAGCACGGCGCTCATGCGGGCGGCATCGCCCTTCACGCCCTCCGCCGAGAGCGCCGCGACTAGGCGGTCGGAGGCCGCCCTGGCGCCGGCTGCCGCGCCGTCGGCACGACCCTCAGCGCGCGCGGCATTCACCGCCGCGTCGTGATCGGCCTCCGGGATGCCCGCATCATCTTCGGCGACGGGCGCGCCGGCTTTCTCGCTCATGGAAGTTCTCCTTGGTTGCGAGGTGGAGCGCCCAGGGGCGCGGGTCAGGTCCGCGAGGACCGATTCGAACGAGCCGACTCGGTCGGCGATGCCGGCATCGACGGCCGCCTGCCCGATGAAGGTGCGGGCTTCCGTCTTGCGCGCCGCGGCGGCGGTGAGCCGGTTGCCGCGCCCCTTGGCGACGGTCGTCAGAAAGCTTTCGTAGAAGGCGTCGACCTCGGCCTGCAGGTCCTCGCGCACCGCGTCGGACAGCGGCTCGAACGGGTTGCCGTCGACCTTATGGGCGCCGGCGTGAATGAGCGTCGGCGTGATGCCTTCCCGATCCAGTTGCCGGCTGAAATCGGCATGCAGCAGCACGACGCCGATCGAGCCGGATATGCCGGTTTCCGTCGTCACGATCTCGGTGGCGCCGGAGCCGATGGCATACATGGCCGATGCCGCGATGCCGTTGACTACGGCGACGGTGCGCTTCCTGGCGGCGAGATCGCGGACCAGCGCGGCGGTTTCGAAGGCACCAACCGCTTCGCCGCCCGGCGAATGCATATCGAGAATGACCGACCTGACGGCTAGGTCCGCTGCAGCTGACTTGAGCTTTAGCCAATGCCCTCATAGGAAGTCAGGCCCGAGCTCGCTCCAACCCATGCACCGCGGTTCACCAGGGAGCCGGTAATGGTGATGATGCCGACACCTTCGCGCGTGACGCGATATGGCGCGGCACGGGGCGCCCCGTTCTCGTCTTCGACGACCGAGGAGCCTTCGAAGCACGAGACCTCGGGCGCGTTGACCCCGATGCGGCCCGCCAGAACCGACAGAATTACTTCCGCCTTGTCGCGCGTGATCAGCAGCGGCCGGTTCAGCACCCGGTCGGCAATGTGGATCAGCGATGTCATGGCAACCTCAGCAGGTGAAGCGGATGCGCTTCGCGTAGCGGCTGCGCAGACCACGCTTGGCCGTGCAGGCGGCGGCGAGGCGCATGAGTTCGGCGTCCAACGATTTGGAATTGGCCGATGAAAATCGCATCTGTTCGCGTGTCACCGGCGACTGGATCGACAATTCTTCGACATGCTCGCCGGCGAGCATCCGCAGCTTTGTCGCATAAAGCGCCTGATAGAGCGCGCAGGGGTCGTCTTGGTCGACGGCGACGCCATTGATGGTGACGAGGGTAGCCATCAGGCGTCTTCCTTTTACTTCGGCGATTTCTCGGCCGGAATGACGTCGTCCTTCGGATCGCCGGCGTTCCGGACGAAAGGCGACGGCATGCCCGCATCGGCATAGCGCTTGTGCCAGTAGAGTCGGCGCTCGAAGACCTCCTCCGCGTCGGCGCCGATCTCGGCGCATTCCATGTCCGGCGTCGAGGTGCCGTTGAGCAGTCGCTCGGTCGCGGCCTTGGCGCTCTTCTGGTCGTCGGCGGTTGCCTTGGCCGGCCCCTGCCAGCTGGCCCACAGCACCTTGTCGCGGTTGGCCCTAAAGGCCTCAAAACCGCCCTTGAATGGTAGGCGGCCGGTGCCGATCAACTCGTCGACCAGATGCTCGTAAGCGAGCTGGCAGATCGGCGCTGCGATGCGCTCGCGCCGGCGGGTGACGACCGGATGCAGGGAAGCGCCCTCCATCCGGGTCGAGGAATAGGTCGCGCCCTCATAGTTCATCGTGTAGCTGGCGACGCTGATGCCGATGGCCCTGGCCATGCCGCGCTGCAGCTCGGTCGACACCGGCAGGAACTGCGGCCCAGGAATGCCGGTCGACATCAATTCCAGCTTCTCGCCGGGCGCCAGATGCGACAGTTTCGGATCGGTGCCGACGGAAATCTCGGTTTCCGCCGCCTTGTCCATCACGGCGAGGAAATAGTCGCGGAACTCGTCGCGAAGCGCCTTGCCGTCCTGGCTCTCGCCGAGCGCTTCCAGGCCCTCGAAAGCCTCCGCCGATGGTCTTTCGCTGGTCAATACCTGGGCGAAGACGGTCTGCAGGATCCCGGTCTGGATCGTAACGTCGACCAGTGTTTCCCATTGCAGATATTCGCGGAACGCCGTGACCAGGCGCGAAATGCCGCGAACGTCGTTGCTGTCCATCGGGTCGAAGACATGGGCGACCATCTGGCGACCCTCGCCGTCATAAGCCGTGTGGTCGCGCTTGACGACAATGCCGGCCTCCCTTTCGGCAAGTCGATAGGCGATCGGGCGCCCGTTCGGGTCATGGATGACGCCCTGGTAGAGACCCTCGATCTCGCTGGTATCCTGGACCAACGCGGTCGGCGTCGTCAGGCACATCTTGGTTCCGGACGCGATGCCGTAGCGGCGGCGTTCGAGGACGGACATGTAGTCCATCAGAGCCAGGGCTTCGCCGTAGACGACGTCGTGGCGAAGCGCGATATCGACCTTCTGCGGTACGATGAACTTGCCCTTGAGGTCGCATTCGCGCGCGTTCCAAGCCCAGCGCTTCCACGCGGCTTTCAGCAGCTTGATGAACTCGTCCGTCTCCTGCTTGTCGTAACCGAGCGCCGACAGGTCGGGCGCTGGGCTGAGGATCAGTTCGACGCCGACCGTATCGGCGATGACCTGGTCGACGGCGCCGCGCAGCCGGCCCGAATTCTGGATGATGTCCATCGCCAGCCCGGCGGCCCGCCGCCAGGCGGTGCGAACCTCGTCGCGATGGTCGCGCAGCGCCGCGCCGCGCGTCGACAGGATCCTCGAGCGGCTGTCGCGCAGATACCCAGCCTGCGGGGACGGGCGCCGAGCGGATGCGCCTCCCCTGCCGAATATCCTGTCCAGCAACTTCATCTTCGGTTTTTCCATTTCTGGCGACGGGCTTGCGAGGCTGCGTCGTTCGTCCTCCCCGCCGGCGCCTCCATATTCGGGTCGGCGAAGGTCAGGCCGTTGAGCAAGTCGGGCTCGGGCGCCGGTTGCAGCCGTTTCCGCACCGCCGCCCAGTCGTCCGCACGCCTGGTGGAAAGGCCAAGCATCTCGGCCATGGCCATGGCGTAGACATGCGCGTCGAGACAGTGGTTGTCCGGCCGCAGCCGCTTCCATTCTTCGTGGAACTTGCCGCGCACGACCTCGGCCACGAAGGCTTCGGCCGTGAGCTGCAGGAAATATTCCTTGGGCAGAAAATCGCCGAAATGAACATAGCCGGGCGGATCTGCCGGCTCGCCGGAGCGAAGCCCGAGCTTGTGCAGATTAGCGAACAGCTCCCCCTTCAAGCCCCAGGTGCCGACGGGCCACAGCATGGCGCTGCCGAAACGTTTGCGCTTGCCGCGCTTGGTGACCGACTTCTTGGCCGGAACGCTGATCGCCGGTACGCCGCGTCCGCCCACACCCTTGACCGCGTAGGCATTGGCGCGGCGGCGGCACCATTCCAGCACCTGGTTGGTGCGGCCGCCGTCGCCGCCGTCCACCGCCAGAGCCTCGAGCCGCCGCTGGCCGCCGAAGGCATCGTCGAGCGGCTTGGCGAAGAACTCGTCGAGCTTCGTCCAGGCGCCCTCCCCAGAATTGTCGGTCGTCCCTTCGAAGTAGCGAACGCTGAGCACCCAGCTTTGCCTGTCCTCGCCGAAGGCGACGACGACGGCCCAGATGCCGTTGTGCTGGACGTCGGCGCCGGCGACGACGATAAGCCCTTCCGCCGGGACCTTCATTTCCGCGAAGGCCTCGCGGCGCTCCATCAGCCGCTCGTATTCCGGCGCGTTGCCCTTCACCTTGGCCGGAAGACCGTAGACCAGATTGAAGATGCCCTTTTCGCCGAGCCCGCCGGGCTTGGCCTGATTGAGCACGTCTTCCGCGATGGCCTCGTAGCTCATCATCAGCGAGATGAAGGCATCGACATGGAAGCCGGGATGCCGGTCGGGGCCAGTCTGGGTCGCGATGTAGCGCCCGTTGCGGACGCCGATGACTCTCTCCGTCTCGCTGACGATATGTCCGCAATGCGGGCAGACATAGAAGCTCTTGTGCGGATGCAGCCGATCGAGGTGGAAACCCCCATGCGACTGGACGAACTGGCCGCGGCATTCGGCGCAGGCGATGTTCCAGAAGCGCTGGTCCGAACGTTTGAAGGATCGGTCGATCCGGCAGTGCCCCTGCGCATCGCCGAGCTCGTCGCCGGTGTCGATCTCGGGCGTCGACAATTCGAAGATCTTGTAGGACTTCGTGCGCCTGAAGGCGGTGAAGCGGCCGAAGAACAGCGTCTCGGGATCGTCGCCAGTGACATGGGTCTGCCATTTCGAGACCTCGTCCTTGACGCCGTAGCGCGTGGTCTTGCCCGACAGGTCCGTCGCCACGTTGGCATTGGCCAGCATCAGCGAGCCGCCGGCGAAGCGCTTTTCGTAGATCGTCGAGCCGGCGCCGGATCGGCTGACCGCGGGAAAGATGACCTGCTTGCCGGTCTCCTTCTGCCAGGCCTCGATCAGCGGCTGCAGCTTCTGGCTGTTCATGTCCTGCAGGAAGTCGATCGACGGCAGGCCGTAGATCGTGTTGTCCGGCGCGGTGTCGGCGATGTAAAGCGCCCAGGCCAGCGCCAGGATCGACACGCCGGTCTGCTGGGACTTGCGCACCGTCACCAGGTTGCAGGGATGCTCGATGCTGAGACAGTCGGCGATCTCGCCAAGATATGGCGCGTCGTCGAGCGTCCAGAATTCTCCCTTCTTGGGTCCGTCGACCAGGATGATGTTCTGCGGCAGCCACTCGCCAAAACGTGCCGGCGGTCGCGGCCTGATGGCATCCGCGAGCGCCGAGCCGGCGAGGCGCAACGCTCCCGGGTGGCCGGGGCCAACGTGTATGCTCAAAGCTCTTCGTCCTCGAGCGCCTCGTCGTGCTCGGCCGCTTGCGCGACGATGCCTGCAAGGCGATCCGCGATCTCGGTGTTGAGGTCGAAAGCGATCTGCCGGAGCAACACGCGCAGGCCGTGGGAGCCCTCTCGCGAAACAGCCAGCGCCATATCGTCGGCCTTGTTCTGCAGCCGGGCGATGCTCGACTGGATCTCTCGGCCGCAGACCGTCAAGGCCTCGCGCATCCGATCGGCACGCACGAGCTGCCCGATATGCTCCTGCCGACGCAGTTTCTCGCGCCCGACCTTCAGCCAAGCTTCCTGCCGAAGCGCCTCGTCGCGCGAGGTGCTGGAATTGACCGGGGGGGCCGACGGCGCATCCTTGCGTGCCGCCGCTACCTTTTCGGAACTCGCGAACTCGCCGCGGTAATGATCGTAGTGCGCCAGCGAGAAGCGCATGATCCGCTCGCGCACGTCCCGCTCGACAGGAAGGTCGTGCTCCTCGACCAGTCGCCGCACGAGTTTGGTCACGGCCTGCTTGGTGACGCCATCGCGCGCCGCAACATCGGCCGGCGTCGCCATCACGGTCTCTTCAGGCGGCATTCAGACAACTTCCTTTAAGCCGCTGACAACCCTGACAACCCAACTTTTTCGACGGTGCGACTGGCAAAAACCCAGGGGCGGGTCTGCCCGTTGGGGGTCGAGGTGTGGCGTACGGTCCCTAATGTCTGCGGGTCGATGCTGGCCGCCCTGCCCTGGTCAGTCGAAGAAGCCGGGAAGCATGAAGGTGATCTCGTGCATGAACCTCGGCGGCAGCTCGCGGTTGGCGAACTCGGTGAACTCCTGGGCGGTGTCGCCCTTGACCATTTCGGCGGGGATGATCACGCCTGAATCGACGAAGGAGACAGCCCTGCCCCATCTGGTCGACGACCGGTCAGGGGCGTACACGTGACCGCCCAGCCCTTTGGCAGTGATGCGATTTGGAAACCGGCCAGCCTTTGTGAAATCTCCAGCAAACAGCCGCCGCTTGCCGAAAGGCGAAGCCGTCACCCCTGCCCGCGTCTCGCGAGGCTTGAAGTATTTGAGCGAGACATCGCCGCCCTGTGTGCGCATGGCATAGGCGAGCTTGCCGTAGGTGGGGCGGTCGACCTTGATGGCCCGGCGGACCGTCCGATAGGGCAGCCCGGTCTGCTTCGAGAGCGTTCGCGTCAGCCTCGTGCGCAGCCTATCGCCGACATGGTTGACGGCGCGCCGCAGGACCTCGCTGCGCTGCAGGTCGCTCAAGCGGCCCAGTGCGTTGTCCAGCCGCTTCAGCCCGGACAGATCGGCCCACCTGATCTCCAGCAGGCCGGCCACGCTCTTGCTCCGAAAATGAAAAGCCCCGGTCGCGAGGGGTGCCGAGGCTAGTTCTTTCTTACCGTGATCAGGTCTAAGTCAAGTTTCTGCCGCGCGTCAACGGACAGAGGCAGTTTTTTTCACGCGCTGGTCAGCGGCGCTATCCTGCAGCCATACGCCGGGCCTGTCATCGTCAAGCCAAGGCGTCATCGAGCGGTCGGAAAACACCAGCCGATGCGCGATCAGCTGTGGCCCAAGCTCCGCCTCCAGCCGACGCAGCGCCGCCACCCAGATCTGATAGTCGAGCCGGCCCATGATGTCGCCGCCCGGATCTGTGGCGAACTCGTATTTGCGATAGGCGCCTTTCGCGGGGCGCTTGAGCCGCTCGTCATAGCCATGCACCTCGATCTCGTAGCTCTGGCCGTTGTTGTCGGTGACGCGCTTCATCACGAACCATGCCGGCTTGCCGCCGCGCTCGGCCAGGCGGACCCTGGCGGCCTCCGCGCCCCAGTCCGGCTCGCGTCCGAGGATGGCTGTCCCGACGACCAGGCTGACGATGCCCTCGCCACGTTGCGCCTGGGAACGGGCGCGATACCGCTCAACCGAGCGCGCGACATAGAGCTCGGCCAGGCCATGCGTGTCCGGCCAATCCGCCAGTGCATTCCAGCCCGGGGAGATGACGACGTCGCAGGCCGCCAGCGCCGCGACCGTCCGCCCCACCGTCACCGCATCCTCGTGCGGCTCACCTTGCTCGATCCAGAAATTGTCGTAGTCCTTGCGGCCGCCATCGATCAGCGCACCAAGCTCACCAAAGCTGGTGATCTTGCCCCAGGACGAAGCCTGCAGCAGGCGCCAGGCCGAATGCGGATTATCCAGACCTTCCACGCCGCCGCCTTTCGGCAGCTCGTGCACGAATGCCCAAGTCAGCAGCTCTTCAACGTTCACCGTCTTCATCCGAACTTTCTCCGTCGTCCCAATTTCAGTCTTATCAACCCAACTCGCTGCTCTTCGTCCCAAGCTGACAAAATGCAGAACCGAGCAAAATCAGCAGGATGGGCGGGACGCTGGGAAGGAAGGGGCGCAAGGGACGATGAATCTCGCGCCATACATGACACCCCGCCCTCCGGTTTATTCTGTTCGAGTTGACCTCATCTCGTGCACGCGCAAGCGGAACAATCGACCCTAGCGTCCCTCGCGTCCTAACCTGCTGTTTTCCCGAACCCTTTCAGTCGGGCTGTCCCGCTCCAACCCCCAACCTACCGTCCCACGCGGCCCTGGCGCGTGAGAGGGGAAAGGGTCAACCCTCATAGCCATAGGCCTCCGGCGAAGGCCCGGGATCGCGTCCTGGCGGCCGCACGAACTCGTCCTTGACCCGGATCCCACGGTAAATCGTGGTACCGCTTTTCGCCTTCCAGAAGCGCTTCATCGCGCCGTCAGGCGATCGCCAGGTCAGCCGCGTGTAATCGGGCAGCTTGCGCGAGAAGGTCGACGACTTGAACTCGGCCGCCCCCTCGCCCGTCGCCCAGTTGGCGTAGCCGAGATGCAAGTCGCCCGGCGAGGTCTCGTCGTCCTCCCTGCCCGTCACGATGCAGGCGTTGCGCAGGAACGCGCCGATCGGATCGCTCTCTTCCCGATATTCGCGCGTTGCGGCGAGGACGCTTTCGGGCGGCCTCAGGCCATAGTTCAGATAATCGAGCGTTCCCCGCACCGCCCAGGCAAATACGCCGTCAGCTTCGGCGCGCAGCTTGGTCGGCAAATCGCGATCGATCCTGTCTTTCGGGATCTGCACTTCCCAAGGCACCAGATAGACACGGCGCCAAATGCCGTCGGAGGTGTCGTCGATGCGCGGCTTATGGTTGCCGGAAAGCAGGATCTTGAACTGCGGCACCACCTCGAAGAAATCCTGATGCAACCGGCGCACCGCGATCTTTTCGCCGCCGGTCAGCGTCTTGATCAGCGCATCCTTGAGCTTGACCCCCATTTCGGGCTCGGACGCCGCCACCAGCCGCGCGCCGGGTAGGCGCGCGAGATCGGGCGTCGCCTCATTGCCCCCTCGCCTGGTGTCGCCCGCGAAACTGTCGATCGACAGCGTCACGGCGAAATCGCCGAAGATCGAGCAGAGCAAGTCGACGAAGGTCGACTTGCCGTTCGAGCCCGCGCCGTAGAAGAACACCAGGCATTGCTCGACCGTCAGACCAAGAAGGCAATAGCCGGCAAAGCGCTGCAGAAAGGCCCTGATCTCGGGATCCGGCTGCACCTCTTTCAGGAAGGCGTCGAACACCGGCGCTTGCGCTTCCGGCCGATACTCGGCCTCGCCGCTCTTCGAGATCAGGTCAACCGGATTGTGAAGGTCGAGGCGCGGCTGCCACTCAAAGACGGGATCCTGCGGATCGGACTCCTCGTGCTCGGTTTGCACGAAGCGCAGCGTGCCGGACCGGCAGTTGAAGGCGTAAACATTTCGGTTGAGGTCGCCCACCATCCGGGCGACATGCGGCAGCGCCTCCTTCATCATGTTGTCCAGCTTGGACGAGCCGGCAGAGCTCTTCGCGTGGCGATGCCGCGAGGACTTCCTCGCATTGGCGCATTTCTGCGCCTCATTGGCGGCGTCGATGATGTCTTCCAGCTCCATCAGCCGGCCGAGCTTCCCGGCATCCCAGTCCTTTCTGGGCGGGCCGAGGCGCTTGCGTTCGAGGCGGGCATTGCGGCCCGCCTCCAAGGCCTTTTCCTCATCCTCCGTCGCGGTCAGCAGTGCTGCCTCGGCGGAGATCAGCTCGGCTGTCCTCTGCGCCAGAGGCCGAACCACCGATCCGTCCTCGTCCTCTTTCCAACGCGTGCCGTCGAAACCATACCAGCCGACGCGCGCCACATGCAGCACGCGCGAGCCGTAGCGGATCAGAAAACGACGGCCATTGCCGATGTCGGTTTCCGGCTCCGACGCGCAGTCGTTTAGCGCGCTATGCTCCTCCGGTTCGCCGGGAAGCAGCCGTCGCGTCTCACGAGCGCCAGACAAGGGGGATCGGGGCGCGTTGCCATAGGCTTCTGCCTGGCGGCGCGCTTCCTCGAGCACGGCGGCCACATCATCCGGCATTGTGGGTTTCCTGCTCACGCCGCCCTCTTTGCAGCCTCGGCAGCCATCGCTGCAAAGTCGTATCCAGGGCGCGGCCAGGCGATCGGGATCGACCTGCCCCGCCGGGCATGCCTGGCACGGGCGCGCGCCATGGCGGACGCGGTCATCACGCGCTCTGAGTCTCCGTCGGCGAGTAGCACCAGCTCGTCGACATGGCCGGCCACCCACATGACGTCGTCGGTCGCCTGGTCGGGCTTCGGTTTCGATCCGGCGATCATCACCGGCCTTATCACGCCCTTGGCGTCCGGCCTCTTCAGCGTCGGATGCGCAAAGCGCGAGGCAGGATCGGCCGGACCTGCAAGATTGCCGAGGTCGCCGGCGGCGAAATAGAAGGTGTCGTCGCGCCAGTTCTCCCACACGCCGAAGGCAACGGCATTCTCAATCCCCTCGCCTCCGACCCAGCGACACGCCTCCGACTGCCCGGCGATCGGGATCAGCCCGCCCTTCTTCGAGCCGCGCATCTTCTTGGAAGGCAAATGCTCATAGAGCCCGGCGGAGAGATGCTCGGGGATGGGCGGCGAATCGCCGAAGGCCCAATGCGCAAGGCGAGCCGCGGCCCCTTGCTTGGTGAGGCCATAGAGCAACGGCCGGTATTTCGGCGCGCGCTCGAGGTCGATCCAGGTGATGTGACACCCGATCAACAAAAGGTCGGGACCGATGAACGGCGCGACCATGGCCGGGCCGGAGAAAAGCGCGACCGGATTGCCGCGCTCGTCCTGCCCATGCCAGTACGGCACATCCGCGCCGACGCGCAGCCAGGTGGCGTCCGGATAACCTGCGCAGCGGCGCTCGAGATAGGCGCGGCCGTGACCCAGGCTGGCCATACCGAGCGCCGCCAGGCCGCCGTAGACGCCGCGCGCCCTGTTCCTCTCCTTTTCGCGATAGCTCTCCTGGTGGCGCGCCCTCGCCGCTGCGTCTGCCTCGTTCTGCAGGCGGCGCTGCTCAAGCCGCCGCCGGCGCGCCGCACGCTGTTCCTCGCTTTCGCGCTCGCCTTCATCCGGGATTTCGCGGTCGAGCACGATCGAGCAGGCTTCGAGCAGGCCCTGCTTGGCGTGCAGGTCGAGGCCGTTGCAGTGCGCCGCCATGCCGATCGCGTCATTGCCACCGATGCCCCCGGCGCGGCAGTTCCATTTGTTCTTGGCGGTGTTGAATGCGAAAGTGTCGGTGCCGCCGCAATGCGGGCATGGCTGCGGATGCTCGTGTCGATTGCCGCTGAACTTCAGCGCGAGCCTTTTGGCTGCGTCTTCAATCGGCACAGCGCGCGCATCCTCGACGAAGAGAGCGACGGTGTCTTCCATCAATTCCGCCCCCGCTTCGACAACGCCTTGAAGCGATAGGCTGCCGTTCCGATATCTCGGTCACAGCGCCACAGGCGCCCCTCGACACTTGGTGGAATTTTGCTCTTTGGCCGCAGCGATGCGGCCGAGCGGAGAAAGCTATGACTGACCGCTTCGACCCACCGCTCCTGGTGGCCGACGAATATGGCTTGCGGACAATTTGCTGCGCGATGGACGCGATCGAATTTCTGGAAGAGTGGCCGTTCCAACACCGTTGCAAGCTGCACCGTAGCGCCAGCGAGGCCTGCTGCGCAGCTTATGATGGCCGCACCCCAGTTAGCGACGCCCGAGTTGCCGTTGAAAGTTGGGCGAGGCTGGCGCACGTCTCGGTGACGCGACAACTCGAGGCTGTGCGGAAGGGCGAGATTTTCGAAATCTGCTGAGACCCTGGTCAAAGCAGCGTCTCCTGCCGAGGCTCGGGAGGACGGTCGACGAACATGTCCGGCTGGGCGTAAGCCTTGCGGATCCTCTCGCAGGCGACCTCGAAGTACTGCGCGTTGATTTCGATGCCGATAAACTGCCTTCCTGTGCGTACACTTGCGACACCGGTGCTACCGCTTCCCATGAACGGATCGAGGACCACATCGCTCGGCGTGGAGAAAAGCGAAACTAACTCTTGCATCAACGGCAGAGGTTTCTCGGTCGGATGCCGCCCGTCCCTGTCTGGCTGATTGGTGATATGGGTGAAGACGCCGCGTCGCCCTCCGCCGTTCCAGCTGCTGCGGCCCTGACCGCACCAACCTGTAGCGATGCACTCGTATCCCTGCGCCGGCATTTGGCCGTTGAACTGCGGTGAGGAGTCCGGCTTCACCCAAGCCATGCCCCGTTTGTATTTGAGACCTGCGGCTTGCATGGCATCCCGCCATGCGGATACGGCTTCGACTTGACAGAACGCAAGGAGCCATCCGGTGCAGTTGGTAGCTGCCCATTCCGGCAATCTTGTCCGCAGTTCTGCAGTGATAGGTGGGAACCCTAACTCCGCAGGACGGTTCTCTCGAATGCTTCTTTGCGTTCTGCGGATTGGTGTATGCGCTTCCTTTTCAAAGGGCGGATCGGTGATGACTGCGCCAACTGGTGCGATTGTCGCCAGAACGGTCCGACAATCCCCCTGGATCAGCCGGCAATCGCCTATGATTTCCTCGCGCTCGATCATTCGTTCTGACCGATCCCCTCGCCGCCGCGCGTGAACTTGCCTTCGGCGCTTAGCAGCGCTCGCACCTGTTGCGCCGACAACCCGAGCCGAGCCGTTACTTGCGCCATACTCTGCCCCATCTCGAACAGCAGCCTTACGCCTTCGGCCTGCATGGGCAGCGGCAGGCGGAACAGCTTGCGCGGGCAGATGCCTTCCGGCCTGCCGAAGATTGCCGGCATCTCAGACATCGACCGACCTTTCCGTTTCAGTGCTCTTCCCGTGAAACACTTCGGCGATGTCCGGCTTCGGCACGGCCGGAGGCGGCAGGTAAAAGGCGCGGAAGGAGAGCCTCAGCCAGTCGGACACCGCGATGACCTTGGGCGCCGAGACGCTCTGGCCGTTGCAGATCCGCGAAAGGTCGGAGGCGCTTACCCCGATGTCGCCGGCACAGGCGCGCCAGCCGCGGCCGTCTTCATTGAGTTTCGCCCGCAACAGCTTGCCCAATTCGCGATAGTCATAGGCAGCGAGCCTGACCATGCCTGACCTCCTTTTTGAGAAACAAAGCCGGCTCCTCGCCGATCCAGGCGCAGAGCGCGAGAAACTCATCGGCGCCCGGATCGCGGCCGCGCGCGGCGCGAAACACGGCGTCGACCTCGACATCCGCCTCCCTCGCCACGCGCGTCGGCGACTTGCCGCGATGGATGCGCCGGGCTTCGAGGAAGAGAGCAAAGAGTGTGAAATCTACCGTCCCATTCCGGCTTTCCCGGCCATTCGCCGGCACTTTGATCGAGGAGGCGCGGCTCATCGC
>NZ_JARTVR010000001.1:806430-891925 GCF_029625735.1 Mesorhizobium sp. WSM4935 | reverse complement strand
TGCTCGCGCCGCTCGGAATGGCCGAGCTCGACGATATCCAGATTGCAGTCCTTCAACATCACCGGCGAAATCTCGCCCGTCCATGCGCCTTCGTCGGCCCAATGCATGTTCTGGGCCCCGACCTTGACGGACGTCTCCTTTAGCATCGCCTTGACCTCACGCGCCGCCGTAAAGGCAGGAATGACGAAGCGCTGGATACGCGGGTCGCCTTCCGGGTCGGCAAGCAGCCCGCCGGCGAAGGCCCGCGCCTCGGCAAGCGTCTTGTTCATTTTCCAACTCGTGCCGATCCAGATTTGCTGCGGGTGCGTCATGCTAAGGTCATCCGATTTCGCTCACGAGAGCCCTGGCCGTTGACTCGTCGGTGATGAGACCCTTCAACTGCGCGCTTTTGAGCACCGCGCGGACCGCCTCGACCTTTGTCGGACCGCCGGCAATGGCAATGATGCGGCTATCCGCCGGCCCGTCCAGATCGACGGCGAGCGTGCGAGCGGTCAGCGTCGTTTCCAACACCCGGCCGCGCGCATCGAAAAAGTGGCCGAGCATTTCGCCGACGCCACCGACGGCAGTGATCTCGCCAATCTCACGCGGCTCGATCATGCCGGTCGCTACGAGCTGGGCGCCTGCATCAGCCGTGCCGATGCCGACGAACTTCAGCGTCGCCCGGTTCGACATCTCGAAGATTTCCCGCACGCCGCGCTGCGCCAGGAGCACTTCGCGGTCATCTGCGGAATTGGCAAAAAAAGGCACCGGCATGACGTAGGCGTGTGCGCCGGTCTTTTCGGCCAGTCGATGCATGACGTCGTGCGGATTGGCGGCATAGTTGCGCGTCAGGCCGCCGAGCAGCGAGACGAAGCGGACGCCGGCTGCCTCAAAGCGCGGCAACTGATGCACCGCGGCGGCGAGCGTGCGGCCATGGCCGATGCCGATTACCCTGTCCTCGCCGCGCTCCATCTCGCGACGCAGGAACCTGGCGCCCGCCAGTCCGAGTGCCCGCAACGGAAGACCATCCTCGCCAAGATCCGGCGCGACCTCGCAAAAGTCCAACCCGAAGCGATCACAGAGCTGGTTCTCCAGCAATGCGCATTCGATGACCTCGCCGTCGATCGAGACTTTGACCGCGCCATCGGCCACAGCCCGGGCGATCAGGCGATGCGCCTTGACCGACGGCAGCCCAAGTCGCTTCGCTACCTCGGCCTGAGTAAGCCCGCCGGCGTAGTGCAACCAGGCGGCACGAATCGCGAGCGACCCTTCAGGGTCCAGTTGACCTGGGCGTATTGGCATCTTCAGTCCTTAATCGCGCGCTTGGGTCATTCTCAGCCGGTCAGATATTCAGGCTTTGCACGCCCGTGTCGATATGGCGAGCCCAGAAGGCTATGCTCTCGGCGATCTGCGGGATGACCTGCCGATCGTTCGGCTCCCGCTCCTTGAAACTCAACTCCAGGCAGATCTCGTTGTTGACGGCGCCACCTTCGGCGAACGCCTTCAGCAGCGGCTCGGGATGAACGCGGCCCCTGGCGTTGAACTCGGCGGTGAAGGGGCGGTGCCCGCCCTTGTCCAACAGACTTTGCTTGATGTGGATGATCGGCGACAGCTTCGGCACCGCACGGGCCCAGGCATAGGGGTCGTAGTCATCGGGATTGGCACTGGTCACGTCGCCATGGTCGATGTCGGCCATCATCCACATCGGCACCGCCATTTTGGCTTTGGTCAGCCTGTCCTGCAGCTTCAGGCATTCGGCGATGGTGTGGCCGAACTCGCGTCCGATGCTCATCGGCTCCCAAAAAACATAACGCAACCCGGCTGCCTTGGCGTGTTCGGCCACCTCTGACCAGCAGTCCACGGCGATCCGGATCAGTTCGTCGCGCCGAGCCGGATCGTCATAATCCTTGAAGGTGAAGATCGCGAACTGTGTGCCGACGGAGACGCCGCCCAGGTCGGCGGTGATGTCGGCGAAGGTCTTGAACCAGTCGACATAGTAGCGGCGCACATCGCTGTCTGGATGGCCGAAATGATTGAGCCGGCCATAGGGCCCGGTCATGCCACTTGTGACGCGCACGCCCGTGCGCCGCAGAGCCGCCCACATCTGCCGGGTCAGGCGCCGGATCACCGGCGCCGGCCAGCTCGGATTGATGAACTCATGCGTCAGCTGCAGGTCGCGCAGCCTGAGGTGGCGCGCGACCGTCTCGACCAGGTCATCCGGATCGGCGAAGCGGTTGACCAGCGGGTTGGTGTTCAGGGAAAGCGTCAGCGCCATCACGCAGCCTCGGCAAGGCGCTCGGCTTCGAACCACATGGCGAAGGCGTCCCGTTCTGCCGCGGTAAGATGCAAATGGTGCTTGGTGCGCCGAAGCAGGATGTCGTCAGGCGTGCGCGCCCATTCCCTGGCGACGAGATAGCGTACCTCCGCCTCGTAGAGCAGGCCGCCGTGATAGCGGCCAAGGCCGTCGAGGCCGGCCGCATCTTGGACGACGTCCCTGGTGCGCGCGCCGTAGAGCCGTCCGTAGTGGTGCACGAGATCGCGTGGCATCCAAGGATAGGCTTCGCGCAGGCCGTTGGCGAAGGTCTCGTAGTCGGCATTGGGGATTTCGCCGCCGGGCAGCGGAGCCGTCTCAGTCCAGTCCTCGCCCATCCGCGGGAAAATATGCCTCAGCCGGTGCATGCCGCGCTCGGCCAATTCGCGGAAAGTGGTGATCTTGCCGCCGAAGACGTTGAGCAGCGGCGCGCCGCCGGCTTCGTCGAGGTCAAAGACATAGTCGCGCGTCACAGCGGACGGGTTGCCCTTGCCGTCGTCGAAGAGCGGCCGCACGCCGGAGAAGGAGTGCAGCACATCCTGGCGCCGCAGCTTCTCCTTGAAATAGCGGTTCACCGCCGCAAGCAGGTAGTCGATCTCGGCCTCGTCGGCACCAACATCCTCGGCGCGGCCGTCATAGGCAATGTCGGTGGTTCCGATCAGCGCCATGTCCCCTTCATAGGGGTTGATGAAGATGACGCGTTTGTCATGGTTCTGCACCAGATAGGCATTCGCGCCCTGCCAGAATTTCGGCACGATGATGTGGCTGCCTTTGACCAGTCGCACGTTGCGCGATGAGTTCGATCCCACGACACGGCCAATGACATCCGAAACCCACGGGCCGGCGGCATTGACGAGGCAGCGGGCGCGAAAGACGCGCGTTTGCCCGGTGATCGCGTTTCTCGTCGTCACCGTCCAGGCGCCATCCTCGCGGCGGGCGGAGATCGCAGGTGAGCGGGTGAGCACCTCGGCACCGCGTTCGGCGGCGCCGAGCGCGTTGAGCACCACGAGGCGCGCATCATCCACCCAGCAGTCGGAATATTCGAAGCCGCGCGTATATTGGTCAAGCAACGGCGTTCCTTCCGGATCGCGCTCGAGGTCGAGCGTGCGCGTGCCCGGCAGCCTCTTCCGGCCGCCAAGATGGTCGTAGAGGAACAAGCCGAACCGCACCAGCCAGGCCGGCCGATCCTGCGGGCTGTGGGGCAGCACGAAGCGCATTGGCCAGATGATATGGGGCGCCGCTTTGAGCAGAACCTCGCGCTCGATCAGGGCCTCGCGCACGAGCCGGAACTCGTAATATTCGAGATAGCGCAGGCCGCCATGCACCAGCTTACCGGAGCGCGAGGACGTGCCCTCGGCAAGGTCGTCCTTTTCGCAAAGCACGACCGACAGGCCACGGCCAGCCGCGTCCCGGGCGATGCCGGCTCCGTTGATGCCGCCGCCGATGACGAAGAGGTCGACCGTTTTCGGCTCAAGCCCCATCGCGTGCTCCTTCGGGCGTCTCGACGGAACGGCCCGCCGTGGCGCGGCGCTGGGCGGCCAAGGCCTCCCAGGCCGGCCCAAGAGCACGGCGTGCCGTGCCGAATGCCGGAAAAAGCCCGTCATAGACGCCGATCAGCGCCGGATCGGGCGCCTCAGCGGGCCCGAGCAGGGGCGTGACCCAGTCGGCGATACAGGCGCCCATGTCCGAATAGGCGCCGATGGCGACCGCCGCCATCATCGCGCAGCCGGCAGCACCCGCCTCCTCGCGCGAAGAGACGCGCACCGGCGCGTGAACCGCCGCCGACAGGATGCTGCGCAATCCCTGCGAGCGGGCCGCGCCGCCCGAAAGCCGCAGTTCCGACGGCAAGTCCCCCATCGCCGCGTAGCAGTCGCGCATGGCGAGGCCCAGCCCCTCGATGACGGCACGGACGAGGCTTGGGTAGCGATGGTTTACCGACAGGCCGACGAAGCCGGCGCGGGCGTTGGCGTTGACGAACGGCCCGCGCTCGCCGGCCTCCGAGATATAGGGATGATAGACGATCTGGCCGGGCCGGCTGTCGCCGAGCCAGCGATCGATGCTGGCGACCAGATCGCAGTGACTGGCCTGCCCGAATTCCTTCAATACATCCGCTGCGAGACCGAGAACCCAGTCGATGTTGAGCGTAGTCGCCATGTTAGTCTGGACCTGCGTCACCAAATCCGGAACCGGCAGGGTGATGACATAGCCCGAGCCCTCCTTGTTGAGGTGCACGGCTCCCGTGGGCACCGCCCTCATGTGCACGCCGGTCGAGCCGACGATCGAGCAGGCGACGTCGCCCTCACCGCCCCACACCCCGGCGCCGAGCGCGGTCATGACCATGTCGACATAGCCGAGACTGACGGGAGTGTCCGCTTTCAGACCTGTTTCGGCCGCCGCCGCGGCGGTAAGCGGGTGGGTCACCATCGTGCCGTCGATGATCTCGGGCAAGAGCTTGCGCCGTCGGGAGAGGCCGAGTGCCTCGATAACGGTGTCGTCGTAGTGCCGGGTGCGGAAATTGCCGAAGGTGAAGCTTGATTCCGACGGATCGGTGGCACGCACGCCGGTCAAGTTGAGATAGAGCCAGTCCTTGCAGTGCAACGCCACTTCGGCATGGTCGAGAAGCTCGGGCGCGTGGCGGTCCATATGAGCCATCTGACTGCCCTGCTGGCAGGTGTTGAGCCCGGTTCCCGTCGCCTCGAAACGGGCGCGGCTGAGCGGGCCGGCGGCCAGGCGCTCGACGGTGGGCGCCGCGCGGGCATCGAGCCACAGCCATGCGTCGGCGACCGGCTTGTCTTGCCGACCCACGAGCCAGGTGCCGTCGCCCTGCGCGGTCACCGCGAGCGCCGCGGCACGCGCCGCCAGGTTTTCAACCTTCTCGCCGAGCCCTCGAAGCGCCGCGACGCAGTCGCGCCAAGTCTGGGCGAGCGACTGTGTCGCCGAACCGTCGACGCCGGATGCGTACCGGTTCGGAACCGAAGCAGACGCAATCTGCCGGCCGTTCAACTCGAAGGCGACCGCCTTGATGACCGACGTACCGGAATCGATACCTATTATAACGTCAGCGCCGGCCATGGTCCTCTCCACGTCCGGAGCGACCATGCCTGGGTCGGCAACAGGGCAATGTCAGTCTCCTCCTGATCTTCCCGCCTGATCCCGTGAACAGGTGGGCTACGGTTGCGCACTCCTCGAGTACCGCCGCGTTGCGCGGTCCACTCTAACTTATCATGGAAATAACACCATGCATGATTTTTTTTGCAGACATCGAAAATTTTTTCAGTTACGCTGCTTTCGGTCAGGAGGAACTCTACAAGTGCTCTCCCGTCGTCTTCAGCAGGCAGGCGGGAAAGCTGCCAAACGGGCGAACGGATGCTTCAGCTTGCACTGCAGCACAGCACAGCAAGCGTAATTGCTATCAGAATCAGTTGCTTACCGCGCGGAAATCGCTTCCGCAGCATTGCTATGCCGTGTCCGCGAGGTGGGTAATCTCAACGATCAGTAATCGACAGTAAAGGCCATTCCGAAAGATACGATCTTAACAATCGCATGGCTGGATCCCCCTCCAACGGCCCACAATCCGCACTGAAGCGGAATTCTTAATCTAACATACTTGACGCGAAAGATAACACTAACATAACATAGAAACTGTGGATGACGTCGATGCGGCGGGAGGAAGATGCCGCATCGCCGGCCAAGGGTGGAGAAAAATCGATGCAAGCAAGCGACCCCGACCATGCGAATCCCGATGCGGCGGCAGGCGTGCATCGTGGATCCCCATCGGCTTCTGCCCGTCTCGTTCCATCGCCGGCAAGCCACTGAATATGAACGCCTTGTCGACCCCGAAGGCCCCCGCAGCACCGCGCCGCGGTCTGACGATCGCGATCGGTCTCGGCGTCGTGGTCCTTGCCGCGATCGCGCTGGACACGAAGGTGGTGCGGATCGGATCGTCCGCCGACGTCAGCCAGGAGGCGTTTTCGCCCGACCGTTTCGGCGAGAAGGAGTTCCCGCGTATCCAGGCCTTCGTCGTCGAGCACGCCGTCAATGCCGCAACCTTCGGTCCGGCGGTCATGGCCGACAAGAATGCCGCCGCCAAACAGTACGGAACCGCATCGTCGACCGGCGCGATCATCCCGATCAGGCTGACGGCGGTGGCGGGCCAAGCGAAGTCCGGCGTCTATGATCTCAAGGCCGATGGCGTGCCGGCCGACATTCATGTGCGTGTGCAGACCGGGCCGGCCATCAACGGCACCGACATTCGGGACGCGACGGGCGACATCGTCTTCGGCAAGTTCAAGAACCAGATCGAATACCAGGACGCCGGCTCGGGCATCAACCGCGCCATGAAAAAGGCGACACTCGACGGTATCGACACCGCCAGCCTGTCCGGCAAGACGCTGGAGATCTTTGGCGTTTTCCGCCTCATCAACCCGAAGAACTGGCTGATCACGCCGGTGAAGGTCAACGTCAAATGAGCGACGCCGCGACCTCTCGGCCGGCCGGCGAAGTGGTTTTGGCGGCGCGCAACATCGCCAAGTCCTATAACGGCGTGAAGGCCCTGAAGGGTGTCAATTTCGACATCCACCGCGGCCAGGTCACGACGCTGTTCGGCGAGAACGGCGCCGGCAAGTCGACGCTGATGAAGATCCTCTCCGGCGTGGTGCAGCCCACCTCCGGCGAGATCGTTCTCGACGGCCAGCCCATCGTGTTTTCCTCCTCCACCGACGCGCGAAACCACGGCATCTCGATCATTCATCAGGAACTCAGCCTCGCGCCCAATTTATCGGTGCGCGACAACATCTTCATGGGGCGCGAGATCACGGGCCCGACCGGCGTCGACTACGCGGAGGAGGAACGCCAGGTCCGCAGGCTGCTGGCGGAGCTCGAGGAGGACATCGATCCGCTCACCCCTGTCGAGGAACTGCGCCTCGGACAGCAGCAGATCGTCGAGATCGCACGGGCGCTTTCGGTCGACAGCCGGATCCTCATCATGGACGAGCCAACATCGGCGCTTTCGGCCACTGAGGTCGAGGTGCTTTTCAGCGTGATCCGCGACCTTACCACCAAAGGCGTGTCGATCGTCTACATTTCGCACCATCTGGAGGAGGCCCTGCAGATCACCGACCATGCCGTGGTGCTGCGGGACGGCAATATGACCGCCTACGCGTCACGCGCCGATATCGATCTTGAATGGATCGTGCGCAACATGGTCGGCGAGAACTATGATCTGGGCAGTCCGCCGACCGGGCGTGATTTCGGTCCCATCATGCTCTCGGTCCGCGACCTGACCGTCCCGGATCCGGCCGGCGGCGACTACAACGTCGTCGACCGCATGTCGCTCGATGTCAGAGCCGGCGAGATCGTCTGCATCTACGGCCTGATGGGAGCCGGCAGGACGGAACTGCTCGAGACCATCGCCGGCAAACTGAGCGCGACCTCCGGCGAGATCGTGCTCGAGGGCAAAGAGATTTCCCAGCTCGCCATTGGCGAGCGCATCGCCCGCGGCCTTGCGCTCGTGCCCGAGGATCGCCAGCGCGACGGCCTCGTCCAAACGATGTCGGTCGGGCAGAATCTTTCGCTCGCCTCGATCAGGGAGTTCACGCGCGGGGTCTTCACATCCCTCAAGCTCGAGCGGGCATTGATCCAGAAATCAATCAGGAACGTGACCGTGAAGACCGACGGACCTGACGTGCCGATCGGATCGCTGTCCGGCGGCAACCAGCAGAAGGTGGTCATCGGCAAGATGCTCGCCACCGATCCCAAGGTCATTCTGCTGGATGAACCAAGCCGTGGCATAGACATCGGCGCCAAGGCCGAGGTGTTCCGGATTCTGGCTCACCACGCGGCAGCTGGGCAGGCCATCGTCTTCACCACATCGGAAGTGAACGAATGCCTGTCGATCGCCCACCGCATCATCATCATGCGGCGCGGGCGGATCTCTGCCGAGTTCAGTTCGGACATCACCAAGGAAAAGATCATGGCCGCCTCGGGCGAGGCCGTGGCGGCCTGAGCGGAGCACGCGAAAGAACAATGACGCAACCGAGCGCCAACGGCATCTCTTCCCCGGCCGCAGCCGCGAGGGGGACAACCAGTCCCATCAAGCTCTTGCTGAAGGGCCGCGCCTTCTTCGCGCTGATCGCCATCATCATCGTCTTTTCGTTCCTGTCACCGAACTACCTCACCGTCTCAAATGTGCTGATCATGTCCTCGCACGTCGCCATCTACGGCATACTCGCGATCGGCATGCTGGTGGTCATACTGAGCGGCGGCATCGACCTCTCGGTCGGCTCGATCCTGGCGCTCTGCGGCGTCGTCGCCGGCGCGCTCATTCAGGGCGTGGAGTTGAAACCGCTCGGCGTCATCCTGTTTCCGCCTGTCTGGGCGGTGGTCGTGCTGACCTGCGCGCTTGGCGCCTTGCTGGGTGCGCTCAACGGCATCCTCATCGCCTTGTTCAGGGTGCCGGCCTTCGTCACCACGCTGGGCGTCATGTACATGGCGCGTGGCATCGCACTGCTGATGACCAACGGCCTCACCTACAACAATCTCGCCGGCCGACCGGACCTCGGCAATACCGGCTTCGACTGGCTGGGCTTCAACCGGCTCTTCGGGGTGCCTATCAGCGTTCTGGTCCTGGCGGCCCTCGCCGTGCTGACCGGGCTGATGCTCAGTCGCTCCTCCTTCGGCCGTTGGCTCTATGCCGCGGGCGGCAACGAGAACGCAGCCGACCTGTCAGGGGTGCCGGTCAAGCGGGTCAAGATCACGGTGTACACGCTTTCCGGCATCCTGTCGGCCATCGCCGGCCTAGTGCTATCTTCGCAGTTGACGTCGGCAGGACCAACCGCCGGCACCACCTACGAGCTGACCGCGATCGCGGCCGTGGTCATCGGCGGCGCCGCGCTGACCGGCGGCCGCGGTACCGTGCGCGGCACCATGCTAGGCGCCTTCGTCATCGGCTTTCTTTCGGACGGCCTCGTCATCATCGGCGTGTCCTCCTACTGGCAGACCGTCTTCACCGGCGCCGTCATCGTGCTCGCCGTGCTCATGAACACCATCCAATACGGGGCCCGCGGCATCCGACGGTGACGCCGCGCCTCGCCAAAAGCTTCTCCGGACGCAAGGAGATCGACCGGAAAGAAGGCCGAGAAAATCGGCAGACCGCAATCCGCAACTGCAATCTGTAAAGAGGGAGTGAGAGAAATGATCAACAAAGCCAGAAGGATGCTCTTGGTCGCCGCCGCCACGCTGCCATTGATGGCTAGCCATGCCTGGGCGGCGGGTCTGATCAGCATCATCGTGACCGACCCGGCCAATCCGTATTGGCTCACGGAGGGCCAGGTCGCCAAGGCCACGGCCGAGAGCCTCGGCTACACCGCCAATGTCAGTGCCCACAAGGGCGATACCAACACCGAAAGCACAATGATCGACACCGCCATCACCAACAAGTCGGTGGCGATCATTCTCGACCCGGCCAATGCCGACGGTTCAATCGGCGCGGTCAAGAAGGCGATCGCCGCCAACATCCCGGTCTTCCTGGTCAACGCCGAGATCAACCAGGATGGTCTCGCCAAGGCGCAGCTCGTGTCCAACAACGCCCAGGGCGCCGCGATCGGTGCGCAGCAGTGGGTCGAGGCGATCGGCGACAAGGGCAATTATGTTGAGCTGTTCGGCAATCCGGCCGACAATAACGCGGCGACGCGCTCGAACGGCTACGAGACCGTGCTTACCCAGTATCCGGATCTCAAGAAGGTCGGCAAGGAAGTGGCTAACTGGGACCGCACCCAGGGCTACCAGAAAATGCAGTCGCTGCTACAGGCCCACCCCGACATCGTGGGCGTCATTTCCGGCAACGACGAGATGGCCCTCGGCGCCATCGCGGCGCTGAAGGAAGCCGGCAAGCTCTCCCAAGTGAAAGTTGGCGGCTTCGACGGCTCGCCGGACGCGGTCGCCGCAGTCAAAGCGGGCGAAATGCAGTACACGGTGTTGCAGCCTGTCGCGGTCTTCTCGGCCGAAGCCGTGAAGCAGGCCGACAAGTTCATCAAGACCGGCTCGACAGGTGCTGCCTCCGAGAAGCAGCTCTTCGACTGCGCCCTGATCACCAAGGACAATGTCGACAAATACACCGGGCCGTTCACGCTTTCCCAGTGAACTGTCGGATCGGGGCGCGCAACGTTGCGCGCCCCTTTTCCTGCCGCGTAAAGGCATGCGATGCACAAAACCCTGCTCGCCCCTAAGGAGCCTGCTTGCCATCGGCGCCAGATATGCGAATGGCATCGGCAGGAGAGGCTTGGATGACAGATCGCGAGATTCGGCCCGAGCAGGCGTTGAGGACCTTTGCCGGGGATCAAGTACCCGCCGACAGCCGCCACGCGCGCCAACTGGCGCGCCGCCGCATGATTGCCGAGACCGTCATGGCCGAGGGTACGATGCGCATCGAGGATCTCACCGAGCGTTTCGGCATCAGCCTGATGACCGCGCATCGCGACTTGGACGAACTGGTCGAAAAGGGATTGCTGCGCAAGACGCGCGGCATCGTCTCGGCCGCCCCGACCAGCCTCATCGAATCGAGCGACGTCTATCGCTCCTCGCGCCAGGGAGCCGAGAAGCGCGCGATCGCGCAGGCGGCGGCGGCCTTCCTGGAACCCGGCCAGGCGGTCTTCTTCGACGATTCCACCACCGTCTTGCAGCTCGTGCCGCACCTCGCCGCGCGCGTGCCGCTGACCGCGATCACCAATTCCATCACCCTGATGAATGAGCTCAAGGACACGCGCGATCTGACGCTGCTCGGGCTTGGCGGCCAGTTCTACAACTGGTGCAATGCCTTCATGGGGCCAGTCACGGTCACGGAGATTCGGCGACTAAGGGCCGATCGCGTCGTCATGTCGATGTCGGCCATCACCGACGGCATGGTGTTCCACCAGTCGCCGGAAATGGTCGAGACCAAGCGCGCCATGTTCGACAGTGCCGCCATGCGCATCCTGCTTGCCGATCACACCAAGTTCGAGCGCCGTGCGCTGCACGCCATGTGCGCGCTGAACGAGTTCGACGTCATCGTCGTTGACGACGGAACGCCGCCCCGCCAAGTCGAGGAGATGAAGGCAGCGGGCGTAACTGTCGTCGTCGCGGCCGTGCGCCAAGACAATGTTACAGCTAGCTTATTGTAACAGCAGTTGATGTTAACTTAACATGATGCTATGTGAAAGCCTCAAGCACGCGATGTGCATGGCGAGGAGCGCATGCCCTGTCTGCTGGGGATCGATAGCGGCCTGACTGTCACCAAGGCGGTGATTTTCGACGAGGCCGGCACGCCGCTGGCCATGGCCCGACGTCGGGTGCCGCAGATCATCTCCGGCCCGCGTCATGTCGAGCGCGACATGAACGAGCTGTGGCGCGCCGCCGCCGAAGCGATCGCGGAAGCGGTCTCCGGCTGCGGCAGACCGCCCACGGACATCGCAGCGGTCGCCGCCACCGCCCATGGCGACGGGCTCTATATACTCGACCGTGACCGCCAACCGCTCGGACACGGCATCCTGTCGCTGGACAGCCGGGCCGGAGAAATTGCCGCCCGGTGGCAAACCGACGGGACGGCCGGCAAGGCGCTGTCGCGGACCGGCCAGACGCCGCACGCCTCGGCGCCGTCTTCGCTGCTGGCCTGGATGCGCGAGCGGGAGCCGCAGCGCTTTACCTGCATCGGCCACGTGCTCGCCTGCAAGGATTGGCTGCGCTTCTGCCTGACGGGCAGCCTGGGCACCGATCTTACCGAAGCAAGCACCTCCTTCACGTCGGTGGACAGCCAAGCTTACGCGCCGGACATCCTCTCGATCTTCGGTCTAGAGGCGCTCGCCGATGCACTGCCGCCGGTCGCGCGGCCGGACGAGCATATCGGCGCCATCAGCCCGCAAGTCGCACGGTATACCGGACTCATTTCCGGCACGCCGGTCGTGGCCGGCCTGCACGACGTGACGGCCTCGGCGCTCGGCATCGGCGGCTATGGCGAAGGCGTGGTCGCCGTCGTTGCCGGAACCTATTCGATCAATGAGACAGTCTCCGCCGCGCCGCGCATCGACGCCCGCTGGTTCTGCCGCAACGGCTTGAAGCCCGGCGAATGGAACAACATGTCGATCTCGCCGGCATCGGCAGCAAACTACGACTGGTTCCTCGACACGCTGTGCGGTTCCGAGCGGGCGGCGGCGGAAACCGACGGACGCTCGATCCACGCCACCGTCGGCCCTGAAATCGAGGCGGCATTGGCGCGGCCCTCGACGCTGCTCTTCCATCCCTATCTGTTCGGCTCGCCGCATGGCCCGGATGCCAGCGCCGGCTTTCTCGGACTGCGCGGCTGGCATGACCGCGGCGACATGCTGCGGGCGGTGATCGAAGGCATTGCCTTCAATCATCGCGTCCACGTCGATGCGCTGCGCGAAGGTTTTGCGCCGCGCGAGGCGCGGCTGACCGGCGGCATTTCCCGCAACCCGACCTTTGTGCAGATCTTCGCCGACGTGCTCGCCATGCCGCTCACGGTGACCGAGACGGAGGAAGCCGCCGCCTGGGGCGCCGCGCTCTGCGCCGGCGCCGGCGTCGGCCTGTTCGCCTCGCCGCGGCACGATCCGCGCGACCTCGCAGCACTTGGCCGCACCTACCGGCCCGACCCCGAGCGCAGCGCTGCCATGGACAAGCGCTACCGGCTGCACTGCGAGATCGCCAGCCGCCTCGCAGAGGCTTGGCCATCGATCGAAGCGCTCGCGGAAGGGGGAGAGCGATGAACGCGGACAATCGCCGGCAGGATATTGCCGAATATGTCATTCAGCATGGCGAGGCGCGCATCGACGAGCTCGTGACGGCGTTCGGCGTCTCGCGCATGACGATCCACCGCCACGTCGATGAGCTGGCGCGCCAGGGTGTGCTGCGCAAGCTGCACGGCGCGGTCAGCGCGCAACCGTCCGGCGTCTACGAAAGCCTCTTCCGTTTCCGCGAGACGCATGCGGCGGCGGCCAAACGGGCGCTTGCCCAAGCGGCTCTGGCCGAGATCCAGCCCGGGCAGGTCGTGCTGCTCGACGATTCGACCACCGCCAACGCGCTCGGCCCGCTTCTGCCCCAGATCGCGCCACTGACCGTCGTCACCAACAGCCTGTCGCTGGCGGAGCAACTGGTGGGGAAGGACGAGCTGAAGTTGATCCTGCTCGGCGGCGAATACCATCCGACCTACAACGCCTTCATCGGTCACATCTGCGAGAATGCGCTGCAGAAGATCAGGGTCAATCTGCTCATCTGCTCGGCCTCGGCGATCGACAAGACCGCGACGCTGATCCAGGACCCCCAGGTGGTGCGCGTGAAGCAGGCCATGGCGACAGCGGCCTCGCGCAGCGTGCTGCTCATCGATTCCTCCAAGTTCGGCAAGGTGGCGCTGCACCTGTTTGCCGACCTCACCGACTTCGATCTGGTGCTCTGTGACGACGGCCTTCCCAACGAGATTGCCGGCAGGCTGAAGGCGGCCGGGGTCAATCTCAAGATCGTTCCGGTGCAATGACCGGAACGACTCTCGATGTCGATGTCCTCATCATCGGCGCCGGCATCAACGGCGCCGGCCTGTTTCGCGACCTGTGCGAACAGGGCCTGCGGGTCGCGGTCGTCGACAAGGCGGATTTCGGTTCCGGCACAAGCGCCGCGCCGTCGCGGCTGATCCATGGCGGCATCAAATATCTCGAAACGGGTGAGCTGGGCCTCGTCGCGCAATCGACGCTGGAGCGCAACCTGCTGCTGCGCAACGCCCCGCATGCCGTGCGGCCGCTACCGACCGTCATCCCGATCTTTTCCTGGCTGACGGGCGTCGGAGCCGCGCTGCGCACCCTTTTCGGCAGCACGACCGCTCCGCGCGGCCGCGGCGTTCTGCTGATCAAGATCGGCCTTGCCATGTATGACTTCTACGGCGCCCGCCGCCGCGTCATGCCCCGGCACAGCATGTGGTCGAAAGCACGGGCGCTGGGCGAGATACCGCCGCTGACACCAGGCATCGTGGCGGCCGGCACCTACTATGACGCCACGGTCCGTCATCCCGAGCGGCTGGTGCTTGAACTTCTTCAGGACGGTGTCAGGGCGAGCCCTGAATCGGAGGCTCTCAACTATGTACAATTGCTGGGCAGCGACGGCAGCGTCGTGCGCTTCGCCCTGCCCGAGGGCGGCGAACTCGGCTTCCGGCCGCGGATCGTCGTCAACGCGGCGGGACCATGGATCGACCATGTCAACACCGCGCTCGGCGCGCCGTCACGGCTGATCGGCGGCACCAAGGGCTCGCACGTCGTTCTCGACCATCCCGACCTGCTGCGGGCGCTGAACGGCCGCATGATCTATTTCGAAGCCAATGACGGCCGCATATGCTTGGTGTTCGGTTATCTCGGCCGGGCGCTGGTCGGCTCGACCGACATCCACGCCGACGACCCCGAAACCGTGCGCTGCGAGGATGACGAGATCGACTATTTCCTGGCGAGCCTGCGCGAGCTCCTGCCCGGTCTTGCCTTCGGACGCGAGCAGATCGTCTATGCGTATTCAGGCATTCGCCCGCTGCCCGCATCGGACGGCACGGCGCCGGGCCTGATCAGCCGTGACCACTCGGCTCCCGTCATGGAAATCGAGGTTGGCCGGAATTGGCCGATCGTCTCACTGGTGGGCGGCAAGTGGACAACCTTTCGTGGTTTCGCCGAAGAGGTAGCCGACATGGTTTTGTCCAGGCTCGGTCAGCCAAGGCGGGTAAGCACGCAAAGCCTCGCCATCGGCGGCGGCCGTGATTTTCCGGCCGATGCGTCTGCGCATGCCCGCTGGATCTCCGCTGTCACGGCTGAGACGGGCGCATCGGCGGCCCGCGCCGAAGTACTCCTCGACCGCTATGGCACGACGGCCCGACTCATTCTGGCGCACGAAGCCAAACGACAGGCGGAGCCGCTTGCCGGTGCGTTCGAATATACGCTGGCGGAAATTGATTGGCTGGCGCGCAACGAAAATGTCGTCCACCTGGCGGACATTGTCATGCGCCGCACCGCACTGGCGGTTACGGGCCGGCTCAGCCGCAGCAACCTTAAACAAATTGCCGACACCGCAGCGGCCGCGCTGGCGTGGAGCGCCGGGCGGCGCGACAATGAGTTGGAAGCGACTTCAAAGGAGCTCACGGAGCGGCACCGATGTAGCTTTGACTAGCCAGGGTCCGTTGCCGTTCATGGGTGCGAACATCGTACGCCGAAACTGCGCTATTGCCGCGGTTTTCCCTCTACTCCCACTCGATTGTTTTTCAGCCTTCTAGATCATTGATTTAGCTGGATTTTCTTATTGCCCCGCATTGTCCCTTGCTCTGGACGTCACGAGCTTACGCCGGCGCAGAGAAATGTCAGACAGCAACTCCACTGCCCCGGGCGTCGGCCGCATCTCTGGTAACAATTCATCCCGCAATAGAAACCGAGGCTTGGCCAAGGGAGTGGCTTGCAGCAGATTGTGTTCTGCCCAATTCGGTAGCCGCGCGCGTGACGCTTCTTTCACGCATCACCACATCGAAAAGCGCAACAAGTTGAGGTCCATGTCGACAAAGTTCATAGCGGCACCTCGTCCGTAAAGACCGCGGCTCTGCACCGCGCGTCCACCAAGTGGGTATAACGGTGACAGATGCCGTCTGGACCGGGAGGACAGCTCCGCCCAAGGATGATCGACGTCACTGGACCAGCACTGATCGAAATCAATCATCGCACCAGGGGATTGTTGAGCGGCTGTGGAGCAAAGAGCACCGCCGGGCAGCGATCTGAAAATAGGTCTGCTTTCCGGTGTTGCACAAGCGGGTTTGAACGACAGATGTCAGGCGCAAAGCTGCAGTCGGAATTGCGCCGGGCACCTGTCCGCTTCAACTGCTGAGCTGTTATTTCGGACCCGTGGTGCAGTCTTGGGCGATCAGATCGGTCATCCCCTCGATGACCTTGCCGGCCGCCGCCCCCGTCGCCGACCGATCATTGACGATAATCGAGATGCGAAACGGAATGTTGAGCTCGATTGGCCGAAGTGTCAGTCCGAACTCAGAATAGAAGCTTGCAGTGAATGGATCGATGACAGCCAGCGAGGGACCGCCCCTGACCAGCGCGCAAGCGAGGAACGATTGGAAAATGTCGGCGACGGTGTTGGCCGCGGTCACTTCGAGCAGCTTGGCGCCGTCGCGGCTGCGCCGGAAATAGAGTTCGCCCAACGACACAAAGGGATAGCGGCGAAAATCCTCCAGCCGGACCAGTTCGCTTTCGGCGAGTGGATGGTTCTGGTCCATGACACAGACGCTGTTGCGCTCGAAGGTGGCGACGCATTTGGCATCGAGGAAGGAAACGCCCGCGTCCACCAAGCCGACGTCGGTCAGGCGCGAGGCGACGGAGGAGACGATTTCCGTCGAACTGCGCACCGCAATAGTGGTCCTGGCCTCCGGAAATCGCGCCCGAAGCTGCCGAATGGCTTCCGGCACGATCTTGAAGGACATCGCCGCCAGCGTGCCGATGCGTACGACGCCGCGCTTCAATTCGCGGATCTCCTGCGCCGCCATGATCAGATTGCGCGCGCCGTGAAAGGTCTTGCCGACCTCGCCGTAGAACAGCAGCCCCTGCTCGGTCGGAACCAGCCGGCCGTGCGAGCGATCGAACAGGCTGAGGCCGGTGTCGATCTCCAGCTCCTGCAACAGCCGGCTGACGCTCGGCTGCGAGACATTGAGCGCAATAGCAGCGCCCGACACGGAGCCGGCGACCATCGTCGCCTCGAAGGCCTCCAGTTGACGAACGCTGAGCCCGGAAAACCGCATCTCTTCCTCCCGGTATAGGATTAGCACATACGGGACAAAAATCTTGATCTTTGATTTCGCTGCGTTTCGGGCCCTAGCTGCAAGCTTGGGAAAACGGGCGGAGCCGTCGTGAAGCGAGCCAACTTCATCTTCATCTGCGCCGACCAGATGCGCTACGACGCGCTGTCTGTCACGGGCAATCGCGTCGCGCACACCAGCAACATCGATCGCATCGCCGCGCGCGGCGCAACTTTCCATCGGCACTATACCCCCAACCAGATCTGTTCGCCGAGCCGCGCGACCATGGCGACGGGGCTCTATCCGCGCCATCACGGTCTTTGGCGAAACGGCGTGGCGCTCGACGAGCGGCTGCCCAATCTCTGGCAGGCCCTGTCGCAGGCGGGTTATGCGACCAGGGGCGTAGGCAAGCTCCACTTCCAGCCGCTGCTCGCGCCGGCCGAACGCGACATGCCGGAATCGCTTGCCTACTGGGAAAGGCCCGGCAGCGAGGACTGGCACGGCCCCTATTTCGGCTTCGACAGTGTCGACCTCGTGATGGGCGAAGCCAACGAATCCATCCGCGCCGGGCACTACGCCGCCTGGCTCAGGCACAACCATCCCGAAGTGGTGGACCTCTACGAGCCAGACGCCGGCCCCGACGGCCGGGCGCTGGATCTAACCGAAGTCTGGAAAAGCGCTGTGCCGCCCGAGCTGCACTACTCCAACTGGATCGCGGACCGGGCCATCGACTTCATCGAGAGCCAGCGCGGGCAGCCGGAGCCCTTCGGCTTGTTCGTCTCGTTTCCGGACCCGCACCATCCCTTCGCCCCTCCCCGGCCCTATTGCGATCTGTTCCGACCGGAGCGGATGCCAAAGCCGACCATCCTGGCGGGCGAGCTGGAGCGCATGCCGGCCTATCTCGGCGAAGGCGACGATCCGGCGAAAGCGCCCTACATCGCCAGCGGCGAGCAGCCGCGTGAGCAAGGCTTCCTTCTGCGCACCGACGATATCTCCGACGAAACGCTGGCCGCCGCGATCGCCCACACGCATGGCATGATCCAGATGATCGACGATGCCGTTGGTCGGATGGTCGCGGCCCTGGACGGCGCCGGCATGCTCGACGACACTTATGTGCTCTTCACTGCCGACCATGGCGAGCTGCTCGGCGACCACGGCCTGCTGCGCAAGGGACCCCCGCCCTACCGGCAATTGCTGCAGGTGCCACTGGTTCTCAGCGGTCCAGGCATCCGTTCCGGAACAAGCCTCGATGCGCTGACCAGTCATCTCGACCTGTTCGCGACCATCGCATCGCTGCTCGGACTGCCGGCGCCGAAGACCGACGGCACCGATCTCAAGCCGCTGATCGACGGCCGGATCGCCGATGTCCGCGACTTCCTGTTCGCCGAATATCATCCGCGGCGTGACGCCTGCCTCTACAACCAATCCATCATCTCCAAGGAGTGGCGGTTCACGCGCTATCCCAACCAGCCGGCGTGGGGGGAGTTGTTCGACCTTCGCGAAGATCCCTGGGAGCACTGGAATCTGTTTCCCGAGCAAGCGCTCAGCGCGCAGTCGAGCGCGCTGAATGCCGTTCTCGATCAGCGGCTGCCGCCACGGCCGCTGATGTTCAACGAAGTCCTTGGCGCCTACTGACCAATGGGAGAATGACATGAACGACAGAAGCGTCTTCTCGAGCCTGGATAGCATGAATCGCCGCAGCTTCATCAAGACGGCCGCTGCGGCTGCCTTCGCCACGGCGGCGTTTCCCCATGCCGGACGTACCGAGGCGCCCAGCAAGGGCGGCGCGCTACGCCTTGGCCTCAACGGCGGCAGCTCCGCCGATACACTGGACCCGACCCAGCTGATCGGCACCTTTTCCATCAACGTCTCGCGGCAGGTCTATAACACGTTGGTGGAGATCGGCGATGACGGCAAGCCGGCGCCGGAGCTCGCAGCAAGCTGGGAGGCCAGCGACGGCAACAAGCGCTGGATCCTCAATCTGAGGCCAGGCGTGCAATTCCACAACGGCAAGACGTTCGATGCCGAAGACGTGAAATACTCGCTCGGCCTGCATATCGGCGACAAGACGAAATCAAAAGCCAAGGGCCTGGTCGCCGAGGTCGCGGAAGTGCGGGCCGCATCGCCAACGCAGGTCGAGATTCTGCTCAAGACGCCCAATCCCGACATGGACTATGTGCTGTCGGACCTGCATTTTGCCATCGTTCCGGCGGGCTTCACTGACTGGTCGAAAGCGGTCGGCACTGGCCCGTTCAAGCTTACCGCCTTCCAACCCGGCGTGCGCGCTACGGCCGTACGCAACGAGACCTACTGGCGTAGGGACCGCGGCCACGTCGATACGGTCGAGACGGTGGTTATCAACGATGCCACGGCTCGCGTCTCGGCCCTTCAGGGCGGCTCGGTCCACATCGTCAACGGTATCGACTACAAGATCGCGCCGCTTCTCAAGAAGGATCCGCGAGCCTATCTGGTGGTCACCGAAGGCAAACAGCATTTCTCGCTGCCGATGGACGCCACCAAGGAGCCCTTCACCAATGCCGACGTCGTCCTGGCACTCAAGCACGCCATCGACCGCGAGCAGATGGTGAAGCTGTTGATGGCCGGCTACGGACGTGTCGGCAATGACCATCCGATCGCCGCAAGTGACCCAAGCTTCAACCCGAACATCGCACAGCGCGCCTATGATCCCGACAAGGCTCGCTTCCACTTCAAGAAAGCCGGCAAAAGTGGACTCGCACTCGAGCTGCATGTCGCACCGGTGGCGTTCGAGCAGGCCGTGAACACGGCCGAGCTTTTCGCGCAATCGGCCAAACCCGCCGGTATCACCATCAACGTCAAGCGCGAGCCCGACGACGGCTACTGGAGCGACGTTTGGTTGAAGAAGCCATGGGTCGCTTCCTTCTGGGCCGGCCGGCCCTCGGCGAGCATGATGTTTTCCTCCGTCTACGCCTCGAGCGCGCCGTGGAACGAGACGCATTGGCGTAACGACAGCTTCGACAGCAAGCTTGCGGAGTCACGCTCGTTCGCCGATCCGGCCAAGCGCCGCGAGGTCTATTTCGAACTGCAGCAGATGATCCACGACGAGTGCCCCACCATCATCCCGGCCTTTGCCAGTTGGATAGACGCGGCACGCCAAGAGGTGAAGGGGTTTGTTCCCAATCCCAACTTCCTGCTCAGCGACCATCGCGTGGCTGAGCGCGTGTGGCTGGCCACATGATCGAACCTGCTCCGTCAATCGACTTTGGCGAACCGCTTCATAGCCTGTTGGCGAACAAGGATAATGTCAGTCGCTGAAGGACAGCTTTTACAAAGAAAGTCAAAGCTTGGTGGTTCGTCCAAATCCTTCGTGGATTTGTGTGGCCCGGCGAAACCCATTGTAGGCAATTGGATTGATCCTTCGGCCACAGCACGGCGAGGGACATTTAGTGAAACGGTTTGAATTGGTTTGATACCGTTTGGCCAAACGGTCTAACTCCCTGTTCGTCTTGCGACGCTTGGCGGCCTGTCTGGTATTTCGAAACGCCGCAAACCGTCAGGGATGCCGCTCATGAACAGGACGCGAAATTACGCTCCGAAGGCGCCCTGGAAGGGAGGGCGGGGACGCCAGTTCAGGTGCGCAATCCGGATGCGTCGGGAGTGGAAACTCGCGATGGTGCGTCATGTTGTCAGATCTGCCGATCGCCGGATTTGCCGTGCTGACCTCACCGATGCCATCGACAAATCACGCAGGTCCCCTGTGCTGTCGCGCATGACGTCGTCGAGGTGTGGCCTGAGATGAAATCCAGGACAATCTTGCTCTGAGACACAGCCATGGCGCTCTACCGGCGGGGAACCGTGATTCGCGTCGTGAGTGGGCTCTGCCGCAGCACGGCGGCTTTTATCGGTCGTCCAGGAGCAAAGACGGACGTGACCCCGCGCGAGCTGCGGTAGCGGGTGCGGACGCTGGTGCACTAATCCGGGCGAGGCGTGCAGCGGCGCCGCCTGCTTCATCATGCGGACTTCAGCACGGTAAATGCGCGTTTCTGGGTGGTCCGTTTTGCCTGGAAGCTTGCCGCGACAGCAGGGCGGCCGACACGATAACCTTGGACCTTGTCGATGCCGAACTCACGCATGAGGGCCATCTGCTCGTCGGTTTCCACCCCCTCGACCAGGATTTTGGGGCCGCGATTTCGAACCAAGGCGACAATGTCCTGGAGCATCGCCATACCCTTCTGAGTGCCGCAGTCGTGAAGGAACGAGCGGTCGATCTTGACCGTATCGAAATCGATGAGACGAAGCCACGAAAGGCCTGCGAAGCCCGTCCCGAAATCATCGAGCCATATCTTGATCCCGAGCACTTTCAGGTCGCTGATGCAGCGCAGAACGTCCGAATGCATCTCCATCTCGAGGCCTTCGGTAATTTCGAAGGCTAGCCTGCTGCCGGCAACCCCGGTCTCGCCCAATATGCTGGCGACGGACGTTGCGAAACCGGGCGTCTTGAGCTGGATCGGAGAGACGTTGACGCTGACGACGCCGATATGGTCGTCCGCCAGGAGCTCGGCGCAGACCGACCTTATCACCCAGCGCCCGAGTTCCAGGATGGCGCCTGTTCTTTCCGCCACGGGAATGAACAGGCTTGGCGGTACCAGGGTGCCGTCCAGCATCTTGAGGCGCATCAAAGCTTCCACCGCTTCGACCTTGCCCGAGGCGACATCCTGGATGGGCTGGTAGACGAGTGAGACGAGATTCTGGCCGATCGCGATTTTCAGCAAAGCCGCGATGTTCTCGCTCTCGTCGCTGCTCTGGGGATCGGTCGGATCGAACAGCCGGGCGCAGTTCCTGCCGCCGGCCTTAGCCAGGTAGAGCGCGCGATCGGCCTCGTGAATGATCTTCTCCAGCTTGGCGCCGGCCTGAACCCTGGTGAAGGCGGCGCCGACGCTCGCCGTGACGACTGAGATGCCGTCCCGCCGCAGCTCGTGAGTAAGCGCTAGGTTCTCCACCGTGCGGCAAATGGCTTCCGCAAGCTCGGCGACGCGCTCCTTCTTGTCCATGCGGGCCAGGACGATGAATTCCTCGCCCCCGAAGCGCCCGATCGAGGCGTCGTATTGCTTGACGAGATCGCTAAGGGCGTTGGCGACATGGATCAGGCAACGGTCGCCTTCCTGATGGCCGTAGCAGTCGTTGAATTTCTTGAAGAAATCAACGTCGATGAGAATGGCAGCGAACCGGTTGCCAAGCCTTTGCCAGTCGCTCCAGTAGTCGCGCAGCTTCTCATCGATCGCTCGCCGGTTCTGCAGCCCGGTCAGCGGATCCGTGCGCGATAGCCGCAGCAGAGCTTTGCCGCGTTCTGTGGCCTCCCTGTGCTGGATTTGGGCCTCCAAGGCGTTCAGAAAGACGTTGTAACGCTCTCCGTTCAGCTTCCAGTTCACATACGACGTGAACGTAAAGCATGAGACGTAGAAGGTCCCGAAGACCATCTTGTATGTTAACGTGGCCGGCACAAGGTAATTTACTATATACAGTATGAGAAGTATTATTGTCGACGTGACTATCGATAGTCTAAAGCTGAACGTAAAGAAAAGATTGGCGCTCATCATGAAAATCGTGCCGAACACCATGTAGTAGGCGACGCTTTCCCTGTCGGCGCCGGTAAAGGCCGGGCAAAGCCACCCGATATAGCCGAAGATGATGGCGCCGGCGCAAGTCAAATCGAGCCATGCCGTCGCGACCCCACGGCGGAGCTGTTCTTCCAAAATCAGCAGCGCGGTTATGCCGACGGCGAAGCGGGCGACGATGGTGTAGGCCGCCACATCCGGTATCAGCAGCAGATCCGTTGCCGAAAACATCAAATAGATGGCAACGGCCATCCATAGCCCGGGCCTAGCTTCCGTTCTTCGCTTCGCCTGGGCATCCGCCCGATAAAGGACGCGGAGCTCGCCAGGCATCGGCTCGTGGTTAGGCGGGTTTGTTTCCACATGCCCCATGTCGGCCAACGCAGAGGAGACGCGCTCGTTCAAAACAAACCCCGCTGAAAGGGGGTTTGCATTGCGAGCTGCTTTCCGGTTTCTGCCCTCACGCGGGCCGACTCCTTGGGACACCGTTGCCACGCCATCAGATGCACGGCGCAGGACAAGTTTGCATTAACTGGAACTCGGAATCCGAGCCGCGAGACGCCCAAAGATGCTAAATGGTTAACCGGAAATTAATCATATCGCTAAAATGCGTTCGGCCCGACATTGGCAAAGGGGGCATTCTACGCAATAAGTTAACCGCCTGTTAACCATGGAGCGGCGCGTGCGAACCGTCTTTGATGGCAAAAGCCTGATTACAGCCGAGATGATTGCTGGCAATCTACATCGAAAACCAGAGCCTCGTGGCGAAGCATTTGAAACCGCACGCGCCGAGCTTGCGCTCGTCCTGCACGCGACCAGCCAGCAGATTGAACAAGGCAAGAACCCAGCCGAGACCGTTCGCCGCTTGCTGTCAAACCTCAATGGGCTGAGGTCCAGACTTCGCCCGGATGTCTGGCAAGCATTAATACCGGTGGCGCAAGCTCATCCGGTCCTGGAATATTTTCTCGAAGACCCGCTGACACGCTGGTCTTTCACGAAGCCCAGGGGTTATTCCGGCGACGCGCAGTTGCTCGACTACATCTATTGCGACCCTCACGTGGCCGACAGCGTGGCGAACGCCTCGGAAATTGGCAAGGCGCTCTACAGCCATACTAAGAACGTGCCATCATGCATCGCGGCACGGGAACGGCGCGATCTTCTGACCCGCTATGTCGATGAGACCGCGGCCAGGAAGGGGCCGGAAACCGAGGTGCTGGCGATCGCAGCCGGCCATTTGCGGGAGGCCAATCATTCGGCAGCGCTGGCCGAAGGCCGTCTCCAACGATGGGTTGCACTCGATCAGGATCGGCAAAGTGTCGGCCTGATCGCGCGCGAATTCCAGGGCACGGCGGTCGAGGCCATCGACGGCTCGGTAAGAACCGTGCTCACCAGGGGCCACAAGCTCGGCAAGTTCGATCTGATCTATGCCTCCGGCCTTTACGACTATCTTGCGCACAACGTCGCAACGAAACTCACGAAAACATGCATGCAGATGCTGAAGCCCGGCGGCACGTTCCTGTTTGCGAACTACGCCGAGGGCAATCCGGACGCGGGATACCGCGAAACGTTCATGGACTGGGTGCTGCTGCTGCGATCCGAGGCCGATATGTGGAACATCATCAATGCGAGCGTCGACCGCAACACGGTCGAGGCGCAGGTGTTCTTCGGCGAGAACCGCAACGTGCTCTACGGCGTGGTCGAAAAGCGCGGATAGCAAAACCGGCGGTGGCGCGAAAACGATTTCGGCGAACCGCATCGTTGAACGGCCTCGATCCGGTCGCCGCCTGGGAGGTGAAAGCGCGTCATCACCGCGCTCTGCGCAAGCGGGCGGCACGCCGCCATCATCTCGACCCATGTAGTGGAGGCCGTCCCGGTGCTCCGCAACCGCGCCGTTCTGATGGCCGAGGGAAGCCTGAGCCGGAGCTGGGATGCGACCCCACTGGCCGAAGCGGGCAGGTGCCTGGCGTCGCTTTCGGGACGCCAGTATATCGAGCTCGTCGCCTCGGTCCTTGGCTGCGCGCCGGACGAGCTGCCGAGCGGCGATCTCCTGGAGCGGCTCGAGCTCGGGCGCTGGATCGACCGCCCGATCGCCGAATATTCGCTTGGCACGCGAGCCAAGGCCGCGATCGTCGCAGCGCTTCTCGGCCGGCCGCCGCTTCTGCTCTTCGACGAGACGCCTTCAACTCCGGGTCGCTCTTGCCAAGGCCGACGCCGGCGCCCTTCCCGACGACGCCGCCGGCAAAACAGGCACCTGCGATCGTCATGTCGTTGCCAGGTTTCTTGGCGGCGCCAAGCAACGTGTCTTTCGCGCCGATGACGGCATCGACGCGGTTCGCGACGAGGTCCAGATCAAAGGCCTGAGGCGTCTTGTACTGCTTGGTCTGGGCAATGCCCTTCAGATATGTATCCACGAATGTCACCGACATGCCGGCAGATAGGGTGCCGATCGTCTTGGCCTTGAGGGCTGCCTTGGCCGCGGCCAGCGCTTTGTCTGCTTCACCCGCTTTGTCGAGGGAATAGATGTTATCGTCGGCCGGCAAGGCTTTTGCGACGTCGCTGTCCTTCAATGTCGCAAAGGTGTAGCACAGCGCAGCGTATGGCACTGAAAAGCGATCACTTCCTCTCGTTTTGGAGTGATTGCGACGTCGTCGATCAGCGCAACATATTTGCCGGCGTTGAGCGCCGGTACTTACGGGAAAAAGCGATGGTACCGTTGGCTGGGCTCGAACCAGCGACCCCCAGATCCACAATCTGGTGCTCTAACCAACTGAGCTACAACGGCACGCGTGCCTGAGCTGGATCGAGGTGAAGCGTCTTTCTCCGTGATCCGCCCTGTCGTTCGGCGATGCGTCAAATACGGGCTATCGGATTCTAATTCAAGGGCCTTGATAAGGTAAAGACGGGTTTCCTCATCGCCTTTCGTCAAGACAAAAGAAAAGGCCGGCGGGAGGAGGTGCCGGCCTTTTCCTGTTCCGAGCCAGCGGGAGGAGGTGCTGGCTGGTCACCCCGGAGACGGAGGGAGGAGGTTCCATCCCCGGGTATCTGGTTATTCAACCCTATCGCACGACTATTTGTCTGACGAAATGCGACGTTTTGATGCATCGCAGGGTTGTGCGCCGAAATCAGGCAGCCTTGGCGTCCTTCATCGCCTTTTCGAAGGCGCTCTTGACAGGCTTGGAGACGTCCTCGACCGCCTTGGTGGCGACGGTCTGGAACTCCTTGGCCTGCTCGACGGCCATCTCGACGCGCTTGCGCAGGAACGCGGTCTGCAGCTCGACGACTTCCGAAAGGGTCTTGGCGCCGACCAGGGCTTCGAGGTGCGAGAAGTTGGCCTCGGCATTGGCACGCAGCGCGGCGATGGCCTTCAGCGAAACGTCGCTGGAAACAGTCTTGGCGGTCTCGTAAGTGGACTCCAGAACCTTCTGGGTCTCCTCGGCGCCGCTCTTCAGCTTGGCATAGGCTTCCTTCGACTGCTCGACGCCCTTCTCGGCGAAGGCGCGGATCTGGTCGGTGGCCTTGGAGGCGTCGAAGCTGGGGAATTCGACGTTTTCGATGGTCTCAGCGGCGGTCTTGGCAGTGGTCTTGGACATTTTCCAACCTTTTCGGGATAGCGGCTTTGACAGAAAGCCGTCTCGTTCATGTATGATGGCAACATAAAGGATTTTTTGTGCATTGCAACATCTTTGTTGCACCGCACCATAAAAATCTTCCCGCACGTCAGCCGCAAGGGTCGTTAACCAAGAGCCCAGAGATTTCGACCGATGCAAGCCTAGGCTTGTGGACCTCCGGGCCGCGGGCTTTTATTAACAAAGCGTTAACTGAAAATGCCGCTCGGAGGGTCGGCCAGCGCATGCCGCCTGAAAACTATTCCTTCCTCGATGTCGCCGTGCTCGATGCGGTGCGTCAGCGCTTTGCCGCGGGCGACGCGTTGGCCATTCTGTCGGCCGACCTCGAACAGGTGATCTGGGCGAACGGTCCGGGGGCGTCGGTGTTTGGTTATCCGGATATCGAAGCCATCATCGGCGCCTCGGCGCAGCTGCCGCCGATCGCCCGGCGGCAGATTATGGCGACCAGCGGTTTTCCGGATATCGGCAGCGACCGCGCCATCACGGTGAGGCTGGCCACCGGCATGGTGAGCCGCGCCGTCGGCTTCCTGGCCAGCGCCGTGACGATGCCTGATGGGGAGAAGGCCATCCTGCTGGCGGTGCCGGCGGCGCAGACCAATTCGCGCAGCGCCGGCGAGATCGCCAGCCGCGCCATAGGCGGTTTCACCGAACCCGCTCATTTCATCGCCTTCGTCGACGCGCATGGCGACGTCGAGGCAGCGTCGGACGGCTTCGCGGCGCTCGGCATCGAGCCGCGAACCCTGGCTGCCCTGGTTGCGGATGTGGCAAGCAGCGGCGACCGCGTCGTCAAGCGCCTCGTGCCTGGCGCCGCTACCTCCTACCCGGCCGGTTTTGCGCGGCTTACCGACACGCGCCATCTGCTGGTCGTGATCGACGAGGGCCAGCTCGACGGTGCGGACAGCGACCAACAAGATCGATCGACCGTCGACCAAGGCGATCAGACCAGCGATCGACGGGCTGCAGCGCCGGAGACCGTTAGCGCTGCGCCGCCAGGTGAAAGCCCGGCAGTCGAGCCCGAGTCCGCCCCGGACAAGCCGGTGCCGGCCGCGGCGGCTGGCGAAGAGGCCGAGCCGGCCCCAGACGATGCCGAGGGCAATGCACGACCCGGCACCGACAGCCTGACCTTGGCCGGTCAGCAGCCCACAGCCGACCATCAGGCCGACGCCGCCGACTCCAGCCAACGGGCCGCCGATGCCGGCGCCGGCCAGCACGACCATTGGTACTTCAATGCCGGCAACGAGGATGCCGGGCATGCTCGACCGGTGACGCCGGCGAAGGACGCGCCGGAAGGGACCGCTACGACCGAAGCCCAAGAGCGGGATGCCGGCGAAACCGCCGCATCAGCCGGGCCGGCCCCGCCCCGCGACATCGACCGCTCCGCGCCGCCGCTGCGCTTCGTCTGGCGTACCGACGCCGAAGGCAGGTTCAGCGCGCTGTCGCCTGAATTCGCCAACATCGTCGGCCAGCCTGCCGCCGATGTGATTGGCCGCCGCTTCAGGGATGTCGCCGCCACTTTCGGCCTCGACGCCTCGGGCGAAATCGCCGGCCTGCTGGACCGGCGCGATACCTGGTCCGGGCGTTCGGTGCTGTGGCCGGTGGCGGGAACCGGTCTGAAGATCCCCGTCGATCTGGCGGCGCTGCCCGTCTATGGCCGCAGCCGCGCTTTCGAAGGGTTTCGCGGTTTCGGCGTTGCGCGCGCGGCCGACGCCGTGGTCGATCCCGAAGCGCTCGGCATGGTTCTGGTGCCGAATGCCGCACCGACCGAGGCCACCTCCTCCGGCGGGACCGTACCGTCGGTCGAACCGCCGGCGGCGGAGCAGACGCCGCCGGAACAGCCAAAGCCCGAGGACCCATTCCGGGGCGAAGTGCCGGCGCTGACCATCGTGCCCAAGCCGGAGCGTCGCTTCGCCGACAAGGTGATAAGGCTGGCCGAGCATCGCCAGCCGGCCAACGACAAGCAGCCGGGAACCGATACGCCGTCAAATCTGCGGAGCCTGTCGGTCCTCGAGCGCAGCGCCTTCCGCGAGATCGGCGAGCGGTTGCGCAAGGACAGCGCCGCGCCTGCCGAGGAACGTGCCGCCGAAGCCGACAAGCAGCCCGATGCGACCGCCGGCGGCGAGGATGCGGCGACGGTAAGACAACCGACAAGCGCATCGAGAGCCGACGCAAACCAGCCGCTTCCGCCTGACGCTGTCGAGCACGACGATTCAACGCGGGAAGCGAACCCGGCATCCGCACCGGAAGCCTCGGAAGCCGATGACGCAAAGGCCGATGCGGTGACCGCTGAGGCGCAGACCGAGGCGGAAGATCAGGAAGACCTGGCGCGGCTCGACGGTATCGATGACACCGCCGAGACGGAGGCCGCTAGCCAGACCGGGACCTCGGCCGTTTCCGGCTCGCTGCTCAACTATGCCGATGGCGAGAAATCCGCCGACGAAACTGGGGGCGCGCCGGTTTCGCAGCCCGAGCAGGCAGAGGATGCCCGGCAGGCTGCCGAATATGCTGCCGCGGAACCGCGGCAGCCGGCCGAAGAGCCTGCGGCGCAGCAGGTGGCTGCCGGGCGGCCTGGCCTCGATGCGGCGGCCGACGACGACAGCATGACCGCCGACGATTTCCGCGATGCGCAGGACAATGGGGATTGGGCAGGCTCCGACGCGGATGCCGCCAGGGCGGAAGAACAGCCGGAAGAGGCGCGGCCGCGCCTCGACGTGCCGCCGCTGAAACTTTCGGGTTTTGTCCCGTCCGCGTTTTCGACCGGAGAAGAGGCCAAGGCGCCCGATACATCCATCCTCGCCAGGCTGCCGGTGCCGCTGCTCATCCATTCGGGCGACGTGCTGCACTATGCCAATGACGCGTTCCTCGAACTGACGGGCTACGACGCGCTGGACGACCTCGCGGATGCGGGGGGCCTTGGCGCGCTCTTCGCCGATCCCTATGCCGAAGACACCGCGACGGACGAAAGCGACCACTCGCTGAAGCTCAAGACCCGCCAGGGCCAGGAATTCCCGATCGAGGCGCTGCTGCGCTCGGTGCCGTGGCGCGGCGGCAAGGCGCTGATGCTGGTGGTGCGGCGATCCGGCGAGGAAGACGCGGCGCATTTCACCGCCGCCAATGACGAACCGGCGCTGCAGCCGGACGTGCCGGAGCTGAAGTCGCGCATCGCCGAGATGCGCACCATCATCGACACCGCCACCGACGGCGTCGTGCTGATCGGCCGCGACGGCAATATCCGCTCGATCAGCCGGCCGGCGGAAGCGCTGTTCGGTTTCGACAGCGACGAGGTCGCGGGCAAGCCCTTCGCCTCGCTGTTTGCCATCGAAAGCCAGCGTGCGGCGCGCGACTATCTCGCCGGCCTTTCGGAGCCGGGCGTTGCGAGCGTGTTGAATGACGGCCGCGAGGTCATCGGCCGCGAGGCGCAGGGGCGTTTCATTCCGCTGTTCATGACCATCGGCAGACTGCCCAACGACAGCGGCTTCTGCGCCGTGGTGCGCGACATCACGCAATGGAAGCGGGCGGAGGAAGACCTGACGCAAGCCCGCGCGGTAGCCGAGCGCGCCTCCTCGCAAAAGACGGATTTCCTGGCCCGCATCAGCCACGAGATCCGCACTCCGCTCAACGCGATCATCGGTTTTTCCGAGCTGATGGTGGACGAGAAATTCGGCCCGATCACCAACGATCGCTATCGCGACTATCTGCGCGACATCAACCGGTCGGGCAACCATGTGCTCGACCTGGTCAACGACCTGCTCGACATCTCGAAGATCGAGGCCGGCCAGCAGGAGATGGATTACGAGGCGGTGTCGCTCAACGACACGCTGGCCGAGACGGTGGCGATGATGCAGCCGCAGGCCAATCGCGAACGCGTCATCATCCGCTCCAGCTTCGCTTCGCGGCTGCCGGAGGTGGTGGCGGACCTGAGAAGCGTGCGTCAGATCGCCCTCAACATCTTGTCCAACGCCATCCGCTACACCCAGGCCGGCGGCCAGGTGATCGTCTCGACCGCTTACGAAGCCTCCGGCGATGTCGTCATGCGCGTGCGGGACACCGGCATCGGCATGACCCAGGCCGAGATCGAGCAGGCGCTGAAGCCGTTCAAGCAGATCAATGCGCTGAAGCGCGGACGCGGCGACGGCACGGGCCTCGGCCTGCCCCTCACCAAGGCCATGGTGGAGGCGAACCGCGCCCGTTTCGCCATCACCTCGACGCCTGGCGAAGGAACCCTGGTCGAGGTCGCCTTCCCTTCGACGCGCGTGCTTGCGGAATAGCCTGCCGGAAGGCCACGCCAAAGAAAAAGGCGTCCTGGAGGACGCCTTGAGAAATGGGATGCTGTCACAACGGGGGCTTGAGCTGAACCTCAGGGGCGAGGAACGGGATTTCTCCCTCAAGTTACACGCGACTATCGGGGTCGTCCGTTAACAAGTCCTTACCGGCAGCCAAAAAAATTTACGAATGTGTACCACCCATGAAATCTAGGTAAATTCGGTGGACATATTTTGTTAACCGCTAGCTCGCGAGCTGCGGCAGGTCGCGGAACAGCTCCAACGCCTCGGGATTGGCGAGCGCTTCCTTGTTCTTCACCGTGCGGCCGTGGACCACGTCGCGGACCGCGAGCTCGGTGATCTTGCCCGACTTGGTGCGCGGGATGTCGGTGACGGCGACGATCCTGGCCGGCACGTGGCGCGGGCTAGCGCCGGTGCGGATCCTGGCGCGGATGCGCTTTTCCAGATCCTCGTCCAGCGTCACGCCCGCGGCCAGCCGCACGAACAGCACGACGCGGACATCATTGTCGAAATCCTGGCCGATGCAGAGCGCCTCGAGGACTTCCGGCATCTGCTCGACCTGGTTGTAGATCTCGGCCGTGCCGATCCTCACCCCGCCCGGATTGAGCGTGGCGTCCGAACGGCCATGGATGATCATGCCGCCATGGGCCGTCCATTCGGCGAAGTCGCCATGGCACCAGACATTGTCGAAACGCTCGAAATAGGCGGCGTGATACTTCTTGCCTTCGGGATCGTTCCAGAAGCCGATCGGCATCGACGGGAAGGCCTTGGTGCAGACAAGCTCGCCCTTCTCCTGCCGGACGGGCTTGCCGTTGTCGTCCCAGACGTCGACCGCCAGGCCAAGGCCGGGGCCCTGGATCTCGCCCGTCCAGACCGGCTCGGTCGGCACGCCGAGCACGAAACAGGAGACGATGTCGGTGCCGCCCGAGATCGAGGCCAGATGCACGTCCTTCTTGATGCCGTCATAGACGAAGCGGAAATCCTCAGGCGACAGCGGCGAGCCGGTGGAGGAGATGGTGCGCACGCTGGACAGATCATGGCTCGAGATCGGCTTCAGACCGGCCTTGCGAACCGAATCGATGAACTTCGCCGAGGTGCCGAAATAGGTCATCTTCTCGGCATCGGCGAAATCGAACAGCACATTGCCGTCGGGGTAGAAGGGCGAGCCGTCATAGAGCAGCAGCGTCGCGCCGGAAGCGAGACCCGAGACCAGCCAGTTCCACATCATCCAGCCGCAGGTGGTGAAATAGAACAGGCGATCGCCGTCGAGCAGGCCGGCATGCAGCCGATGCTCCTTGACGTGCTGGATCAGTGTGCCGCCTGCCGAATGAACGATGCATTTCGGAATGCCGGTCGTGCCCGAGGAAAACAGGATGTAGAGCGGATGGGCGAAGGGCAGCCGCTCGAAGCTGACGGTCTTCACCGCAAAGGGCGAGAGCGCATCTTCGAGCGCGGTCGCCTTGTCGACGGTGGCGGCCACGTCCTGAGAGGTGCCGAGATAGTCGACGATCAGCACCTTGCGCAGCGTGGCAAGCTTCGTCGCGACCGCGTGGACCTTGTCGGCCACCTCGATCGCCTTGCCGTTGTACCAATAGCCGTCGGGCGCGATGAAGACGACCGGCTCGATCTGGCCGAAGCGATCGAGCACGCCCTGCTCGCCGAAATCGGGAGAGCATGACGACCAGACAGCGCCGATCGAGCTTGCCGCCAGCATCGCGGCGATGGTCTCGGGCATGTTCGGCATCATGGCGGCGATGCGGTCGCCGGCCTTGACGCCGAGCGACAGGAAGAGCTGCTGCAGCCGCGAGGTCAGCGCATGGAGCTCGTTCCAGGAGAGCCGGCGCTCGACCTTGTCCTCGCCACGGAAGACGATGGCCTCGCCGCCGCCGGCCTTCTGCAAAAGATTCTCGGCGAAATTCAGCCTGGCGTCGGGGAAGAAGCTGGCGCCGGGCATCCGTTCGCCGTCGATAAGGTGGCGCTCGCCCTTGTCGCCGACAAGCCCGCAGAAGTCCCAGACCAGACTCCAGAAGGCTTCGCGGTTGTCGATCGACCAGCGATGGAGTTCGGCATAGCCGGAGAAGGAAAGCGCAGCCTTTGCTTCCGCGGCCTTCATGAACGCGGTTAGAGGCGCTGCGTCGATGCGCTCCTGCGTCGGGGTCCACAAGGGTGTGTCGGCGGCCATGATCGCTCCTCCCAAAGCGCGTCGCGTTCGAGCCAGTTAAGCTCATCGTCGCATATGCCATCGTCCCAGAAACGGCGCGCGATTGCGGATCGGGATCGTGCAGCCCGCTTATGCATATTGCAGCGCAGCAGAGCAAGATTTTGTTCCGGCGACCCATGGTCGCCGCTGCGCAAATGCCATCGCAAGGCCATAAAGACTTGAAAAGCGTCGGCGCTCGGTTACACCCGTCGGGCGATTTATTGGCAACGAAAGCATACGGGGCGAAATGCGATCATCTCTGATCCGGCGCGGGGTGTGGGCGATCGGCGTTGCCGTGCTCGTCATCGCGCTCGCGGTCGCTGCGCTACCGCTGATTGCCTCGACCCGCATCGTGCGCGACCGCATCGCCTGGGAGTTGAGCGCCTGGAGCGGCTTCAGGGTCACAATCGACGGCTCGCCGCGCATTGAAGTGTGGCCAAAGTTCCGGGCCATCCTCAGCGACGTAACGCTGTCGCAATGGACCGAGACCGAAATGCCGCCGGTGGTCGAGGCAGACCGCGTCGAAGTCGATCTCTCAGCCATGGCCGCCCTGCAGGGCGACGTCGCCTTCTCGACCGCAAGGCTGGTGCGCCCGACGATCAGGGTTCAGCGCACGGCGAGCGGCTTCTATCTGCCGCCGCTTCCGACCGGCGGGCGCATCACGCGCTCGATCGATACCGCGCGCGGCGTGGTCAGCGCCAACCCGCAGAAGCCGGATCTCGGCAGGTTGCCTTCCGATCCGTTCGGCACCGTCGAATTCCGCGATGGCCGCGTGGTGACTTCGATCGACGGCAAGGACACTGAAATCCTGAGCAGCCTGAATGGCCAGGTCAACTGGGAAGCGATGAACAGCGATGCATCGCTGACCGCGACCGGAATCTGGCGCGGCGAGAGCGTGCAGCTCGATTTCTCCTCCGCGAAACCGCTGGTGCTGTTTGCCGGTGGGGCAGCTCCCGTCACCCTTTCCTTCAAGGCGGCGCCCGCGATATTCTCCTTCGACGGAACGGCCTCGATGTCGGACAATGCCTATCTGGACGGCCAGGCAAAGTTCTTAGCACCGTCGTTGCGGCGCGTGCTGGAGTGGTCGCAGGCCGGCATCGCGCCGGGCGCTGCGATCGGCGCCGTCTCGGTCAGCAGCAAGGTGAACGCCTCGGCGGGGCGCGCGAAGTTCGAGAACACCACGGTCACGCTCAACAACAATCCGGGCATGGGAGCGCTGGATTTCTCCTTCGCCGAGGGGCGCCCGGTGATTGCCGGCACCCTCGCCTTCGATACGCTGGATCTGAGATCCTTCCTGTCGGCTTTCACGCCTGTCTCGCCCACCGGCGAGGCCGGCCTCGGCGACATCGACACCAGCTTCGCCGACCGCATCAACCTCGACCTCAGGCTGTCGGCGGCGCATGCCAACGCGGGACCGGTCCAGCTTGCCGACGTCGCGGCGACCGCGCAGGTCAAGAACGGCCTTGCCGTCTTCGACATATCCGACGCGTCGGCCTTCAACGGCAACATCCAGAGCAGCCTGCGCTTCGACCGTAAGCCGGAAGGCACGCAGGTCGAGATGCGGCTCCTGGCTTCGGATGTCGATACGGGTGCCTTTGCCACGGCGGCGGGAATGACGCGGCTGGTGCCGGCCGGCACCGGCACGGTATCGGTCATCCTCAAGGGGCCGGGCAAGGCCTGGAATTCCATCTTCGAGAATGCCGACGGGTCGTTCTCGGCGACGTTCGGGCCGGGCACGCTCAACGGGCTCGATCTGCCGGCCTTCCTCAAGCGCAACCAGCAAGGCGGTTTCTTCGCGCTCAACGACGTCGCCAACGGTTCGCTGCCGATCGACGGTGCCGAGATCAAGGCAAGCATTTCGAAGGGCGTGGCGCGCCTGGACAAGGCTGAGATCAATGCCCAGAAATACAAGATCTGGCTGTCCGGCATTGCCTCCTATGTCGGACGCGGGCTGGCGCTCTCGGGCGGCGTGGTGCCCAACGGACAGCCGGCGCAGCAGCCCCAGCAGACCAACGGTCAGGCGGCCAGCCCGCCTCCCCCGCCGCCGAACCAGTCGCTGTTCTTCGTCGGCGGCAACTGGAGCGCGCCGTTCATCTCGCCGATCGCTCCCGGCGTTTCAGGCCAGTAAAGCGGGGCGCAAAGCGTCCCCGCCCCGCTCATCTCTCAACCGCGCTGCGCGGCCTGCTCGTCGAGCTGGCGTTGGATCTCGCGGCGCTTGTTGGCGATCGAGGCGATGATGACGCCGATCGCCACCACCGCGATCAGTATCGTGCAGGCGGCGTTGATTTCAGGGGTCACGCCGAGGCGCACCTGACTGTAGATCTTCATCGGCAGCGTGGTCGCGCCGGGACCCGAGGTGAAGCTCGCGATGACCAAATCGTCCAGCGAGAGCGTGAAAGCCAGCATCCAGCCGGAGATGATCGCCGGCAGGATGACCGGCAAGGTGATCTGGAAGAAAGTCTTCACCGGCGGCGCGCCGAGATCCATCGCCGCCTCCTCCAGCGAGCGGTCGAAGGAGACCAGCCGCGACTGCACGACGACTGCGACGAAGCACATGGTGAAGGTGATATGGGCGAGCGTCACCGTGAAGAAGCCGCGGTCGAGTCCGACGGCGACGAAGAGCAAAAGCAGCGAGAGGCCGGTGATGACTTCCGGCATCACCAGCGGTGCGAACACCATGCCCGAGAAAAGCACCCGTCCCCTGAAGCGCGTGTAGCGGGTCAGCGTGATGGCGGCGAGCGTGCCGAGCACGGTCGCGACCGTTGCCGAGATGACGCCGACGCGCGCCGTCACCCAGGTGGCATCCATCAGGCCCTGGTTGTGGAACAGCGACACGTACCATTTGGTCGAGAAGCCGCCCCAGACGGTGACGAGCTTGGATTCGTTGAAGGAAAAGACGATCAGAAGCACGATCGGCAAATAGAGAAAGGCAAAGCCCAGCACGATCGAGGTGATGTTGAAGCGGCTCCAGGTCGAGTTCATCTGCCCTGCTCCTGTGCCTTTGCCTGCGCCTGCTGGAAGAACATGATCGGTATTGTCAGCACCAGGAGCAGGATTACGGCCACCGCCGACGACACCGGCCAATCGCGGTTTGAGAAGAACTCGTTCCAGAGCGTCTTGCCGATCATCAGCGTCTGCGAGCCGCCGAGAAGGTCGGGAATGACAAACTCGCCTACGGCCGGAATGAACACCAACAGGCAGCCGGCGACGACGCCGGGCAGCGACAGCGGGAAGGTGATCTTCCAGAAGGCGCCGGTCGGCGGGCAGCCGAGGTCCTGCGCGGCTTCGATCAGCGAATAATCCATCTTCTCCAGCGAGGAATAGAGCGGCAGCACCATGAAGGGCAGGTAGGAATAGACAATGCCGATGAAGATCGCGGTGTAGGTGTTGAGGATGACCAGCGGCTGGCTGATCAGGCCCGTGGCGAGCAGGACCTGATTGAGCAGGCCCTCGGGCTTCAGAATGCCGATCCAGGCATAGACGCGGATCAGGAACGAGGTCCAGAAGGGTAGGATCACCAGCATCAGCAAGGTCGGGCGGATCGTGGCCGGCGCGCGGGCCATGCCATAGGCGATCGGATAACCGACGATCAGCGTGAGTATCGTCGATATCGCCGCGATGATCAGGCTCGTCACATAGGCGTTGAAGTAGAGCGCATCCTGGGTGAGCCAGGTGTAGTTGTCGAAGTTGAGCTCGCGGAAACCGGCGAGGAATCCCGCGACGCCGTCCTTGAAGTCGAGCACCGGCGTATAGGGCGGCATCGAGATCGCCGTCTGCGACAGCGAAATCTTGAACACGATGATGAAGGGAATGAGGAAGAAGAACAGCAGCCAGAGATAGGGAATGATGATGACGAGGCGGTTGACGAAGCCCTTCGCCAGCCTCGCCGGCAGTGTCGCGCTCTCAGTCGATGGGGCGGCGGTCGCTGCGATATCGGTCATCTCAGCCTCCTACCTTGTCAGCACGACGCCCGCATCGGGCCGGAAGGAGACCCAGGCGCGGTCGTTCCAGGTGAGCGGATCCTCGGTGATGCGCGAGGCGTTCAGCGCGCTCGCCCGCACGATCTGCCCGTCATCAAGCTTGATATGATAGACGGTCATATCGCCGAGATAGGCGACGTCGTAGACCTCGCCTTCGAGCGCATTGACGGCATCGGCCGGCTTTGTCGAGGAGACCTTGATCTTCTCCGGCCGGATCGCGAAGACGATGTCGGAGCCGGCGGTGGCATTGCCGCCGTTGTCGACGACGATCTCCGCCCCGGTCGCGCCGGTGATGCGGGTCGTGCTTGCCGTGCGCTCGGCGACCTTTCCCTCGAACATGTTCACATTGCCGACGAAATGCGCCACGAAGCGCGAGGTCGGCGCCTCGTAAATCTCGGCAGGCGTCGCGACCTGCATCACCTCGCCCTTGTCCATGATGGCGATGCGGTCGGCCATGGTCATGGCCTCTTCCTGGTCATGCGTGACGACGACGAAGGTGAGGCCGAGTTCCTGCTGCAGGTCCATCAGCTCGAACTGGGTTTCCTCGCGCAGCTTTTTGTCCAAAGCGCCGAGCGGTTCGTCGAGCAGCAGGACCTTCGGCCGCTTGGCGACCGAGCGGGCCAGCGCCACGCGCTGGCGCTGACCGCCGGAGAGCTGGTGCGGCTTGCGCTTGGCGAATTGCTCGAGCTTGACGAGCTTCAGCATCTCGGCGACGCGCTTTTCGATATCCGGCGCGGGCATGCCTTCCTGCTTGAGACCGAAGGCGATGTTCTTTTCCACCGTCATATGCGGGAACAGCGCGTAGGACTGGAACATCATGTTGACCGGCCGCTTGTAGGGCGGGATGCCGCGCAGATCCTGCCCGTCCAGCAGGATGCGGCCCGCCGTCGGCTCCTCGAAGCCGGCGAGCATCCTGAGCAGCGTCGACTTTCCGCAACCGGAAGCGCCGAGCAGGGCGAAGAATTCACGCTCGAAGATGGTCAGCGACAGATTGTTGACGGCGGTGAAGTCGCCGAACTTCTTGGTGACCTTGTCGAACTGGATATATGGCTTGGCATTCGGGTCGTTCCATGGCGCGAAATCCCTGCGGATGCTGCCAAGCGATTTCATAATCCCCACTCCGTTACTTTTTTAAATTCCCCAAAAGAAAGCGACCCCGGCAGTTGGCTGCCGGGGCCGTCTCTCAATGCTTATTGGCCGGTGACGATCTTGGTCCAGGTGCGCGTGATGATGCGCTGTGTCTTGGGATCGTATGGCGCAACCGTATACAGCTTCTTCGTCGTCTCTTCGTCCGGATAGACCGAAGGATCTTCCAGGATCGCCTTGTCGACGAACTGCTGCGAGGCCTTGTTGCCGTTCGCATAGAGCACATAGTTCGTCGATTTGGCGATGACTTCAGGCGTCATCATGTAGTTGATGAATTCGAGAGCGTCGGCGACATGCGGCGCGTCAGCGGGGATGGCCATCTGATCGAACCACATCTGGGCGCCTTCCTTCGGCACGGAATAGCCGATCTCGACACCCTGCTTGGCTTCCGCGGCGCGGTTGCGCGCCTGGAAGACGTCGCCCGACCAGCCGATCGCCAGGCAGATATCGCCATTGGCCAAGGCGTTGATGTATTCGGACGAATGGAACTTGCGGATATAGGGCCGCACTTTCAGCAACGCCTCCTCGGCCTTGGAAATGTCATCGGGCGAGGTGCTGTTGGGATCGAGGCCAAGATATTTCAGCGCCGCGGGAATGACGTCGGCGGGAGAGTCCAGCACATAAACGCCGCAATCCTTCAGCTTGGCCAGCTTGTCCGGATTGAAGAAAACGTCCCAGCTGTCGATCTTGTCGGTGCCGAGCGCGGCCTGCACCTTCTTGACATTATAGCCGAGGCCGACCGTGCCCCACATGTAGTTGACCGAATATTCGTTGCCCGGATCATACTTGGCGGTGCGCTCGGAAATGACGTCCCACATGTTGGAGAGGTTCGGCAGCTTCGACTTGTCAAGCTTCTGGAACACGCCTGCCTGGATCTGGCGCGCCAGGAAGTTCGCGCTCGGCACGACGACGTCATAGCCGCTGCCGCCGGCGAGCAGTTTCGTCTCCAGGATCTCGTTGGAATCGAAGGTGTCGTAGACGACCTTGATGCCGGTCTTCTTGGTGAAGTCGTCGATGATCGAGCTGTCGATATAGTCCGACCAGTTATAGACGTTGACGACGCGGTCCTCGGCGTGGCCGCTTAGTGTGAAAAGCGTCAGAAATGCCGACGTCGCCGAAAGCAAAAGCGCTTTGCGGATCATGGTGTTCTCCTTTGGTGAGTGTTCCCTCGCCGGCTCGTCGCGAAATGGCGGGGCGGCGTTGGTTTCAGACTATTGAGCTTTCCGGAGAGCGACAAGCGTGAACTGCCTATGCCAGGCTCTCTCATGGCATCAGGATTCGAGGCGTCCCGGCCTCCCCGGCGAGGCGCCCGGGCGGCGTCAACGGCATGCACCGTGGTGTAATGAGAGCTATGATGATGCTGTCCGGCCCCGAGCAGGCCGGCGGAGACACTTGGCAAGATACGCCTGTCTTGTTGTTGCCGTAATCGCAGCCTGCCCGCCCGGCGACTGGGTTGTCAATGGGGAAGACTGCCCGATCGTCAATTGGGCGACGGCAGGCCGGTGACGCCGGGACGCGCCGGCCGCGCCTGGCGCTTGAACTCCAGGCCGATATGGACGAGCAGCGCCGTGACCACGACCGCGCCGCCGATGATAGTGCGCACCGATGGCACTTCGGAATGGACGAGCCAGACCCAGATCGGCCCAAGGATCGGCTCGAAGGTGCCGAGCAGCGCCGCCATCGCCGCCGGCACCAGCCGCGCGCCCATGGCAAAAAAGGCGAGGCCAATGCCGAGATTGACAACGCCGAAGGCGAAGAGGAAGCCCATGTCGCGCCCGGAGACCGCGAACTCAGATGCCTGGGAAGCGGCGAAAGCACCGGCGAGCAGCGCCGCAAGGCAATTGGCCGGCACCATGCGCACATGGGCAAAGCGCCGGGTGATCACGGTCGCGACCGAAAACATTACCGCGATCAGCAGCGCCAGGCCGTCGCCGATCGGCGAGACGGCGCCGCCCAGGGATTCGGAGACCATGATGGCGACACCGGCGATGACGGCGGCAATCGCGATCCAGGTCGCCGGACCGACCCGTTCGCGAAACAGGAGCCAAGCAAGGAGAGCCGCCAGGAGTGGCACGCCGGCCTGCATCAGGAGGATGTTGGCGACCGTCGTGTAGCCTAGCGCCACCACGAAGCTGGTCGAGGCGGTGGCGAAGCAGAAGGCGACGCCAAGGCCAGGCAGGCCCATGTGTCGAAAGAGCTTCAGAGTGCCGCGCCAACCGTCGCGCCAAAGCATGAATGCGATGAGAAAGGCCACGGCCCAGAGCGAACGCCAGAACACCACGGTCCAGCTGTCGCCGATATGGATGAAACGGGCGATGGTGCCGCCGAAACTCCACATCAGCGCCGACAGGAAGACCAGGAGCATGCCGATCCGCTCCTCGCGCGGCGAGACGGCGGAGGACGGGGCAACGGAGGACGAGGCGGTATCGGACATGGCAGATGACTGTCAGCGAGTTGCGTTCGACACGATGCACCGGAGACGCAAAGAACTGCGTCCCATTCGCGTAGCGCAAAGGCGCAAAACCGGCGTGATCCAGCATTCGGCGAAGCTTGGGGCACTTCGGCCGAGCTTATCCCTGGAAATCGAAGGCGCTGAGGCCCGTCACCATCTCGTCGAGGCCGAGCGGGCGCGTCACCGGCGGCTCGGCGCGCGCAAGGCAGCCGACGCGCTCGCAGAGCCTGCAGGCGGGGCCTACCGGCGTGCCGAAGCCTTGCCCGGGCTTACCGGTGGCTCCGATCGGCAGCGCCGCGCCATAGACGATCTCGTCCCGGAAGCCGATATCGCAGCCGAGCAGGAGCGCGGTGCGACGCGGCCGTTCGGAGAAGGCCCCTTGCGGACCTTCCAGCGTGCGGGCGATGCAAAGGAACTCGGCGCCATCGGGCATTTCCACCGCCTCGACCAGGATCTGGCCTGGCTGCGAGAAGGCCGCATGGATGGGAAGCTTGGGGCAGCCGCCGCCGAAGCGGCTTTGCGGATAACCCTGGCTGCCGGCCTTGCGGAAGCGGTTGCCGGCGTTGTCGACTTCCAACATGAAGAACGGCACGCCCGCTGCACCCTGCCGTTGCAGCATGGTCAACCGGTTGGCCGCCTGCTCGAAAGAGACGCCGAAGCGCGAACGCAAGACGTCGATGTCGTAGCGGGCGCGAACGGCGGCGGCGTGAAAGGCCTGATAGGGCATCATAAGCGCATGCGCGGCGTAGCGGCCGAGCTCGAAGCGGGCGAGCCGGCGCGCCTCGTCGGTGCCGAGCTTCAGCGCCTGGACCTCGGCCGCGATGGCCACCGACATGCGCATGAGGCTCGCCTCCATGGCGACTTCGCGCAGCTGGTCGAAAGGCGATAGCCGCTCGGACAGGAACAGACGCTGCGAATGACGATCATAACGGCGGCGCCAGTTGGGCATGGTGGCGACCGGCAGCACCTTGACGACGATGCCGTGCTCACGCCTCAGCCAAGCCTTCAGCGCGCCGGACAGATCGTCGCCGGGCTCGAGGACCGATGTGAAAGCCTCCGCCTCCTCTTCCAGCGAGGCGAAGTGGTTCGGCCGGCGCTCGAACACTTCATGGACTTCATCGGCGGGCAGGCGCGCGCCCGACAGAGCGGTTGCCCTGCCCTCCTTGGCCAGGAGCTGGTTGAGATCGGACAGGCGCTCGGCCTGCTCGCGATAGGCGCGAAAGAGTTTCACCATCGCCGCCGACGCATTCGGCGCCGTCTCGGCGAGGTCGATCAGTTCCTGATCGCCTGGCAGCTCGCCGGCAAGAAGCGGATCGCTGAACGCTTCGCGCAAGGCCGCGATCGAGCCTTTTGCCTCTCCCTGAAGTTCGTGCGGATCGACCTTGTACACAGAGGCAAGCTTGAGAATGAGCTGCACCGTCAGCGGCCGCTGGTTGCGCTCGATCAGGTTGAGATAGGAAGGCGAGATGCCCAGCCCCTCGGCCATCGCCGTCTGGGTCAAGCTCCTGGCGTTGCGCAGCCGGCGCAGCCGCGGCCCGGCGAAGATCTTCTGGTCGGCCATCCCTGCCATCCTTGACAAGAATTTACATGTGCGTCGAGTCCGGCACTCGCTTCGCCGTTTTTACAATCGTGACAAATTTACAGAGCTAGCCTGTCAATGGCAATACAGCTTTTCCTTTATTCTTCGCGGTATTTGGCGGTTTTTCTAGGCGCCTTTCGCGCTGCAATGTAAACGAAGTCACACGCAAATATCGCAAATCGGCCTTTGCGATGCAGTGCTGACACAGTTGCCAAACGATCCCGGAGTGATCAATGACCGATTTTTACAACCTCATCCCCTCCGCGCCGGAAGACCGTTACGACGGCATCGAGCGCCCCTATTCGCCAGAGGATGTGAAGCGGTTGCGGGGCTCCGTGCAAATTCGCCAGACGCTGGCCGAGATGGGCGCGAACCGGCTGTGGAAGCTCATCCACGAGGAGGATTTCGTCAACGCGCTGGGCGCCATGTCGGGCAACCAGGCCATGCAGCAGGTTCGGGCCGGGTTGAAGGCGATCTATCTTTCGGGCTGGCAGGTCGCCGCGGACGCCAACACCGCCTCGGCGATGTATCCGGACCAGTCGCTCTACCCGGCCAATGCGGCGCCGGAACTCGTCAAACGCATCAACCGCACGCTGCAGCGCGCCGACCAGATCGAGACGTCCGAAGGCAAGGGGCTTTCGGTCGAGACCTGGTTCGCGCCGATCGTGGCCGACGCGGAAGCCGGCTTCGGCGGACCGCTCAATGCCTTCGAGATCATGAAGGCCTTCATCGAAGCGGGGGCCGCCGGCGTGCACTATGAGGACCAGCTGGCTTCGGAAAAGAAATGCGGCCATCTCGGCGGCAAGGTGCTGATCCCGACGGCGGCGCATATCCGCAACCTCAACGCGGCGCGCCTTGCGGCCGACGTCATGGGCACGCCGACGCTGGTGGTGGCGCGCACGGACGCCGAAGCGGCGAAGCTGTTGACTTCCGATATCGACGAGCGCGACCGGCCGTTCGTCGACTACGACGCAGGCCGCACGGTCGAGGGCTTCTATCATGTGCGGAACGGCATCGAGCCCTGCATAGCGCGCGCCGTGGCCTATGCGCCGCATGCGGACCTGATCTGGTGCGAGACCTCGAAGCCTGATCTGGCGCAGGCAAGGAAATTCGCCGAGGGCGTGCACAAGCACTATCCGGGCAAGCTGCTCGCCTACAATTGTTCGCCGTCCTTCAACTGGAAGAAGAATCTCGACGACGCGACGATCGCCAAATTCCAGAAGGAACTCGGCGCGATGGGGTACAAGTTCCAGTTCATCACGCTTGCCGGCTTCCACCAGTTGAACTTCGGCATGTTCGAGCTGGCGCGCGGCTACAAGGATCGCCAGATGGCCGCCTATTCGGAACTGCAGGAGGCAGAATTCGCGGCCGAGGCCCACGGCTATACCGCGACCAAGCACCAGCGCGAGGTCGGCACCGGCTATTTCGACGCCGTGTCGATGGCGATCACCGGCGGCCAGTCTTCGACCACCGCCATGCATGAATCGACCGAGCACGCCCAGTTCAGGCCGGCGGCCGAGTAACGGATAACAACCAGAGGAAACGCCCGCAGGGTATTTTTGATCGAGGAGAAGACCAATGGCATCGATAAGCCGCGTCAAGGAAAGGGCAGAAGAACAATCGAGCGCGATGAGCGTCGACCAGCAGGCGACGATCCGTATGCTCGCGAACGATCTGCACAGGCTCAACCAGTCGGTGATGAAAGCCGTCGAGGCCGGTGTCTCGGTGGAGCTGGTGCGTTCGGCCAGGCACCATGGCGGCGACGGCAACTGGGGAGATCTTTTGATTCCGGTGATCGTTACCCAGCAGAGTCACACCTGACGTAACGTCAACAGTCTCTGCGAATGTCTCCCGCGCGCTATACGTTCGGGAGACTATCGCATTTTTTCGTTTTGCCTTCGTCGCCGGGAGGGACGACTTGCGCTGAATTCCGGAATTTCTTGCTATATTTTCGACCTCGACCGTTTCAGCTTGACACCGGCCGCGATCTCACCCAATTGTGCCTCAGGTTTCAACCCTGCATTGAACCAGAGTGCCCACCCGCCGATGTGTCCCGCCGACCGTGACGACCACTCCGAAAAACGCCCGAAACCGGCAGCCCGGACTGGCGCGATCGCGGCCGACTTTTCCAAAGTACTCGTCGTCGGAAAATCGTCGATCAATCGGGTCGTGGTGTCGAAAATCGTCGAGAAATCGGGACTGAAGCCGATTTCGGAATCGCCCGAGGCCGCCGAGAAGACGCTGGCCGGGCAAATGCCCGGCGCCCTCATCCTGGACGGCGGCCCGGACAACAAGGATTGCGACCCGCTGATGTCGGCCATCGACGCGCTGCGGCGCGCTTCCGGCAAGCCGCTGCCCGCGGTGATCCTGCTTTCAACCAAGAATGGCACGCCGGAGAGCCTTGGCCTATCGAGCGTGGTCGATGCCGTGGTAGCCAAACCGATCACGCCCGAGAGGCTGCAACCAGTGGTCGATCGCCTGGTCGGGCGCGGTTAGGGCAATTCCAGGAAAAGTGTGAGCGGTTAAGCTCGGCGACTTCGCCGTGGCTTTCCGTCTGGAATTGCATCAAAACACAGGGCGCTTCGCGGCAGACCATGCCGGAGGTCGAGACGACGCTCCGGCGTCTGTTCTCGCAAAGCCAGATCAATCCAGCTCGTGGTCCATGACCGACATTCCGGTCTGGACCCTCGCTCCTGTAAGGCCGGCCCCAGGGTCCGATGCAAGGGCTTGTCGGCCGGTTCATTCGCGCCGACCGCCAGCCGCCCGAACCGACGGCCAGAGCCTCCCATCACCCGACGCCGCGGAAGCATGCCGCCGGGTTTGCATAGGCCCGGGAACAACCAGCTGGACGTGTGTCAACCCGCCGTGGCGATGCGCTCTATCAGCGCCGGCAGCTCGCTCAGATCGGCGATCTGGCGGAAACGCGGCGCGTCGACCGGCGCCTCGGCATGCTCGGCCGCCCAGGTCAATTCATGCGGGACATAGATGCCCCAGCCGCCGGCATCGATGGCAGGCACGACGTCCGACTTCAGCGAGTTGCCGACCATCATGCTCCTTTGCGGTCCGTCGCCATGGCGGCTGAAGATGCGGGCGTAGGTGGCGGCGCTCTTGTCGCTGACGATCTCGACGGCATCGAAAAGCTCGCCCAGTCCCGATTGCGCCAGCTTGCGCTCCTGGTCCATGAGGTCGCCCTTAGTGATCAGCACCAGGCGATAGGCGCCGGCGAGCTTCTCGACCGTCTCACGCGCATGCGGCAGCGGCTCGATCGGATGGCTGAGCATGTCGCGGCCGGCGGCCAGGATTTCGGCGATGGTCGAGGCCGGAACACGGCCTTCCGTAACCTCGATCGCCGTCTCGATCATCGACAGTGTGAAGCTTTTGATGCCGAAGCCGTAGACGCCGAGATTGCGCTTTGCCGCTTCAAGCAGGTTCGCCGAAATCCGGCTTGCATCGCCATGCTCGGCAAGCATGGCGAGGAAGCGCTGTTCGGTCATGCGGAAGAACTGCTCGTTCTGCCACAGCGTGTCGTCGGCATCGAAACCGATCGTGGTAAGAGCGGACATGGCCACCTCGTCTTCGCGAACTGATGGTGTAGTAGACGCGTTCGCGCGACACTGCTAGCTCCAGCTGGAGATCGGCACAGTGCGGAGGCATGCTGAATTCGTGGAAGGACGAGCTGGAAGGCTTCGTCGCGAGCGCCCGGCAAAAGCTGCAAGCTGGTTCGCAAGGAGCGGCTCCCTGGGCACGCGCCTTGCGCCTCCCCTTCCCTTCCCCCATGGCGCCCGGCTATAGTTCGAAATCCGCAACACAATCTGGTGAATGATGCCGCCTGAGAAAAAGGAAGTCCGTCCGTCAAACCGGGGGGGACGCGCCCGCACGCCTGCTTTCCTGAAGAACCAACGCGGTGTGAAGAACTGGAAAGAGGCCAGCGCATGGCTCGAATGGCGCGGCATCGAGGACATCGAGTGCATCACGCCCGACCAGGCGGGCGTCGCCCGCGGCAAGATGATGCCGTCGAAGAAATTCACCTCCAACACATCGCTGGCGCTGCCTTCGGCCGTGTTCATGACGACGATCTCCGGCGGCTATCCCGAGGACGGCAACGGCTTCCACTATCCCGAAGATGACGGCGACCTGAAGCTTCTGCCCGATCTTTCGACGCTGACCGTCGTGCCCTGGGAAGAAGACCCGACGGCGGCGGTGATCTGCGATCTCGTTCACCAGGACGGCCGCTCGGTCGAGTTCACGCCGCGCAACGTGCTGAAGCGCGTGCTTGCCGCCTATGACGAGCGCGGCCTGAAGCCGGTGGTGGCGCCCGAGATCGAATTCTATCTGGTGCGCAAGAACCCCGATCCGGATTATCCGCTGACGCCGCCCGTCGGGCGTTCGGGCCGGCCGATCGGCGGCGGCGCCGGCTATTCGATCGCCGGCGTCAATGAATTCGACGAACTGATCGACGACATCTATCACTTCTCGGAGCGGCAGGGCCTGGAGATCGACACGCTGATCCATGAGGAGGGCGCCGGCCAGCTCGAGATCAATCTGCGCCACGGCAACCCGATCGAGCTCGCCGACCAGGTCTTCATGTTCAAGCGCACCATCCGCGAGGCGGCGCTGAAGCACGAGATCTACGCCACCTTCATGGCAAAGCCGATCCAGGGGCAACCAGGCTCGGCCATGCATATCCACCAGTCGGTGGTCGACAAGAAGACCGGTCGGAACATCTTTTCCGCCGAGGACGGCTCCGAGACCGACGCGTTCTTCCACTTCATCGGCGGCATGCAGAAGCACGTGCCGAACGCGCTGGTGATGTTCGCGCCTTACGTCAATTCCTACCGCCGGCTGACGCAGCAGGCGTCGGCTCCGGTCAACAACAAATGGGGATACGACAACCGCACCACCGCCTTCCGCGTGCCGCGCTCGGATCCGGCGGCGCGACGCGTGGAAAACCGCATCCCATCCTCCGACGCCAACCCCTATCTGGCCCTGGCGGCGTCGCTGGCCTGCGGGCTGGTCGGCATAACCAGAAAAGTCAAGGCGGAGCCTCCGGTGTTGACTACGGCCAATGCCGACGAGATTGACCTGCCGCGCAGCCTGCTGGAAGCGGTCGACCTGTTCGAAGGTGACAAGGAACTCGCGGCCATCCTCGGCAAATCCTTCGCCGCCACTTACGCAGCGATTAAACGGGCCGAATTCGAAACTTTCATGGAAGTGATCAGCCCGTGGGAGCGGGAGTATCTGCTGCTGAATGTATAGGGGACTAAGATAGTAGGGGAGTAGGGGAGTAGGGGAGTAGGGGAGTAGGACGGGTGGCCGAAAAGACAGGATCCTACAAGGACTTGGTGGTCTGGCAGCAGGCGATGGATTTGGCAGTGTCGGTTTACGGCGCGACAAAATCTTGGCCCAAGGAGGAACTCTATGGACTGACCAGCCAAGTGCGCCGTTCCGCGGCTTCAGTGCCGTCAAATATAGCCGAGGGTTACGGCAGAGAGATTCGAGGCTCTTATCAGCAGTTTCTCCGCATCGCTCAGGGGTCGCTAAAGGAACTAGAAACACAGCTTCTGATCGCTGAACGTACCGGTATCGCGTCACAACAAACGACGGCTTCATTACTAGCCAGTACCGAAAGTGTGGGAAAGCTTCTTCGACTTCTGGTTCGAAAATTAGCAGCCGACTAGCTACCCCTACTCCCCTACTCCCCTACTCCCCTACTCCCCTACTGCCGAGCATCATGCCCTATCAATCTCCCATTTCCCCCGGCCGTTCCTGGTACGAGGACACAGCAGGACCGCGTCCTGAATACCCACCGCTTGACGGCGACCGGACCTGCGATGTCGTCATCGTCGGTGGCGGCTTCACCGGCTTGTCGGCAGCCGCGCACTTGGCGAAGGCCGGCGCGAATGTCGTGCTGATCGAGGCCTATCGCTTCGGCGACGGCGCTTCGGGGCGCAATGGCGGCCAGCTCGGCACCGGGCAACGCGCCTGGGCGGAAGAATTGGAAGCCGAATACGGCCTCACGCGCGCCAAGGCGCTCTTCGACATGGCAGAAGAAGCCAAGGCGCATCTGCTCGACTTCGCCGCCGCCAACGCGATCGACATCGACTATATGCCGGGCCAGCTTTCGGTGGCGCACAAGCGGCGTTACGTCGACGACTACAGGCGCCATGCCGAGATCATGGCGAGCCGCTTCGGCTACCCGCATGTAAGTTTCATGGACGCGGCGGAGACGGCGGAACGGCTAGGCTCGACGCGCTATTTTGGCGGTACCCGCGACACCGGCACCGGCCATATCCACCCGCTGAAGCTGGTGATCGGCACGGCGAAAGCGGCAGCGGCGGCCGGCGCGCATCTCTTCGAGCAGACGCCGTCCACCGGCATCGTTTCCAATGGCGGCAAGGTGACCGTCACGACGCCCAAGGGCACGATCACCGCCGACAGATGCCTGGTCGCCGTCAATGCCTATGGCGGCGATCTGGAGCCGGTGAGCGCGGCGCACATCATGCCGATCGGCTCCTTCATCGGCGCGACCGTGCCGCTGGGCTCGGATTCGAAAGTTCTGCCCGGCGGCGAGTCGGTCGACGATTCCCGCTTTGTGGTGCGCTATTTCCGCAAGTCGAAAGACGGCCGGCTCCTGTTTGGCGGCCGCGAGGTTTACGCCGTCAACGATCCGAAGGATATCCATATCCACATCCGCAAGCAGATCGCCGAGCTCTACCCGGCGCTGAAGGATGTCGAGATCACGCATGGCTGGGGCGGCTATGTCGGCATCACGATGCCGAGAAAGCCGTTCGTGCGCGAGGTGATGCCGAAGGTGATTTCCATAGGCGGGTATTCCGGCCACGGCGTCATGCTGTCGAACTTCTTCGGCAAGCTCTATGCCGAGACCGTTGCCGGCAACCGCGACCGGCTGAAACTGATCGAGGATCTCAAAATCCCCGCCTTTCCGGGCGGCCGCCGATTTCGCGCGCCGCTGTTGTTTCTCGCCCTCAACTGGTTCGCGCTGCGCGACAGGATTTGAAGCTGGCCGCCCGGCCGAAGCCACCGATTCGACGCCGGCGGCTTCCACGCGGCAGGTTGGGGAAGCCTTAACAGGGGCGCAGAATTTCGCAATTTGGCTCACTCATGCCATAATCAGCAGTAAAAGATGCAATTATGGGCGAAAAAGCCGGGGATTTCGCGGGCCTTTGTCCGCAATGATTTCGGGACCGATGCCGATCGAAGCCAATCATCGTGGCAATGATCGAAAGAACGTCGGCCCGCTTGTTGGAGGTGGTTTGAGTGAACGGGCCCTTCAGTTTCGGCACGCCGGAACGGCAGCGCTTTACAATGCAGTTCGGCTATAGCGTAAGGCCATCCTTCTGGCAGAAGGTGCAGTCGAACGCCCATCTGGTCATTGCGGCGATAGGCACTGCCGCGTTGGTCGGCGTGGCCGCGGTGGCGCTCTGGCTATGTTTTCCGGGCAGTGACCGGCAAGTGGCTGCGGCAAATGCCGCACAAGCCGTTCCGACAATTCCGGTGAAGACCACGAAAATCGCTCCGGCGTCAGCGGCGGTCACCGTGGCGAAGCCGGCGCAGGCCGCGCGCAAGGCGGACGCGGTTACGCCCATGACGGCGGCCCGCGAAGCCAGCATTCCGGCGCTGGCGCCGAACAGCCCTCGCTGGACGGCTTCCGACGCCCAGACGCCCCCTGCCCCGGTCGAGAACCCGCCAGCTCCATCCAAGCAGGCTGCCGATACAAGTCCCGCGCAATCCGCCGATACGGCCTTTGCCGAGGCCGATGCCGAGAACGATGCCTCGAATGCGCTGTCGCAGGTCGCCGCTTCCGCCGATGACACGGCGACGGCAGCGAAGAAGCCGAGCGACAAGATGGATGGCGCCCAAACTGCCGCTATTCCCGAAGCCAAGCCGCAGGCTCCGGATTCGCAGTCGGCAGCGACCGATGGCTCGGCACAGGCCAAGCCGAAAGCTCAAAAAGCCAGCGTAGCCGCAAACGGGCGCATTTTGAGAGCCGTGACCATGCGCTCAAGCCCGAAGAAAGGTGCCGCCGCAATCACCACGGTGCCGGCCAAGGCATCGGTGCAGGTGATGGGTTGCAAGAAATGGTGCGAGATCGTCTATAACGGCAAGCACGGCTGGGTCTACAAAAGCTACATCAAGACCGGCGCCTGAGGCCGTTGTGCCGGCGCGGCCGAGCCGCGATGCGTCAGCCGCCGAAGAGGCGACGCAGGCGCTGCCGCCGGCGATCATTCCTGCGCTTTTTGACGAATTCCCGATGCTCCTCGAACGGCACTTCGAAAAGGCCGCAATCCTGGCAGCCTTCCTTCTTCCCGCAAGCGGGAATCCAACATTTGACATCATGTGTCCAGGCGAGCGCGAGGCGCTCCAGATGAAGACTGGAAGAGCTCTTGAGAAGAATAAGTTCGCCGGGCATCGCCGTGCGCCTGAGGTGATCTGAAACCTCTCTTGGCGTGCGCAGTTCGACGAACCGGCCGCTGCCGCGATCGGCCTGGCTGGCTTTCGAACGATGGGCATGCTCCCCGACATAGATCACCTGGTCGGCAATCTCGCGCGCACTGCTATAGGCGCGCGCATATTTTGCGTTCGATCCGGCAAAGTCCGACAGCTGGCCAAGCACGATCCGCTTTCGCCCAGCCGTTGATTTTGCCACGATATCGAAGGCGAGCGACAGCGAGTGCCAAGGGGCTTTGGCAGTGTCGATGACGAAATGAGGCCCTCCATCGACGACCAGGACATGGCAGCGGTTCGCCAACGGCTCGAATGTAGCGATCCTCTCCTCCACGGTTTGCGCAGGGACGCCGAGCTCGAGCGCAGTGGCTGCCGCGGCCGCGGTCGGCAGCCAGAAATGCTCGCCCGGAAACGGTGTCTTGAGCTTCAGCGCCCCGCCTCGCCAGTGGAGTGTGAAGTGGAGCGCGCGCGGATAAGCGGCATTAATACCGGTGACGCGATAGTCGGCCGTTTCCGACTCGCCGAACGTGACGAAGCGATGCGCGGCGTCCGATGCCATGGCCAGCACATTGGGATCGTCGGCATTGAGCACCGCAAGGCCGCCGGGCTCCAGCGCCTCGACAAGAGCGCGCTTTTCGCGAGCGACGTTCTCCAATGTCTTGAAACTGGAGAGATGCTCAAGCCGCACCATGGTGACAACAGCCACGTGCGGCTTGAGCATCTGCGCCATGGGCCTGATCGTATCGATGCCGAAGGCGCCCGCCTCGAAGACGACGTAGTCGACCTCGCCGCTCTTGTTCATGCGCTTGCAGAGTGTGCTGATCAGTGACTTTATCGTGTTGGCCAAAACCCGCGTATAGACCCGGGCGTGGCCGGCGAGGATGTGTCCTAGCAGGCTCGCCGCAGTCGACTTTCCTGAGCTGCCGGTTATGCCGATGAAGGTGGCCTTGCTTCGCGCCCGTGCGCGCCTCGCCCGGTAGATCTTGAGGCGCTGCCCCAGGTCCTCGCGAATTCTTCGCAGTCTGGCATTCATAGCGCCCGCCCCACCCAGGCACCGTTATGCCTTTCGCCGCATCATCGAGTCAAACACGAGCCGCACGTCCGTTACCTAGACGCAGCGACCGCCATCGACCTCCAGCGCCACGCCGGTGATGAAGGCAGCTTCGTCCGAGGCGAGCCACAGCGCCGCGTTGGCGATGTCGAGGGGTGTCGAAAGCCGGCCGAGCGGGATCGAGGCGCGGAATCTTTCACGAATTTCAGGCGTGTCCGCGCCCATGAATTTCTCCAGCATGCCTGTCTCGCCGGCGACCGGGCACAGGCAGTTGACGCGGATGTTCTTCGGCGCGAGCTCGACCGCCATCGACTTGGTGGCGGTGATCGCCCAGCCCTTGGAGGCGTTGTACCAGGTCAGGCCCGGCCTGGGCCGAAGCCCCGCCGTCGAGGCCGTGGTCAGGATGACGCCGCCGCCCTGCCGGTCCATGATCGGAACGACGGCCAGCGCTGCGTGGTAAATCGCCTTCATGTTGACGGCGGTGATCAGGTCGAAGGTCTCCTCGTCGACGCCGAGCAGATCGCCGTTGCGATGGGTGAAACCCGCATTGTTGACCATGATGTCGATGCGGCCGAAGGCGCTCTTGGCGGCATCGATCATCTCGTCGAATTCAGAGCGCTGGGACACATCGGTCTGGGTCCAGATCGCGTTGGGACCGATCTCTTCGGCCACCCGCTCGGCGCCCTTGGCGTTAAGGTCGGCGACGACCACGCGCGCGCCCTCTTCGGCGAAGCGCCGGGCCATGCCCTCCCCGAAACCCGACGCGGCACCGGTGATGATGGCGACCTTGTTTTCCAGACGCATGGTTTTCCCGTCCATTGGATTTCCGCAGTTCTTGCTTTTCCGGCTGCCGCCCCGCAGCGATATTCTCCCTTAGCTTTCGTCACATTCGCGTTCTATGGTGCGGCCGCGAACGTTGCCGGAAGCCGTGGCTTTACCGACAGGCCTGTCGGCGGCGCAAGTGTCGGGAAACAGGTGGACCGATGCAACAGCAAGTGATTGGTCCTGCCTGTGACACCATGGCACTGGAAAATTTAAATCGATTAGAATATACCAACCACGCTGCCGGCATCCGGCATCAAATCGGACTGACCATGACCAGCCAGATCATCCCTGTCGATCCCTTCGACTTCATCATCTTCGGCGGCACCGGCGACCTGTCGGAACGCAAGCTCCTGCCTTCGCTCTATTATCGCCAGCGTGACCATCAGTTCTCCGAACCGACGCGCATCATCGGCACCTCGCGCGCCAAGATGAGCGACGCTGAATTCCAGGCTTTCGCCAAGCAGGCGATTTCGTCCCATGTCAAGCCGGCCGATATCGACCAGAAGGAACTGGAAACCTTCCTCGCCAGGCTTTCTTACATCCCGGCTGACGCCACCAGCGGAGCAGGTTTCGACAAGCTGAAGAAGGCGATCGGCGAGAGCGATTGCATCCGCGCCTTCTATCTCGCGGTGGCGCCGGCGCTGTTCGGCGATATTTCGCATCAGCTTAAGGAGCACAAGCTGATCACGCCGAACTCGCGCATCGTGCTGGAAAAGCCGATCGGCCGCGACCTGGCCTCGGCGCGCGCGCTGAACGACGCGGTGGGCGACGATTTTCACGAGGGCCAGATCTTCCGCATCGACCATTACCTCGGCAAGGAAACGGTGCAGAACCTGATGGCGCTGCGCTTTGCCAACGCGCTCTATGAGCCGCTGTGGAACTCCGCCCATATCGACCATGTGCAGATCACTGTCGCGGAGACCGTCGGCCTAGAAGACCGCGTCACCTATTACGACAAGGCGGGCGCGCTGCGAGACATGGTGCAGAACCATATGCTGCAGCTTCTTTGCCTCGTGGCCATGGAAACGCCGTCCTCGATGGACGCCGACGCCGTGCGCGACGAGAAGCTGAAGGTGCTCAGGGCGCTGAAGCGCATCAACGGCAACGAGGCGCCCAAGCACACGGTGCGCGGCCAGTATCGCGCCGGCGCCTCGGCGGGCGGCCCGGTCAAGGGCTATGTCGAGGAACTCGGCAAGGACAGCGCCACCGAAACCTTCGTCGCCATAAAGGCCGAGATCGGCAACTGGCGCTGGGCCGGCGTTCCGTTCTATCTCCGGACCGGCAAAAGGCTGGCGAGCCGGGTTTCGGAGATCGTTATCGAGTTCAAGCCGATCCCCTTTTCAATCTTCGACGAAGGCGCCGGGCCGATCTTCGCCAATCAGCTGGTGATCCGGCTGCAGCCCGACGAAGGCGTCAAGCAGTTCATCATGATCAAGGATCCGGGGCCGGGCGGCATGCGGCTGCGCCAGATCTCGCTCGACATGAGCTTCGCGCAGTCTTTCGACGGGCGCGCGCCCGATGCCTATGAGCGGCTGATCATGGATGTGGTGCGCGGCAACCAGACGCTGTTCATGCGCCGCGACGAAGTCGAGGCGGCCTGGAAATGGATCGACCCGATCCAGAATGCCTGGGAGAGCGCCAGGCAGGAGGCGCAAGGCTATACGGCCGGAACGTGGGGGCCGTCGGCCTCGATCGCTCTTATCGAACGCGACGGACGGACATGGCACGAGAGCAATTGAGCGAACTCCGCTACGGATGGAACGGCTTTGCCGACCGCCAGGACCTGGCGACAGCGCTTGCCAGTGAGATCGCAGACCGGTTGACCGGTGCCATCGCGGAACGCGGCACCGCGCTGCTCGCGGTGTCCGGCGGCACCACGCCGGCGATACTGTTCGCGGTGCTGTCGACCACGCCGATCGCCTGGGACAAGGTCACCGTGACGCTGGTCGACGAGCGTTTCGTGCCGCCGTCCTCGCCGCGGTCCAATGCCGGACTGGTGGCGGCGAACCTGCTCCAGAACAAGGCCGCGACGGCGCGCTTCGTGCCGCTCTATCATGAGGCGGCAAGCATCGAGGACGCAGCCGCGGCGGACAGCGAAGCGCTCAGATCGCTGCCCTGGCCGCTCGACGTGGTGATCCTCGGCATGGGCGGCGACGGCCATACGGCGTCGTTCTTCCCCGATGCCGGCAATCTCGAGGAATTGCTTGACCCGGCCTCGCAGCGGATCGTGCTGCCGGTGCACGCGGCAAGCGGCGGTGAGCCGCGGCTCACCCTGTCGATGACGCGCATCGTCGCTGCCGGCTTCATCGCGCTCCATATTGAAGGCGAGGACAAGCGCGCCGCGTTCAACGGCGCGACCGGTCCCGGCGCGAAGAAGCCAATCCGCAGAGTGCTCGAGGCGGCGCCGCGACCGATAGAGGTGTTCTGGGCACCCTGATTTCAGATGAGGACAGTCCGGTGGCAGAGGGAGGACGTCGCCGGGCTCGAAAGGACGGACCATGACAGCCAGACGCGATATCGAAGCCATCACGGAACGCATCCGCCACCGTTCGAAAGCCGGCCGCGAAGCCTATCTCGGCCGCATCGCGGAGGCTTCCAGCCGCACCGCCAACCGCGCCGTGCTGGGCTGCGGCAATCTCGCCCATGGCTTTGCCGTGTGCAGCCCGTCGGAAAAGATCGCGCTTGGCGGCGACCGCGTGCCGAATCTCGGCATCATCACCTCCTACAACGACATGCTGTCGGCGCATCAGCCCTTCGAGACGTTCCCGGCGCTGATCAAGGAAGCCGCGCACGAGGCCGGCGGCATCGCCCAGGTGGCCGGCGGCGTGCCGGCGATGTGCGACGGCGTCACCCAAGGGCAGCCCGGCATGGAGCTGTCGCTGTTCTCGCGCGATGTGATCGCGATGGCGGCGGCGATCGGCCTGTCGCATAACATGTTCGACGCGGCCGTCTTCCTCGGCGTGTGCGACAAGATCGTGCCCGGACTGGTGATCGCCGCACTCACCTTCGGCCATCTGCCGGCCGTCTTCATCCCCGCAGGACCGATGACATCCGGGCTCGCGAACGACGAGAAGGCCAAGGTCCGCCAGCTTTATGCCGAAGGCAAGGTCGGCCGCGCCGAACTGCTGGAAGCGGAGTCCAAGTCCTATCACGGGCCGGGCACCTGCACCTTCTACGGCACCGCCAATTCCAACCAGATGCTGATGGAGATCATGGGCCTGCATACGCCCGGCGCCTCCTTCGTCAATCCGGGCACGCCGCTGCGCGAAGCGCTGACCAGGGAAGCCGCCAAGCGCGCGCTGGCGATCACCGCGCTCGGCAATGCCTATACGCCGGTCGGGCGCATGATCGACGAGCGTTCCATCGTCAACGGCGTGGTCGGCCTGCACGCCACGGGCGGCTCGACCAATCATACGATCCACCTGATCGCCATGGCCGCCGCCGCGGGCATCGCATTGACCTGGCAGGACATTTCCGACCTGTCGGAGGCCGTGCCGTTGCTCGCGCGCGTCTATCCGAACGGGCTTGCGGACGTGAACCATTTCCATGCCGCCGGCGGGCTCGGCTTCCTGATCCGCGAGCTGCTCGACGAAGGCCTCTTGCACGAGGATGTGCAGACGGTGTGGGGCGAAGGCCTGCGGCCCTACGCGGTCGAGGCGAGGCTTGGCGAGGACGGCAGCGTGGTGCGCGAAGCGGCGCCTCTTAATAGCGGCGACGAGAAGGTGCTGGCACCGGTCAAGAAAGCGTTCCAGCCGACAGGCGGGCTGAAAGTGCTCGGCGGCAATCTCGGTCACGCCGTCATCAAGACCTCCGCCGTCAAACCGGAACGCCGCGTCATCGAGGCGCCGGCAAAGGTGTTCGACAGCCAGCAGGCGCTGAACGATGCCTTCAAGGCAGGCCAGCTTACCGGCGACTTCGTCGCGGTCATCCGCTTCCAGGGGCCGAAGGCCAACGGCATGCCGGAGCTGCACAAGCTCACCACCGTGCTCGGCATCCTGCAGGATCGCGGCCAGCGCGTCGCGCTGGTGACCGACGGGCGCATGTCGGGCGCCTCCGGCAAGGTGCCGGCGGCGATCCACGTGACGCCGGAAGCGGTCGAGGACGGGCCGATCGCCAGGATCCATGACGGCGACATCATCCGGCTCGATGCCGAGGCCGGCACGCTCGAAGTGCTGGTGCCGGGAACGGAATTCGCGCTGCGCCGCACGGCGGACGCCGACCTCATCGGCAACGAGTTCGGCTTCGGCCGAGAGCTGTTCGCCGGCTTCCGGCAGTTGGTCGGCCGCGCCGACCATGGGGCGGCGGCGTTCGGAAACGCCTGATCTCCCCCATGCTTTACAAAAAAGGGCGGCTCGGCGCCGCCCTCTTCGCCTGCAGGGCTGCCAAGGCCTACTGAACGGTTATCTCGCTCCGCTCACCGGCCTTGATCGTCACCGGGACTTCCTTCTCCTGGCCCTCAGCCGACATGTGGCGCACGACGACATAGTCGCCGGCCGGAATCGTCTGCTGCCAGCTGTCGCCATAGCTTAAGCCCAACGACTTGCGTTTGCCTTCGATGTCCTTCTTTGACGAGAACACCTCGATCGAATACGCGCCAGGTGCAGACATTGCCAGTACGCCGGCATCGAGAGCCACATTAACATTCTGGTTGTCGCCGGCCTTGATGCTGAAGGGCTGCTCGACTACGGCGAGATCGAGCTTCGTGAGCGCCACATAGTCGTCCGGCGGCAGCCAGAACTTGCTGTCCGGTCCGTAGGAGTGCTCGACGCTTTCGCGCGAGCCGTCGATCTTCTTCTTCGCCTTGACGATCTCGAAGCCGATGCCGGAATTGTCGGCCTTGTCGCCGCCTGCGGTGTAGTAGGCGTTGAGCACGGCATGGCCGACGCCGACGACGATATCTTTCTCGACAGTTTGTCCGGCGGCAAGCTGGATGGTTTCGGTCACGGTGCCGGCGCCGATCTGCACCGTGACCTTCTGCTCGCCCGCCGGCAGGGTGGCTTTGGCGTCGCCATAATGCGTGGTGCTGCCGCCCGGATAGGCGAAGTCGACGCGCGCCTCGCTGCTGATCTCCGAGCCCTGACTCGCATGCGGGTGAATGACCAGGGTGCCGGCGTTCAGCGTGAACAGCGGCCTATAAACCTGACCGGCCTCTATCTTGACCTTCTGCTCGCTCTTTGCCTCGTCGTCTCGGGCGACGATAACATAGTCGCCCGGCTCGAGGTTGGTCTTGAGCTCGCCATACTCGGTTATGACCTGGTCGCCGCGCGTGCCGTCGGCGGCGGCCTTGTAGATCTCCCAGGCATTGCTGTTATCGGAGATTTCTGGATCACCCTCGGCCATAACCACGCTCGGCATGAAATTGAATTCGGGCTTGGCGGCGGGTTCAGGCGCCGGCGCTGGGGCCGGAGCGGGCTCGGGCGCAGGAACTGGAGCCGCCACGGTCTCGGCCAGAGCTTCCTGCAGCGCCTTCTCGTCGGAGGCCTGGATGTATTTGCCGCCGGTGTTTTCGGCGAGGCAGGCGATCTGTCTGCCCTCGTCGGCGCTCAGGCCGAAGCCGACGACATCGGCTCTGAAATCGACGCCGGTTTGCTTCAGCTCCTTGCCGAGCGCGCAGGGATCGCCGCCGCAGGTCTCCAGCCCGTCAGTGATCAGCACCACGGTTGCCTTGTCCTCGGTGTATTTGAGCGCCTGGGCGGCCTGCTTGACGGCGGCGGTGAGCGGCGTCTTGCCGAGGAATTTCATGCTGTCGGCCGCTGCCGAAATGGCGCTGGCGGAGCCGGCCTGCGGCGGCACGATCAACTCGATATCGTCGCAGCTGCCCTTGGTGCGATGGCCGTAGGCCATGAAGCCGATCTCGTCATCGGCCGGCACCGACTGCAGCACCGTGCGCAGCGATTCACGCGCGATCTCCAACTTCGGCTTGCCGTCGATCTGCGCCCACATCGAGCCCGATGCGTCGAGGATGATGATGACCTTGTTGGCGGCAAAGCCGAAACTGGTCATCGACAAAAGAAGGACCGCCGCAGCGGCGCTCCGTATCAGTCCCGCCATGAAAATCTCCTGAGAGCAACCCTCGTCCGCGCTGTGAAAGCTATTTGAGGCGGGTCCTGGAAACAACCCCGGCCGCGGATGAAAGGCGGGACGCTCTAATAGGTGGTGCGGCGCTCTTCCGATGGGGGACGGCCGAACTGCAGTCGGTAGCTCTGGGCGAAATAGGAATGCGAGGTGAAACCGGTTGCGATCGCCACGTCGAGGATCGGCATATTGGTCTGGCGCAGCAGTTCGCGCGCGCGTTCGAGCCTCAGCCGCATATAATAGCGGCCGGGCGTCACGCTGAGGTGACGCAGGAACAGGCGCTCGACCTGGCGCACCGACAGGCCCGCCGACTTGGCGAGCTGCACGGCCGACAGCGGCTCGTCGAGATGATCGGCCATCAATTCGACGATACGCCTCAGCTTCTCCGACTTGCCGGTGAGATCGCGCTCCGGTCCGACGCGCTGGCGGTCTCCTGCCGAGCGGATGCGCTCGTGCTGGAACTGGTTGGCGACGCCGTTGGCGAGGTTGGAGCCGAAATCGCCACGCACGATCTCCAGCATCAGGTCGATCGAGGTGGTGCCGCCGGCGCAGGTGTAGCGTTTGCGGTCGATCTCGAAGACATTGCCGGTGCAGTTGATGTCGGGAAAACGCTCCATGAAGCCGGCGCGGTTCTCCCAATGGATGGTGCAGCGGTAGCCGTCGAGCTGCCCGGCCTCGGCCAGAAGATAGGAGCCGACCGACAATGCGCCCAGCGCATTGCCGCGCCGGCCCCAGCTGCGCAGCGCCGCCAGCACCTTGCTCTTGCCGGGAAATTCCGTGGTAAGGCCGACCGAGACGAACAGGATGTCGACGGGCGGCATGTCGGCGACCGAATAGTCTATCTTCAATGGCAGACCGTTGGAGGCCATGACCGCGTCGCCATCGGCCGAAATCGTCGTCCAGCCGTAGAAGTCGCGGCCGAGCAGGCGGTTGGCCGAGCGGAAGCAGTCGATGGCCGCCGCCAGCGAGAACATCGAGAATTTGTCGACGAGCAGGAAGCCGAACTGGCGGCCGCCCTGAACGGGATCGTTCGTGATCGGCCGCTCGACGGAGGCAGTCAGGTTCGGCAATGCCAGGGCTTTCTCAAATCAGAAGGACGGCCGCTTCAACCCGGCCGCGAGGTAGGCGGAAGCTACAGTGTTCGCCATCAGCATGGCAATGGTCATCGGCCCGACACCGCCGGGCACCGGGGTGATGGCACCCGCGACCTTGGCCGCCTCCGCATAGGCGACGTCGCCGACCAGCCGGCTCTTGCCCTCGCCCTTCTCAGGCGCCGGGATGCGGTTGATGCCGACATCGATCACGGTCGCGCCGGGCTTCACCCAATCGCCCTTGACCATTTCCGGTCGGCCGACGGCGGCGACCAGGATGTCGGCAGTGCGGGCAAGCGCCGGCAGGTCCCTGGTGCGGCTGTGGGCAATGGTCACCGTGCAGTTGGCGGCGAGCAAGAGATTGGCCATCGGCTTACCGACGATGTTGGAGCGGCCGACGACGACGGCGTTGAGGCCGGACAGGTCCTTGCCGCGCACCCGTTCGATCAAAAGCATGGAGCCCGCCGGCGTGCAGGGCACAAAGGCCGTTTCGAGCTCGCCGGTGCCAAGCTTGCCGACATTGATGAAGTGGAAGCCGTCGACATCCTTCTCCGGTGCGATCGTCTGGATCACTTTGCCGGCGTCGATATGGCCGGGAAGCGGCAGTTGCACGAGGATGCCGTGGATCGATTTGTCGGCGTTGAGATCGCCGATGATCTTCAGTAACTGTTCCTCGGTGGTGTCGGCCGGCAGCGTATGCTGGAGCGAATGGAAGCCGCATTCCTTGGCGGTGCGCGATTTCGAGGCGACATAGACCTGGCTTGCCGGGTCTTCGCCGACGATCACCACGGCAAGGCCGGGCTTGGTGGCTCCCTTGGCCGACAGCTCCGCGGTCAGAGCCTTGACCTTCGAAACCACATCCTCGGCGACACTCTTCCCATCAATCACTTCGGCCATCACCAACCCTCAGCTTCGCTACGAGGCCGATGCCTGGCCTCATTCCTCGATCGGCATGTCGATCCACCAGAGCGAGACGCTTGCGGCCGAAATGCAGCGCGGCATTTTCACGAAAATTCGACAAGGCAATCCCGTCAAAGCGTCGTCGGATGCCGTAAACCCGAAACCGGCCGCTTTTATCGGACCGCGAGCCGTTTAGAAATATGGGCGGTTTAGAAATAACGGCGGCGCGCACGGCTCTCGGTCAGCTCGCGCACCGCCTCACGGAATTCGCGCAGGCTGGCGCGGATCTCGTCGATCTCGCCCTGCTGGTCGGCGGTTGGCCGGCCGGCCTCGCCGCCGGCCGGCGACTGCAGATCGTGGGAGGCAGGCGATACCGAATAATGATCCTCATAGGGATCGGTCGGGCCATGATCCGGCCGGTAAGAATAGGAATAGCCCTGCTCGTAAGGCGGCCGGACATTCTCCCGCGCCGATGGTTGAGCTCCAGGATAGCGCTCTTCCAATGTAGGCGCGCGCCAGACGTTCTCGGGCGGGACAGAGTCCAGATCCACCGTGTCGGCCGGCTCGCGGCGCACGAAATAACGAACCGCCGAGGCCAGCGAGCCGAAGAGCCCCGGACGGCCTGCGTCATTGGCCGGCACCGGCGGCGTGACGGATTGCGCCGGGCCCGGCGCCGCCTCCGCGACCGGCGTACGAGCCGCAGGTGAGGCAGGCGGCGGCGCAAAAGACGCCGCTGTAGGCGGTGTGAATGACGGAGCCGGAGGCGGTGGCGCGAAGGACGAGGTCGGCGCCGGAGCGGCAGGCGCGACCGTCGGCGGCGTAACGACCGGCGGCGCCGGAGGCGGAGCGGCCCGATTGGAATTGCTTTCCACCCTGGAACGTTCATCGGCCCTGTGCCGCGAACGGCTATCGGCCGTCTCGCGCAAGCTTGCATAGGCGCCGCGAAGTCCGCCGAGGCCGATGCCGGCGAACAGGCCGGCAAACAGGCCCGCCAAGGCCGTCACCGCACGCGACGGCCCCTTGGCCTGCAGCGGCGCATAGGCCTCCGAAATGACGCTGATATTGGCGGTGTTGATGTCCTTCTGCTCGCCGGTTTCCTTGGCGCGCAGCAGGAACTGCTCATAGACGGAACGCTTGGCGGCCGCCTCGCGCTCCAGCTCGCGCAGCGAGACCAGATCGTTGTTGACGTCGCCGCTCTGCACCTTGGCCTGCGCCAGGCGCGAGGACAGGTCTTGCTCGAGCTGGACGGAGCGCTTCAGGTCGACCTGCAGCGAGGACGCGATACGCTGCAGCTCGGCGCCGATCCGCTCGCGCGCGCCGACGAGCTGGGCGTTGAGCGCCTCGATCTCTGGATGACGCGGCCCGAGCTTGACCTGGGCACGGTCGGCTTCTTGCTTCAACGCCGCATATTGCGAGCGCAGCTCGCTCATCATGTTGGAGTTTATCTCTTCCGGCAACGTGCCGCTGAGCACCGAATTGACGTTCAGCGAGCGGGCCGAGGCGGCGCGCGCATTGAGCTCGAGCGTGCGGGCGCGGGCGACAGAAAGCTGCTCGTTGAGCTTCAGCATCTGGTCGTCGCTGATCAGGTGGCCCTGCGCGTCGACAAGGTCGTGCGTCGCCCTGAAATCCTCGACGGCGCGCTCGGCCGTCTCGACACCCTTGCGCAGTTCGTCGAGCCTAGCGGTGAGCTCGTCATTGGCGCGGCCCGCCGTGCTCGACTGGATCTCGCTGGAGATCTGCTTGAACGCCTTGACCATGGTGTTGGCGATCAGGGCGGATTTCTCGGCGTTCTGCGTGGTGGCGCTGACCGAGACCACGAAGGTCTTGCCGCCGCGCTCGACATCCAGGCTTTCATACAGGTTGCTCACCGCCAGCGCGCGCTTGCGCGCTTCGTCAGCGGCGCCCGCATCCTGCCGTGACAGGATCGAGCGCAGCATCGACATCAGGCCAAAGCCGCCCTTGCCCTGGCCGTTGAACTCGGGATCGTTGGTGAGATTGAGATCGCTGACGACCTTGTTGAGAACGGTACCCGAAGTCAGGATGCGAACCTGGTTCTCGACGATGGCCAGCGTCGCATCCGAGGCGACCACGTTCTGCGTCAGGTCGCGGTCGGTGAGCTTGAGATCGCGCGGGTCGACGATGACGTCGGTGGTGGCCTCATACTTCTTCGGCGTCGACAAGGCGATGGCGACACCGAGCGCGGCGCCAAGGATGGTCGTCGACAGGATCAGCGCCTTGGATCGCGTGATGCCGTGCACGACCTGCATCGGATCGATCAGCGGTTTCCATTCCTCGGTATCGTCGCCGGCTGGCGACCGGCGCGTATGAGGTTCGGCAGCGGCTTGCGGCTGATGGCTCTCCAATGGAGCTTCATAGAGCGGCCCGGATGAATCGGACCGATTTCTTCCTTGCCGGTCATATTCGGTGTCGACCGGCCCCGATTCCGCTTGCACCTGATCCCGGTCAAATTCGCCGGTTTCGGCAGGCCGTGCATTCAATTTCGCTTCGCGCTCGGAACGCGCGGCGCGATGGCGCGCGGCGGCGTCCTCGCGCCAGGAGGAATTAGCCCGGTCGCCGATCGAAACTGTGTTGTCGTCGCCGCGCATGGCTTGGCCGAGCGCGAGCAGAGAACGCTCGCGCCTCCAGTCATCACGGTTATCCCTGTCGACCATTGTCCTGGAACTACTCTCTGGCGGCTTGGGCGCGGCGGATCGGCCAATCGTTAAGCCACGCTAAACAGGCATAGGAAACAAACGGTTAATTTTGCGCCGCGGCGGGTGGAGTTTTTCACCTAGTTCAGGGCATTTCATCGCCACCGCGCCGTCGCCAGAACGCCGCGTTAAACTTTCCAGCCTATCTATCGCCCCGGATATGACCCAGGCCAGCGACATGCCGCAAACGCGGAGCTTCGCGCGGATCGGCCACTTCGTGGCCACCCGCCGGAAACTGGTATTCGACTATCTCTCGGCCATCAGCGGCGCCGGCGGTCGTCTGGTCTTTTCGCTCGCCTATTTCGTCGCCTTGGCCAACACGCTTTCGATCGCCGAGTTTGGCATGTTCGCGACCGCCTCGGCCGCCGGCATCATGCTGTCGCGCGTCCTGGCCTTCGGCTTCATCTCGGCGCTTTACCGCACCGCCACGATCCGTCCCAACCTGATCGGCACCTTCACTGCCGGTTTCCTGCTTCTCAGCGTGTTGTCGCTGCCGTTCCTCGCTAGCGCTTCCTACATCGTCTACCTGATCTTCTTTGCCGGCACCGTGCCGCTGTCGTCCTTCGCCGCGGTCGTCTTCGCCGAGGCGCTTCTGTGGCGGCCGGTCGAAGTGGCGCTGATCGTCAACAACGGGCTCGGCAAGTTCGGGCGCGCGGCCGTGCTCGCGATCCTGGCGACGGCGCTCAGGGCAGTCGGCGCGATCCTGTTCATGCTCGCCGCGCGGCACACGATCGGCGTCTGGTCGCTGTTCTATATCGGCGCCAATGCCGCCTCGCTGATCGTCGCCTTCGTTTTCTTCTATCCGCGCCAGCGGTTGAGGTTGCGCAGAGAGCTCTATTTCCGGCGGCTCGCCGATTCCATCTATGTTGCCGGGTCCGAGGTGCTGTTCTACCTGCAGATGGAGTTCGACAAGCTTCTGGTGCTGTCGATCGGCGGATCGCATCTCGCCGGCATCTATGCGATCATCATGCGGCTGGTCGATCTGACCGCGATCCCGATCCGCACCTTCTCGATGATGCTGGTGCAGCGCATGATGCGTGCGCCGGAGCTTCTGTCGCGGCTGGCGGTCAAGAGCGGCATCGAAGGCGGCGTGTTCCTGGTTTCGACGCTGGCGCTGATGGCGCTCGGCATCGTGCTGCATTTCTTCCCTAACGCGCTCGGCAAGAATGTCGCAGAGGCGGCACCGCTGGTGGCGCTCGCGGTCTGCGTGCCAGGATTGCGCAACCTCGTCGAATATCAGGCCGAGCTTCTCTTCGCGCGCGGCCAGACGGCGGTCAGGGCAATCAATCTTGGCCTGCTTGCCGGATTGAAAGCGGTTCTGCTCACCTATGTGCTAACGACGATCCCTGACACGGCCAATCTGGTGCTGTCGCTCAACATCGTCTTCCTGCTGCTCTATCTCGCCTCGATGCTTTTGACCTATTCGGCCATGCGCCGGCCGGCAAAAGCCATCTGAGTCTTACGCAAAAAGCCCGATCAGACGGCGGATGCGGCCGATATCCGTGCCGATGAAGGACTGCATGCCGATCGCCACCTGTTCCGGCGCCATGGTGTCGACGAAGCGGCGGAACTCGTCATCCGAGAGCGGCTCGCCGTTCCAATGGACGCGGCAGAACTCCTCCGAACCGTGGAAATGGCCGGCGCCCTCAAGCACGTCGTCGACATAGCGGCCATAGATCATGCATTCGGAGAACTGGCGCGCCGAACCGACGACGCCGACCCAGTCGCGGCCGTGCATCTTTTCGATGCGCCCGCACATTGCGTTGACTGTCTCGCGGCGCCAGGCGATCAGCGTCGAGATGTAGTCGTGGCTCGATCGATTGGCAGGACCGATGCCGAGTGCTGCGCCGGCATTGCGCGACCAGATGCGATGCTCGTCATGCCCGTCGTTCGACAGCACGCCGTCGCGCCGGAACAGCCGCACCTTGCCGTCGCGCCAGAAGGCGCCGGTATCAAACGGTTTCAGGAAGGCGACGTCGGAATCGCAGAAGACGAGCACGTCTTCCTTTGCCTGCCCGGCAATCGCGATGCGGCGCAGCTGCTGCACATGCCAGCCGCGCAGCGGCTGCGTTCTGAGGCTCAGCCAGACGCGGCGGCGGAAGCCGCTCAGCGGGTCGTCGAACACGCGCAGCCAGCGCGGCAACAGATCCCGCTCGTCGACGACGCTGCGGCGGCTGCCTTCGAGCTGGCGAAACAGCGCGACATCGCGATGTTCGGTAAGGATGTAATGATGCGCCATGCCGGTGACGTGGCGGTCGACAGTTTCGCACAAGAGCCGGCACCGCTCGAAGTCGCGTGCGTAGCTCGCGGTGACGATCGCGGCCAGGGGAGCGCGCGGCAGCGGTTCTATCGCAGTGGCGGTGTCCGGCACGAAGCGGCTGTTCACCGGCGCGCCTCCAGCGGTCGCGGGCCGAGCGACAGTTTCTGCCTGACGACGCGCCACAGGAAGAGCGGGTTGCCGACGATGTAGCGGCGCCACAGGCGGCCGGGTTCGATCCACAGGCGAAACAGCCATTCGAGCCGCAGCCGGCGCAGCCAAAGGGGGGCGCGCGGCACCGAGCCGCTCATGAAATCGAGCAGCGCGCCGACGGCCACCGGCAGCGTGCAATGGCGGCTGTCGATGTGGCGCTCGATCCATAGTTCCTGGCGCGGCACGCCCATGGCGACTAGCAATATATCCGGCCGCAGCCTGGCGATGCGCTCGAGGATCGCCGGCTCCTCGGCGGCGGAGAAGAAGCCGTCATGGATGACGACGAAATTGTGCTGCATGGCGAGCGTCGAAAGCTTCGCGCATGCGGCTTCGGCATTGGCGCGCGTCGTGCCGAGCAGCGCCACCGTCAGCGGATGGGACGAAGCCTGCAGGAAGGCCGGAATGAAATCGGTGCCGTTGAGGTTGCTGGGGAAAGGCGCGCCGTAAAGCAGCTTCGCCGCGATGTCGACACCGACACCATCGGGAAGGATAAGGAAATTTTCCAGCGCCTCGGCAAAGACCGGATCGGTGCAGGCGAGGTTGGCGTTATGGGCGTTGAGGAAGCTCACCTTGGTGAAACGGCGCTCGTCGATCAGCCTTGTGAGCAGAGCGATGGCCTCGTCCCAGCGTATGGCCAGCACCGGAATGCCCAAAATGGTCTTCAGCGTGTCGAAGCCGAAGGCGGCGCGCGCGGTGTGCATGTTCATGCCGCGACCTCCTGCCTTATGGCGCCGAGCTTCTCCAGGCCAAGCTCGATCGCGGCGTCGAGCGCCTTGAGCTGGCGGCGGTGGAAGGCGCTGCCATCGACATCGCGGACATTGGCGGCGGCCGCCTGGAGGGCGGCGGCGAAAGCGACCGGATCGTCGGTCACCACGCAATTGTCGGGACGATAGCCGATGCCGCGCAGCGAGCGGCTGGTGGCGACGGAGGGCAGGCCGAGCTCGAAGGTTTCGATGGTCTTCAGCTGCACGCCACTGCCGGCGGTGCTGATCAAGGGAATGACGGCGGCGCCGCGCACAAAGGCCTGCGCATCCGGAACCCTGCCGACGAAAGAGATGCCGGGATGCGGCGAGCTGATGCCTGCAGGCATGTTGCCGGCGATCCTGACGCGGAAATCCGGCTTCAGATGCGGCACGACCTTGGTCAGAAACCAGTCGAGCCCGATGCGGTTGGGCTGCCAGGTCCAGGTGCCGATCAGCGCGGCGTCGCAATCGATATGCCGCTTGGCCTTGCTTGTCGGCGCCTGCGCACGGGTCACCAGCGGCAGCACCGCCGAGCGTCTGTCGGAGGCGACGCCAAGTGCCGCGCGGTCTTCCTCGGCCAGCGTGAAGACAAAGCGCGCGGCGCCGCAGAGGCGTTCCTCAACGACCTTGAGGAGCCTGGCCTCGCGGCGGAACATCCAGCGCTGAAGCGCGCTGCCCGCGGCGGCGGCGTTTTCCTCGGCCGAGCGATGCTCGACATTGTGCGCGACGAAGACGAATGGACGGTCGGCGAGAACCTTCTCGAAGGCGCCGGCGAACTGCACCGAATTCAGGACATAGCCGTCGAAGGGACCGGCGCGTTCGATGGCGGCGCGGACTTGCGCGTCGGAGACGACGCGCAGCTTGACCGAGGAGAAGGTAAAGCCGGAGAGAACCGCCTTGCCCAGCCAGGCAAGCTTCTGCAGCGGCGAAGCGCTTTCGGTGCGGACTTCGACGGCATCGAGCACGATAGTGTTTTGCGGGTCGGACGGGGCCTTGCCCGGCCAGATGAAGCCGATCACCGTCACGCGCACGCCGGCGCGCCGCAGCGCGTCGATGATGGCGGCATTGGCAATCTCGTAGCCCGAGGCGAGAGCGCCATCAGGCACGATCGATGTGGCGAACAGCAGATGCATCTCACCTATCCTTGACTGCAGCCGGTAGCAAAACGCGGTGAAGCCTTGATTAAATGGCACTGTCAAAGGCCGAAGACCCGACTCTTCCGACAGGCGGGCGAGAAGGTGATTAACGGAACGTTATCACCGCGATGCTATCGAGGGCTCAAACCCACGCTGCTTAAAACGGATGATCCCCTTGCCGTCCGACGCTTCTGTATCGATCGCGGGACGGTCGCCGGGGCTTGTTGCGGAAACCGTCGAGGCGGTGGTGACGCTGCCGACCTTCAAGCGGCCTAAGCAGGTGCTTGAAACGCTGACCTCCCTCAAGACGCAGCGGACCGACCGGCGCTTTGCCGTCATCGTCATGGAAAACGAGGCCGAGGCGCGCGAGGGCGCCAAGGCCGTGCTTCCGTTGTTCGAGAGCGGCGAGATGCCCGGCCTGGTCATCATCGCGCATGAGCGCGGCAATTGCAGCGCCTATAATGCCGGCTGGCAGACGGCGATCCTGCAATTTCCCAATTTTCGCCACCTGCTGGTCATCGACGATGACGAGATCGCCGAGCCCGACTGGCTGGAGCGCATGTGTGGCGCCGCCGAGACGCTTCAAGCCGACATTGTCGGCGGCCCGCAAGTGCCGGTCTTTGCCGATCCGGGCCACGCCCGATGGGCCGAGCACCCGGTGTTTGCGCCGCCGTATCGCGAGACGGGCCGCGTGCCGGCGCTCTATTCGTCCGGCAATCTGCTGGTCGGGCGCAACGTGCTTGCAGCCATGGGACCGCCCTTCCTCGACCTCAGGTTCAATTTCATGGGCGGCGGTGATTCGGACTTCCTCAGCCGCTCCGCGCAGAAAGGCTTCGTGCTTGGCTGGTGCGCCGAGGCAAAGGTCAACGAAACCGTGCCGGCCAGACGCGTCGAGGCCGACTGGATCCGCGCCCGCAGCCTCCGCAACGGCGTGATCTCGACGCTTGTCGAAAAGAAGAAGCGGGCCGGCACGCCGTTTGCCGGCCTTAAAGTCTTCCTCAAAAGCCTGGCGCTGCTTGCGGCCTCGCCGCTGCGCGGCGCCGTCCGGCTGGCGCGCACCGGCTCGCTGACCAGCGGCCTCTACCCGGTCTATGTCGCGCTCGGCCGGGTCCTCGCCGAATTCGGATATGCCAATGAGCAGTACCGACAGCCTGAGAAGAATTGAGCGCGCGCCGCTCGGCGCCGCCTTCACCCGGGAAGGTGTGGCGACGGCTATCGCCGCGCTCTTGTTCACCGTCATCATGGTCTCGTTCCGGCCCTTCCAGCCGGCTGGCGCGGAACTGACCGGCGGCGGCGGCGACATCGTCAACCAGCTCGGCTTCGGCTCGCTCGGCGCAATCTCCATCTTCTCTCTGCTGGCCTTCGCCGACCCGCGCGTGCTGCGCTCGCTGGTGAGCCCCTCCTGGGCGCTGATGCTGGGCTTCTTCTTTCTGTCGGTGGTGCTTGCCACGGACCCGCCCGCGGCGATGCGCGCCGCCTCCTTCACCATGATCGGCATCATCACCATGGCGACGGTCCTGGTGCTGCCGCGCGACGCCGATTCCTTCGCCAAGGTGATCATCATCACCGCCGTCGTGGTGATCGGCCTTTCCTATATCGGCCTCTTCGTCTTCCCGCATGAGGCGCTGCACACCGCCGACTCGCAGGAGCCGGAGCATGCCGGCTTGTGGCGCGGCGTCTTCACCCACAAGAACATCGCCGGGCCGGTGATGGCCTGCTTCAGCTTCGCCGGGCTCTATCTGTTCCGGCGCGGGCAGCGCTGGTGGGGCGCAGGCACCTTCTGCGCGGCGATGGTGTTCATGCTCCACACCGGCTCCAAGACGACCGCCGGCCTCGTCCCGTTCTCGATCATGATCGTCGTGCTGCCCAGCCTCATCGGCATGCGACTGGGCACGCCTATCCTGTTCGCGCTGGCGATCATCGCGACCGCCGTCGGCACGCTCGGCATCGTCTTCATCGCGCCGGTGAAGCATCTGGCGGCAATCTATTTCCCCAACCTCACCTATACCGGACGCACGACGCTGTGGGAGTTCGCCGGCGAGATGCTGGCGAAGAAGCCCTGGACCGGCTACGGCTATGAAAGCTTCTGGGGGACGCCGCTGCTGCTCAACCAGGACCAGCCCTTCGACCGACCCTGGGATATCCGCACCATCGTGCATGGCCATGACGGCTATCTCGACATCGCCGTGCTGATGGGCATTCCGGCGCTCTGCGTCGCCGTCTACACCTTCCTGATCGCTCCCTTGCGCGACTATATGCGCATTCCGGCACGCAAGGAGAACATCTTCCTCGGCGACTTCTTCATGATGGTGGTGCTGTTCACCGCGTTGAACGCTTTCCTGGAAAGCTTCTTCTTCCACCGCGGCGACCCCGTCTGGCTCTTCTTCGTGCTGGGCGTGCTTGGCTTGAGACAAGTCTCGCTGCGGCCGATCCCGGTTCGCGTCTCCCACTGATCCTGGCCGATCAGTCTCCACCGAACTGGACTTTCCCGCCGCCCCTCCAGCGTCTAAGGAGAGGCTTTGCGGAGGCTTCCATGACGATCAGGCTCGTTCTCGCCGGTTGCGGCAATATGGGTTACGCCATGCTCTCGGGCTGGCTGAAATCCGCCAAGCTCGAGCCGCAAGCGGTGTTCGTGGTCGAGCCCAATGCGGAACTGCGAAGCCGAGCCGAACATCTCGGCTGCCGCGCCGCCGCCAACGCCGCCGACATTCCGGCCGACGCCGTGCCCGATCTCGTCGTCATCGCGGTGAAGCCGCAGGTGATCCGCGAAGTGACGGCGCAGTACAAGCGCTTCGGCGACGGCCGGACCAGCTTCCTCAGCATTGCCGCCGGCACGCCGGTCGCCACCTTCGAGGAAATCCTGGGCGAGCTCGCGCCGATCATCCGCTGCATGCCGAACACGCCGGCTGCGATCGGCAAGGGCATGATGGTGGTGTTTTCCAATCCGCTGGTCTCCGACGATGTCCGGCGCTTCGTCCTCGAGCTGCTTTCGGCCAGCGGTGTCGTGACGACGATCGACGACGAGGGCCTGATGGACGCCGTGACGGCCGTCTCCGGCTCCGGCCCGGCCTATGTCTTTCACTTCATCGAGGCGCTGACGGTTGCGGCCGAGAAGGCCGGCCTTCCTGCAGAGACCGCCAAGCTGCTTGCCATGCAGACCGTCTTCGGCGCCGCCTCGCTCGCCGCGGAAGCAGACGAGGAGCCGGGCGCCCTGCGCCAGCAGGTGACCAGTCCCAACGGCACCACCGCCGCCGCGCTTGCCGTGCTGATGGGCGGCGACCGCCTGACGAAGCTGGTCACCGAAGCCGTAGAAGCAGCGCGGCTCCGGTCCATCGAGTTGGGCAAGTAGCACCCTGCCCGATCCGACAGATAGCTCAGCCTGGCACGCGCCGCATCCGCCGGGCCGGATCGACCACTGCCATCCCGGCTAACCGATTTCCCCAAACAATCGGTGGGTTTCCCTTTGGCCCAAGGATTGCCGATTGACTTTGGTATAGGCCACCCAGATAAAACTTTCGTTCGCTGACAAAAGCAAATGTTCATCCGCTCGGCTGAACATGCCAGCCTCGTCGGCGAGTGGGGAGTGCCTCTGCCGCAGGGCCGAGGCGTCATTGAATTTGTGGGCATCATACGCTTCGAGCCGAAGCCGATGCCCTGGGGAGGTAGAATGGACACCATACTTGCAGGCTTAAAAGGCGCCATCGACACGCTCGGCGCGACAGTGCTTTTGCCGATCGTCATTTTCATCATCGCTGTGGTCCTTGGAGCCAAGGTCAGCAAGGCTTTCCGCGCCGCCATCACGATCGGCGTCGCGTTCATCGGCATCAATCTCGTGCTCGGCCTGATGTTCACCTCGATCGGGGACGTGGCCAAGGCGATCGTCACCAACACCGGCATCCATCGCGACATCATCGATGTCGGCTGGCCGTCGGCCGCCGCGATCGCCTTCGGCTCGTCGGTCGGCCTTTGGGTCATCCCGGTCGGCATCCTGGTCAACATCGTGCTTCTGCTCGCGCGCATGACACGCACGCTCAATGTCGACGTCTGGAACTTCTGGCATTTCGCCTTTGTCGGCTCGCTGGTGGTCGCCGCCACCAACAATCTGGCTTACGGCATCGTCATTGCCGCGCTTGTCGCCGCGCTCGCCCTGCTCTTCGCCGACTGGTCGGCGCGCGCGGTGCAGCAGTTCTACGGCGTGCCCGGCATTTCGGTGCCGCATCTTGCCTCGGCGCAGATCCTGCCGATCGCCATCATCCTCAACTGGATCATGGACCGCATCCCGGGTATCAACCGCATCAACATCAGCACCGAGACCATCGAGCGTCGCTTTGGCGTCTTCGGCGAACCGGTGATATTGGGGCTGATCATCGGCCTGGTGCTTGGCCTGATCGCCTTTTACAACGCCGGCGACCTCGGCACGGTGTTGGCCAAGGTGCTCGGCACCGGCATGACGCTGGCGGCGGTGATGCTGCTTCTGCCGCGCATGGTGAAGATCCTGATGGAAGGCCTGCTCCCGGTTTCGGACGCCGCGCAGGAGTTCGTGCGCAAGCGCACCGGCGACCGCGAGCTGCTGGTCGGGCTCGACTCCGCCATCCTGATCGGTCATCCGGCGGCGATCTCGTCGTCGCTGATCCTGGTGCCGATCGCGATTATCCTGTCGATTATCCTGCCCGGCAACCGCGTCATCCTGTTCGCCGACCTTGCCGTCATCCCCTTTATCGTCGCGATGACCGCGCCGCTGGTCAGGGGCAATGTCTTCCGCATGGTGGTGATCGGCACGGTGACGCTCGCCGTCGGCTTCTACGTCGCCAACGCGCTGGCGCCGCTGTTCACCAGCGCGGCCGTCGCCTCCGGCTTCAAACTGCCCGCGGATGCGCTGCAGATCACCTCCGTGGTCGACGGGTTCCTCTGGGTTCCCTATGTGATCATCGAAGCGATCCAGGGGCTCGGCGTGATCGGCATCGCCGTCATCGCGGTGGTCATCGCGGCGCTGTTCCTGTTCTACCGCCGCAACCCGCTCCGTTGGGAGCGCGCCGCCGGCGCCGAGGATGAGCCGGCCGAAGGCACTGCCTGAACCGGCGCAGCCTGAACTAACGACCGTGCGCCCAAAGCCGATGCGGCGGGCGCACGGTCCGCATCGAATGGAGCCCCCTTGTCGAATGGCCTGATCCAACTGCTGGACCCCGAGGCGGTCGTCCTCGGCTCCGACGCCTCGACCAATGAGGAGATCATCCGCATCCTGGCCTCCAGGCTGGAGGCGCTGGGCTACGTCAAGAGCAGCTATGCCGACGCCGTCGTGCGACGCGAGATGACGATACCGACAGGACTGCCGCTGGAGCGCGACGACAATGTCGCGGTGCCGCATACCGACCCCGAACATGTGCTGAAACCAGGCGTAGCGATGGGCACGCTCAAGCGGCCCGTCACCTTCGCCAATATGGAAGATCCCGACGAGAAGCTGCCGGTGGGCTTTGTCTTCCTGCTTGCCATCAACGACAAGGACAAGCAGATTGACACGCTGCAGACCGTCATGGCCACCATCCAGGATCCGGCGGCGCTGGATGGCTTGAGGACGGCCAGGACCTTCGAGGACGTCCGCGCCATTCTCGGCTGACAAAGGAAAGAACATGTCCAGACAGAAAACCATTCTTTTTGCCTGCGGCACGGGTGTCGCGACCTCGACGGCGGTCAATGCCGCGGTGACGGAAGCGATGAAGGAGCGCGGCCTGACCTTTCACGCGCAGCAGGCCAAGGCCACGGAAGTACCCGGACTGGCCGACAGCGTCGACTTCATCGTCGCCACCACGCCGATCTCGGCATCCGTGAAAAAGCCGGTGATCAAGGGGCTCGCCTTCCTCACCGGCATCGGCAAGGACAAGGCGCTGGACGAGATCGAGGCGGAGCTGCGCAAATAGGCGCGGCTCAGCCCGCCAGGGCCGGTGAAGCGATCTTCGCTCCATAGAGCATGTCATCCTGCAGCCGGCGCAGGGCATAGAGCCTCGTCGTCCGGTCCGGCGCGGCATTGTCCTCAGTCAACAACCCGCCCTTCTTAACCGGCTTCAGCACCTTGCCGCCTTCGAGCAAGCCGACCGGGACGGCGCGACTGGCTCGGGCGTCGGTGACGGTCATGGTCCAGGAGCGGTAGCAGGTCTCGCCGATGCCATCGAAGGTCTCCCCGGCGGCAAGGTCGCGCTTGGCAAGCGCGCAGACTTCCGCCACCGGCCTCGGCAGAGGCACCATGTCGGGCCTGCCGTACAGCATGATGCGGGCGGCGGTGAGCGGCACTTCCAGCGACGTCAGGTGATAGGGTCTAAACAGGCCGTAATAGGGGCCTTTGCCGACATGGAGATCGTCCATGCGCTCGACGACGCGCGGGTGCGTCGCCTCGACGATGACGAAGACGCCCGGCGCCACGCCCTTGCCGATGGTGTAGTCGACGACGCCCTTCCTCGACAGGAGACCGCCATCCTCTTTCGGGATCAGCACCCTGGCCAGTTGATCGCGGTCGGCCTTGGGGCCGTGCATGCCGGGAACATCCGGAACCAGCCCGGTGGCATTGGCGATGGCGCACATCTCGACCATGGTCTTCGAGCCGTCGACGAACTCGACCAGCATGCGCGGGTTCATGTTGCGGCGCGCCGCCTCCTCGCGGTAGTCGTCCGGAACGGCGTCATGGTTGAGCGGATTGTTCTTACCCTTGCCGGCCGCGACGATGGTCAGTCCAAGCGCCGAGGCGAATTCGATCAGTTCCATGCAGCTCGACGGCTCATCGCCGGCGCCGACCGAGTAGACGACGCCCAACCGGTCGGCCTGCTGCTTCAGGTAGCAGCCGATGGTCACGTCGGCCTCGACATTCATCATCACCAGATGCTTGCCGTGCTCCATGGCTTTCAGGTCGAAATCGGCTGCGACCCCCGGCTTGCCGGTGGCGTCGATGACGACGTCGATCAGCGGGTTGGTGACCAGCATCTCGTTCGAGGTGATGGCGATCCTGCCGCCTTCGATCGCTCGGGTGACCTTGGATGCGGTTTCGGCCTCCACGGCAATCGCCTCGTCGCCATAGGCAATGCGGATCGCTTCGCGGGCTGTATGCGGCCGCCGCGTGGAAATGGCCGCGATCGAAATGCCCGGCATCAGCATGCCCTGCGTCACCAGGTCGGTCCCCATCTCGCCGGAGCCGATGACGCCGATGCGGACAGGCCTGCCCTCGGCGGCGCGCTGGGCAAGATCGCGGGCAAGCCCGGTCAAGGCGATATTGATCATGCAAGAAAACTCACGGCTTTTTGCTCCAGCCCGCAATACAGGGAACGATCCGCCTTTGCCAATCAAACCAGTCCGACATGGCAATTTCTTGCGCATGCTTTGCAGGGCCGCAGCAGATTTCGCGGGGAGCTTGTACGTGGCGGGTGCACGATTCGCCGTTTCTTTCAGGCCATTAACCATTGCAGCTCGCTTCAAATGGTAAAAGCCCCGACGGGCACCCCCGTTTCTGTGCCATTTTTGCTACAGGCTTCGGCCCTAATGTCCGGAATCGCACTTTTAACGGGTGTCTAATCCATTATATGCTCACAACCGCGAAAAATCTGATAGATACTGGTCGAAAGCTCCGGTGGCAGGCTTGGGCAAATAAGCGCCAATAAAAAAGACAATGGCGCGGGGATAGTCACGGGGTAGAAATGACCAGGACGGGTAAAGTGACCGTCGGCTGGAGCCTTGCGCTCGCCGTCACGGTGTCGATGTTGGCTTGCGGAAGCGCCAGCGCACTCACACTCAAAGAAGCCGTTGCCGTCGCAGTGGAATCCAATCCGGAGATTGGACAGGCGATCGAAAACCGCGAAGCAATCGAATTCGAGCTGCGCCAGGCGAAAGGCCTTTATCTTCCCAGCGTCGATCTGGAAGCGTCGACCGGCGTGCGCCGCCTGGACAATGATACAAGGCGCGCGCTCGACGAGGATCACAAAGCCCTCTATCCGAACGAGGCCGACCTCACCGTCTCGCAGACGCTTTATGACAGCGGCGCCCGGCGAGCGGAACTGAACCGCCAGGCCTCGCGGGTCGACGGAGCCTCCTTCCGGGTTCTGGAACGGTCCGAATTCATCGGGCTCGCGGTGGTCCAGGACTATCTTGAATACATGCTGCAGGCTTCGATCGTGGCCGAGGCCAAGAAGAACCTGGGCTTCCATCAGTCGATCCTCGGCGACATCAAGCAAGGCATTGCGGGCGGCGCGCTCAACGAGGCCGACCGGCAGCAGGCCGAGGAACGCCTCTTTGCCGCCAAGGCGCGGATGCAGGAAGCGACCGAAGAACTCGAGGCGGCCAAGATCCGCTTCTTCAAGAATGTCGGCAAGCCGCTGACCAACCCATCGCGGCCGGCAGACGTCTCGGCCGCCCTGCCGCGGTCGCTGGACGATGCGATCGGGCTCGCCAGGCAGAACAATCCGCGCGTCCATATGGCCAACAGCGATATCGACGCCGCCGCCTCGCTCGTCGATGCGGCGCGGGCGAAATACGGCCCGACGATCACCGCCGAAGGCGTTGCCCGGGGCGGTTACGACATCGATGGCGACAACGGCGATGCGAGCGACCTGCAGGCCCGGGTGGTGCTGCGCTGGAACCTTTACCGCGGCGGCATCGACAAGGCCAACGAACAGGAACAGATCCGCCGCACCAGCGAGCAGCGTCTTGCGATGCACCAGGTGCTGCGCGAGATCGAGGAAGCCGTCCGCACGTCGTGGGACCGCCGCTTCCGCCAGGCGGATCTCGCAAAGACACTGCGGCAACAGGCAGCCACGAATGAAAAGCTCGTCGCTTCCTATCGCGAGCAGTTCAAGGTCGGACAGCGCTCGTTGCTCGATGTGCTCGATGCCCAGAACACGCGTTTCAACACCGCGACATTGGCCGACACATCGTCCTACGCGTCGCTGTTTGCGGAATACAGGCTGCTGGCCGCGACCGGGGAATTGCTGAAGACGCTCAACATCCAGCCGCCGAAGCAGGCCACGGCTTATGCGCAGACTGAGTTCGGCGTGCCGCCGACGGCCGATACCGAAACCTACGCGCGCACGCCGTCGGAGCAGAAGAACGATCTGCCGTTCGACATCCTCGCGCCGGTCAGGAAAAAGTAGCCGATGTAAGCATCGATCTTTCAGTCCTTCGGGGCGGATCGTGAACCAGCAACCGAACATCCTGTCGCCGAAGGAGGCCTTCAAAGCCTGCTTCTGCGCCGTTGCGGCCTATCTCGGCCGGCCGAGCGCGGAAACCGTGCTGTTCGCCGGCGTGCCGATTTCGGAGACGCGCATCGAGCCGGAGGAAATCCGCCATCTGGCCGAGCGCATCGGCCTGGAGGTCCAGGATTTCAACCATCGCGATTTCCTGCGCGGCCGCTTCGACCTTCCGGCGATCGTCTTCCGCGTCAGCCAATTGCCGATCGCTCTCCTGGCGGAAATCGAGGGCGGACAATATCTGACTGCGCCCCAGGAAAACGGCCGCACCACGATCGACAGGGCGGAACTCGCCGAAAGCTATATCAGCGGCGGCACGTCCTTTTCGATCACCTATGCCAATCAGGCCGAGGAGATGACGGTCGGCACGGCCGCGCGGATCGAAAGGCGCCACTGGCTGACCGGCACGATGGGGGCGTTCTGGCGCACCTACTCCAAGGTGGTGCTGTCGGCCGTCTTCATCAATCTGCTGGCGATCGCCTCGCCGATCTTCACCATGAACGTCTACGACCGCATCCTGCCGAACAAGGCGATCTCGACGCTTTGGGTGCTGGCGCTCGGCATCGGCGTGGCGATCCTGTTCGACCTGCTGCTCAAGACGGCCCGGGCATCGCTGATCGACTATGCCGGCCGCAAGGCGGACCTGCGGATTTCCTATCTGCTGTTCGAGAAAGTACTGAATTCCTCGCTTTCGGCGCGGCCGGGGTCGACCGGCGAATATGCGAACCGCGTCACGCAATATGAGTTCGTGCGCGAGTTCTTCACCTCGAACACGATCAGCGTCTTCATCGACACGATCTTCGTCTTCGTCTTCCTGGCTGTGATCTACGCCATCGGCGGCTGGCTGGTGATCATACCGGCGCTGGCCTTCGTCATCTCCGTCTTTGTCGGACTGATCACGCAGCGGCGGATCGGCAAACGGGTCGCCGCCTCGATGAACGAGGCATCGCAACGCCAGGCCCTGCTGGTCGAATCCATTTCGACACTGGAGACGATCAAGTCGCTGCGCGCCGAAGCCTATCTGCTGCGCAAATGGGGCGAGCACTCGAAGAACGCGGCCAACACGTCGGAGAAGATCAAGGAACTCTCGGCGGCGGCAGGCAACATCACCGGCGCTATCCAGCAATTCGTCACCGTTGCCCTGGTTGTGGCCGGCGCCTATGCGTTCTCGGAAGGCCAGGTCTCGACCGGCGCCATCATCGGCACCGTTATGCTTGCCGGCCGAGCCGTGGCGCCGCTCGGCCAGATCGCCATCACGCTTGCCCGCTTCCGGCAGGCGATGTTGTCGCTCAGGATCATCAACACGATCATGTCGCAGCCGGAGGACCGGCCCGACACGGTGGGTTTCGTCAACCGGCCGATTCGCAGCGGCGCGTTCGTCTTCAAGAATGTCGGTTTCGCCTATCCGGGCACGGAAAACGAGGTCCTGAGCGGGCTCAACATCGCCGTCCGGCCCGGCGAGCGGGTCGGCATCATCGGCCGCATCGGCTCCGGCAAGACCACGATGGGCCGGCTGATCGGCCGGCTCTTCCTGCCGACGTCGGGAGAGCTGCTCATCGACGGCATCGACATCCGCCAATACCACCCCTCGGAGGTCCGCGCCGCCGTCGGCATCGTCGCGCAGGCCGGCGACCTGTTTTCGGGAACCATCAAGGAGAATCTCCTGATGGCGGCGCCCGAAGCGACCGACGAAGAGATCATCGATGCCGCCAAAGCCGCCGGCGTCGACGACTTCGTCTCGCGCCATCCGCGCGGCTACGACATGAATGTCGGCGAGCGGGGCACCAATCTGTCGGGCGGGCAAAGGCAAGCGGTGGCAATCGCGCGCCTGCTTCTGACCAAACCCAAGATCGTCTTCCTGGACGAGCCGTCGGGTTCGATGGACCTCGCTTCGGAACGGCAGTTGATCAAGCAGCTCAAGGTGGCGTTCGACCGCAACACGACGCTGATCGTGTCGACCCATCGCTACAGCATGCTGGAGCTTGCCGACCGCCTCATCGTCATCGATCAGGGCCGCGTCGTCGCCGACGGGCCGAAGGAACAAGTCATCCAGGCGCTGCAGAAGGCAAATGCCTGACCGGAACGCATAGACATGCTTGCAAGGGAAGATCGGCCACCCCTATTCGCCTCGGCCTCCGTCTACATCATCGGAGCGCTGTTCGTGTGCTTCACGGCCTGGGCATCCTTTGCCGAGGTCGACGAGATCGCGCGCGGCGAAGGCAAGGTCATACCGGCTTCGAAGACGCAGATCATCCAGGCCAGTGAAGCCGGCGTGGTGCAGGAGATCGCGGTCCAGATCGGCCAGATCGTCAAGAAGAACGACCTCATCATCCGTCTCGACAATTCGGGGAACACGTCGAGCCTCGGCGAGGAACAGGCCAAGGCGCGCGCGCTGCAGGCGCGCATCGCGCGGCTGCAGTTCGAGCAGAGCGGCAATGTCGAAGGGTCGTTCCCCTGCCCCGCGGAAATCCAGAAGGTCGCGCCGGAAATCTGCGACAACGAGCAAAAGCTGCTCGTCGCGCGCCGCGACAATTTCGAGGTCAAGCTGTCGGTTCTCAAATCGCGCCTCGACCAGCGCGAGAAGGAGCTGGACGAGGCCACCGCCAATGCCGACCGCCTGTCCAAGAGCCTGGCCGTCAGCGACCAGGAGACCGCGCTGGTCGAATCCATGGTCAAGAAGGGCCTGATGGCCAAGACCGAGCAGATCCGCGTCGAGCGGGAGCAGACGGACCTGCACGGCCAGCTCAACCTTGCCGGCGAGACCATCAAGAAGAGCAAGGCCGCGATCACCGAGGCGCAGCTTCAGGTGAATGAATTGGGCCTGCAATTGCAGCAGGAGGCATTGAGCGACCTGACGCAGGCGCTTGCCGATCTTTCCGTGGTCGACGAAACCATCCGCGGCGCCACCGATAAGGTGGCTCGCACTGACATCCGCTCGCCGGTCGACGGCATCGTCAACACGCTCGACGTCAACACGCTCGGCGCCTTCGTGCAACCGGGCGCGGTGGTGGCCGGCATCGTGCCGACCTCCGAGACGCTGCTGGTGGAGGCCCGGGTTTCGCCGCGCGACGTTGCCTTCATCCAGCCGGACCAGGAGGCGCTCATCAAGGTCACGGCCTATGATTTCTCGATCTTCGGCGGCATCGAGGGCAAGGTCTCCAACATCACCGCCGACAGCCTCGTCGACCAGAAGACCGGCGAGCCTTACTACCAGGTGCGGGTCGCCACCGAGAAGTCGACGCTGACCAGGAACGGCAAGACCTATTCGATCATCCCCGGCATGATCTGCTCGGTCGACATCAAGACCGGCCGCAAGACGATCCTCAACTATCTTTTGAAGCCCATCAACAAGGCGCGTCAGGAGGCAATGAGTGAGCGATAGCGCCATCCGTCCGGACACTTCGCGCGAGCGGCTGCTGCCGGCGCTCGCGGCCGAGGATTTCGGCCCGGAATTCCGCGTCGTGGCGCGCGGCGGCGTGCGTCGCGGCATCCGACTCGAGCGCGCCTTCTGGGTGTCGCTGAAGCAGATGGCCGAAAGCCGCAAATGCACGATCGGAATGCTGGTCGAGGAGATCGCCGAACATCATCCCGACCAGGGCAACCTCACCTCGGCGATCCGGGTCGCCTGCATGCGCGGCCTTGCCGAAGAGAGTATGGAGCTGCGCAAGCTCGCTTCGATCCGCACGATCAACGCGATCCTGGTCGCCTGCCCCTCACCCGCTTTCGCGCTGTCGTCCTCCAAGAAGATCCTGGCCTTCAACACGCCGTTCCAGCAACTGGTCAGGCGCCAACTGCCGAGCGCGCCGGGCGAGGATGGCCGGCAGGATCTGAAGCTGGCGCTCGACCTCAACGTTCCCGATATCTTCGCCCGGCTCGACGCCAATGGCGAAACACCCGTCACCAGCGGTTTCGTCATCGGCGCCGGCGAGCGCCGCTATCGTGGCCAGCTCAGCGCCGTGCGCGCGCCCGTCGCCGAACCGGAACTGTTGATGGCGTTCGTCTTTAACGGGTAGTTCCTCAATACAGAAGTATTGACCGGTGGGTTAGTGTGCGTTGGCAGATCTCCGGCCTTGGCGATTGGCCGAGACGCCTATCGCGATCGTTATCCACGGGCGGAGCAAGGAGCGAAGCGAACCGCGCAGACCCGAGGATCCATGCCGTGACTTGGGAGCGCCGCAGCGGTCCAGAATTCGCATCGTTGCACACTTCGGTCCAGGTAACGGCATGGATTCCAGGGTCTGCGCGCGTCGCTTCGCTCCTTGCTCCGCCCTGGAATGACGAGGTTCGGGAGCCTTCAGCTCACCGCCAGCGTTTGCGCTTGCGCGACAACAGGCAGAGGGCAGTTTCCGCCGGAAACGTTTAGCCGCTTCGGACTACTGCCTGAGATCGGAAGCCACTGACTGTTCCGGCGCGCCTTCGCCCGGCGCCACCGTCGCGACACCGCCGGCGATGTCGGCGATCTGCGCGCCGGACTTCGATCCGTGGATCCAGGCGCGATCGGTGCTGAAGGAATAGAGCGGAACATAGTCAGGCAGATCGCTGTCGCGCATGACGGCGTTGCCGAGGCTATCGAGGATAAAGGCGCCGCTTCCCGTGCTCACCGACAGCACGGCATGGAAGAACTTGCGGCGGCGGTCCTGGAGCACCACCAGCGACATGCTCTGCGCCGGGACGCCGGCCCTGAGCAGCGCCGCCATCTTGAGTATGGCGAAATCCTCGCAATCGCCGGCGCGATGCTCGAGAATTTCCGAGGGCTTCGCCCAGTAGTCGAGCTTGCCGTAGACGGTCATATCCGACTTGTAGGCAATCAGGCGATTGATGCTGCTGTTGACGAAGGACAGCTTCTCGCGAAAACCCTTGTCGCCGGCAATCTTGATGATCTCGGCGAAAGTCGGGCTCTCATGGTCGCAGGGGCTGCCGGCGGTGCAATCGAGGATGGCCTTGTAGACGGGAGCCCAGCGCGCCGCGACAGGAAAGTTGCGCATCGACAAAGCGACGGAGCCGAAGACACCGGGAATGATCGCGGCGGTCTGGATCGGGTCGATGCCGGGATCGGCCATGGCGGTCGAGTGCGCTTCAACCTGATAACGTAGCGTCGGCGCATAGCCCGCCAACACGTCGGCGATCCGGTAGGCGGCGGCCGGCTGCAAAGGCTGCGGCCGGGCCAGCGAAACGCCGCCGAGGCTCGCCGGCGCAGGCACCTGTTGCAGGGCCGGATCCGCGCCCGAATTCACGCCGGCTGATGATGGATTCGCCGGAACGGCAAGGCCGATCGCTAGCAAGAGAACCTTGATCCCCGTCATCCCCGGGGCTGCTTTTTGTATTTTCATAACGCCCACCTTTGACTGTGGACGCTACCAATCTTGTCTCAAATTATCGGAAAGGAAGGTGGGTAAATTTCCGCGAATCACTCTGTTCTATTTTCTATCAAATTTTATTTAAATTTATACTTTCATTTACCAAACCGGCGCGGCGCGCCGAAGCCGATCCAGCATTCCTTAAGATCATGCATATCCGGATATATCATCGCGATTTACCAAGTGTAAAAAATGCGATTCTCTACATATTCGAGTATATGAAATAGATTGAAGGTCTGTTGCAAAGTCCGGGCCTGACATGTCTCTTTCCGGGAAATGCCGGAGGGGCTTTAGCTATGACGACCAATATCGAATTCGACGCCGTTTCAAATTCCTGGGACGAGCATACCAGCGCCGCTGAAAATCATATCTCGACGGGTGTCCAGGTCGCGCAGGCGACCACCGGCCAGGCGGCGAGCGAGCCCGTGCCGGTCGATGTCGGCAGCGGCGCGCCGGCGCAGGGCGCGGCCAATGCGCCGGCCGCCAACGCTCCGGCTTCCAATGCCGCCCAAGGAAACGCGCCGGCAGGAAACGCGCCGGCGGCGAATGCCGCGGCTACGAACGTTCCGCATGAGTATCACGCCGAAGCCGGCAATGTCGTGAAGCTCCCCGCCAATGTCTCGATCGACAACATCAAGGTCGACGGACACAATCTGGTGCTGGTGCAGCCTGACGGATCCGAGATCGTCATCAAGGACGGCGCGCTGAACGTGCCGACCTTCATCCTGGGGGACGTCGAGGTGCCGCGCGTGGCACTGATCGCCGCGCTCGAGGCCAGCCATGTCGATGTCGCCTTCGGCGCCGACGGCTCGATCTCGGCCGGCGGCAACGGCTCGCCGAGCAGCGCGGGCGGAAATTTCGAACAGCCCGCAGGCGGCATCGGCGACGGCTTCGGCCTCACCGCCCTGCTGCCGCCGACGGATCTGGCGTTCGGCCAACCCGAGCATCGCGACCTGTTCCCGGGTCTCGTGCGCGAGAATTCCACGCCGACGATCCTCGACCTGACGCCTTCGGTCGACGGCGGCGACACCACTGTCGATGAGAAGGGTCTGGAAACCGCCGGCGCGACAGGGTCCGGAGAAGCTGGCACCAACGTCGCGGTCGACAACGACCCGTCAGAGCACAACACCGGCACCTTCACCATCAATTCGCCCGACGGCATCGGCTCGGTTGACATCAACGGCCAGGTGATCTCGGCAGCCGCGCTCACCAACAGCGGGACGACGCCGATCGAGATCACGACGCCGCTCGGCAACACGCTGACCATCAACGGCTACGATCCGGCAACCGGCCAGGTGAGCTACACTTACACGCTGCTGCATAGCGAGCCTCACCCCGGCGCAGGCACCGATTCCATCTTCGACAACATGACGGTGACCGTCACCGACTCGGACGGCGACGTCTCGCTTCCCGGCACGCTCTCGGTCCGGATCGTCGACGACGTGCCGACGGCGAACGCCGACACCGATGCCGTGGCCGCGGGCTCACATGCGCCGATCGACGGCAATGTCATTACCGGCGCCGGCAGCGACGGCAACGCCGCGGGCGCCGACGGCAAGGGCGCCGACGACGCCAGTGTGACATCGGCCTACGGCAAGGACGGCGCCGGCTCCGCGCAGACGGTGACGGACGCAGGCGTCTCGATCGCCGGCCAGTACGGCACCCTGCTGCTGCACTCGGACGGCAGCTACACCTACACGCGCGCGGCAAACACGCCGGGCGGCGTGGACGACGTGTTCCACTACACGCTGACTGATGGCGATGGCGATCAGTCGAGCACCACGCTGACGATCAATATCGGCAACGAGCCACCTAAGCTGGGCGACATCCCGGCCGCAGGCGCCGACGGCGCGGTCGTCAACGAGGCAGGCCTGGCGAGCGGTACGCTCCATGACGGTTCGAACGCGACGAGCGGCACGATCGGCTTTACCTCGCAGGATGGGGTGAACTCGGTTTCGCTGGGCGGCCACGCGCTGTCGAGCGATTCGGGCAATCCGACGACGTTCACGGACCCGACTACGGGTGGCACGGTGAGCGCGTGGTACGAGTACAACAGCGCCACCGGAGCGGGCACGATCCATTATAGCTACGAACTGACGACCGACTATCACAGCGCCACGGGCGGCGACGGCACCAACACGGAAGCCACACCCAGCTTCGAAATCGTCGTGACCGATCAGGATGGCCAGCCCGCTTCCGGCAACCTGGTGATCAATGTCATCGACGACGTGCCGGCGGCGAAGGCCGATACTGACGCCGCCCAGTCCGGCGAGACGGTGACGGGCAATGTCGAGACCGGCACCAGCACCCATGGCACCGGCGCGGCCGACACGGCGGGCGCCGACGGCATCGCATCGATCACCTGGACGGGTGCGGTAACGAACAACGGCGTGACGACTGTGACGGGCGCGCATGGCGTGCTGACGGTCTATGCCAATGGCGATTACAGCTATCAGGCCACCCCGAATACGCCCACCGGCACCGACGTCTTCAACTACACGATCACCGACGGTGACGGCGACACCTCGCCGGCGACGCTGACGATCGAGGTGACCGGCAGCCAGCCGCGTGTGGTGGCGGAGGTTGCGGCGGTCAACGAAGCAGGCATCGACACGACGCCGCCGGCCGGCGACCTCGGCCCCGGGACGGTGGACGGCTCGCATGCGGGCGACGGCTCGGAGACCACGACGGGCACGCTGACCTTCTCGGATCCCGACGGAGCAACCGTGACCGGTGTTCAGGCCGGTGATATCGGCGGTGACGTGAGCGGCAATGTCGGCACGAACATCAATGGCACATACGGCATCCTGCACCTCAACGCGGACGGCACCTATACCTATACGCTGACCAAGCCGGAAGCGAATGTGCCGGCCGGCAATGACGGCGCCAATGTGCAGCCCGGGCAGGACGTGTTCACGTTCACGGTGACCGATAGCTTTGGCAATACATCCACGTCGACCATCAAGATCAACATCACGGACGATGTGCCGACGATCTCGGGCGCGGTGGTCGGCAGTTCGGTGACGCTCGACGAGACCAGCAACGGTCCGACGACGGACGGCGTGCTGAACCCGGCGATCATGACGGCCACGAGCGCTGCGGCGATCGTGACGCTGACCTCGACCTACGGCGCCGACGGCGCCGGCACGACGGCTTATGCGCTGTCGGTGACGAACGCGGCCTCGGGCCTTGCGACGGCACAGGGCGACCATGCCATCACGCTGGTCCAGGTCGGCGCCACGGTGCAGGGCCAGTATACCGATGCCGGCGGCACGCACACCGCCTTCACCGTGTCGATCGCCTCCGACGGCAAGCTGACGGTGGTGCAGAACGTCGCGCTCGAACACCTGGTCGACGGCTCGACGGCTGCCGCCTACAACGACGCGCTCAACCTTGCCGGCAAGATTGCCGTGACGGCGACGGTGACGGATGCCGACGGCGACACCGCCAGCACCGGTGCCATCGACATCGGCGGCGCCGTCACCTTCCTCGATGACGGCCCCTCGAT